>JAZSCN010000008.1:0-178810 GCA_045602925.1 Oscillospiraceae bacterium | reverse complement strand
GCTAGAGGCGGTGTGGACACGCCTATAAGAATAAGGGTTGCCTAATCATAGATTAGGTGGAAACTTAAATACCAATCTTCTTAAACGGAGCTGTAAGGCTCCTATTGAAGCTCTGACTTCTTTAAGTCAGGGTGGTTCACTTGTATACTAAATTTCTAAAATATCGTGATAAAAGAACAAAAATTTGTGTAAAAAAATCGTCAAATATACTTGTAATATTAAACGTTTTAGTGTATAATAAAAACATATAATGTACTTAAGGAGCGTGCAAAATCTATGTACGATATTATACTTCCGTCAATGTTTTCGGACAACCCGGAAATGACTACTTCTTATGTTGCCTCAGTTGTAATCACTGGCCTAACAGTAGTATTTCTGGCACTCTTAATTCTTATCTTTTTCTTTAAGATTCTCGGCTTTATTTTTGGTAGAGAAAAGAAGCCTAAGACTGTTGCTAAGACCGAAGAAGTTAAGCCTGTTGCTGTTGCTGAGCCTGCAGTATCTGTAGCTCCGGTTATTGACGATGGCGTTGAAGAAGAAATAGTTGCTGTAATCATGGCTGCAATCGCTGCTATGAGTGAGCAAAGCGGAAAAAAGCTCAGACTTGCTTCAATTAAGCCTTCATCTCGTGCTTCACGTCCTGCATGGGCTCAAGCAGGTCTTATCGATAATACTCGTCCATTTTAGTAGAAAGGAATTGACAACCGATGGGTGCTATTTTAGACAACTTTTTATCAACTATCGCTGACCTTGCCGATACATCCGGTGTTGCTCAGCTTGTTGCAGATGGCGGATGGAAGAACATCGTAATGATTTGCGTCTCGCTCTTATTTATGTATTTAGCTATTGGAAGAGGATTTGAACCACTTCTTTTACTCCCAATTTCTTTTGGTATGCTTCTCACAAACCTTCCACTTACTGATATGTATCATCCAGAACTTTTTAATGGATATACAGCAGAAGACGGCAATCACTATATCGATTATGGTATGATTTTAAAACAAGGTGGACTGCTTGACCTCTTGTATATAGGCGTTAAAGCGGGTCTATATCCACCACTTATATTCCTCGGAATAGGTGCTATGACTGACTTCGGTCCACTGATTGCAAGTCCTAGAAGCTTTATTCTCGGTGCTGCTGCGCAGGCAGGTATCTTCATTACATTTGTAGGCGCTGCTGTTTTAGGATTTAATGCTGCAGAATCTGGCTCAATTGCTATTATCGGTGGCGCAGACGGCCCTACAGCTATCTTCGTATCATCTCAGCTTTTAGGCCCAGATTCAAAGATAAGTACCGGTACAATAGCTCTTGCCGCATATACCTACATGGCACTTGTACCACTTATTCAGCCGCCAATAATGAAGGCACTTACAACAAAGAAAGAACGCTCTGTAGTTATGGGACAGCTCAGAACTGTTTCAAAAACTGAAAAGATTGTTTTCCCAATCGCAGTAACAATTATCATCGCACTTCTTATTCCATCTGCTGCATCACTTGTTGGTATGCTGATGTTCGGTAATCTTCTTAAGGAAAGCGGTTGCTGTGACAGACTTGTAAAGACTGCTCAGAATGAGCTTATGAACATAATCACAATTTTCCTTGGAATTTCTGTTGGTGCTACTACAACTGCAGATAAGATTATGAACCTCGAATTTGCTAAGGTTATTTTACTCGGTGTTGTTGCATTCTCAATTGGTACAGCTTGTGGTATTCTCTTTGGTAAGCTTATGTACATCTTCACAAAGGGTAAGGTTAACCCACTTATTGGTTCTGCAGGTGTATCGGCTGTTCCTATGGCTGCTCGTGTATCCCAGAAGGTTGGACAGAAAGAAAATCCTACAAACTACCTACTCATGCACGCTATGGGACCAAACGTATCAGGTGTTATCGGTTCAGCAGTTGCTGCCGGTGTTCTCCTAAGTATTATCTAGTAATTAAAATTAAAGACCGGATGTATGTCCGGTCTTTTTTAAACGGAGTTGAATTAATTTGAGTAAATTTTTCGCTATTATTTCAAGAATGAAATACATAAATCGTTGGGGACTTATGAGGAATACTATTTCCGAGAATATAAGCGAACACAGCCTTGAAGTAGCTTTTATTTCACATCTTCTTGCCGTGCTAAGAAACACAAGGCATGGTGGCAATGTAGACGCAGACAGATGCGCTCTGCTTGCTATGTATCACGATGTTGCAGAAATAATAACCGGTGATTTACCAACACCTGTTAAGTACTACAGCAAGGAAATCAAGAGTGCTTATGCAGTTGTTGAAGAAAACGCAGAAAAGCAGCTTCTATCATATCTTCCTGATGATATAAGGGAAGTTTATGCAGATATAATCGGCCATAAGGAAAAAGACAATGAGCTATGGAAGCTTATCAAGGCAGCAGATAAAATTTCTGCTCTGATTAAATGTACAGAAGAGCTTCAAATGGGAAATAAAGACTTTGAGAAAGCATACAATTCTACGCTTAACTCAATAAAGTCACTAAATATACCTGAAGCAGATGAATTCCTAAATGAATTTATGCCTGCATACAGCTTAACGCTCGATGAACAGGCATAATCCAACTTAGATATTCAAGAATTCTTCAAGCTCAAGATACAGAGCATCTGTAACGCTATCGCAATAAAGAATTTCAAGGGTATTGCTGTAGCCACCAATTTGCTCTCTGAGCTTTACAATTTCATTCGCAATTTCAATATCTATAAGCAGATTCTCACTAATTTCATCTGCTGTGGCAGTATTGATATTAACAGGCTTGCGAGAACGTTCTACAGTTATTGTAGTCGTACTCGTAGGCTTTTTTGTTGTAGAAATAGTTGGCTTCGTAGTATTTGTCTTAGTTGTGGTTGTAGATAGGGAAGTATCAGTAGAAAGGGGAGTTGTAACAGAAGTTGTTTCGCAAACACTATTCGTAGGCTCGGTAATTGTTGCTTTTGTCGTCATATCTGAAGGCACATTGTAGCAGTAAAAATGTCTTTTTAATGCCTCGAGCTTTGCATCGCCGATATTTTCGATTTCTGCAAGTACATTAATGTCAGTAATAATTCCATAGCTTTCTCTGAACTCTAAGATATCATTTGCAATTTCTTTTCCGATACCATCAACAAGTAATAAATCAGAATAAGTAGCATCGTTTATGTTGATTCTACCATACTCATCAGTTACAACTGTAGAAGCAGGCTGAGAGGGGCTATCAGATTTTCTGTAAAACTTATGATAAATAAACAGAGAAAACAGTGAAGTGCCAAGCATAAACAGAACAAGAAAAATTATAATCGGCAGACTAATTTTATTGTTTTCATTATTAGATTCATTATTATTCATAATCATAACCTACAAATCAAATAATTAGTTGATTTTTATAACTTAATCATCAACAGGGGAATTTTCTTTTGATTTTTTCTTATTAGTTTTCATCAAAACATTAGCAAGAGGTGATGACTCTGCAGCATTCTTGATGCTATCATTGCCTAAATGTGTATATATTTCTGTTGTAGAAATGCTTTTATGACCAAGAATTTCTTTAAGCACCAGAGTATCTACATTTCCGTGTTGATACATCAATGTTGCAGCCGTATGACGCAGCTTATGTGTTGATATACCTATATTAGAAAGACCGGCTTTCTTGAGGTTTTCTTCAACTATAAGCTGAACACGTCTTGTAGTAATTCTACGATGATTTCTTGATACAAATATAGCATTTAAATCTTTGTTTTTAGGGTCTTGTGAGCGTTCTGATAGGTACGAATCAAGAGCACTGACACAAGCATCATTTAAATATACTATACGTTCTTTACTACCTTTACCGAACAATCTAAGCGTACGGTTATGCACACTGTAATCACTTAAATTAAGCCCAACAAGTTCGCTCAGACGCATACCACAGTTTAAGAATAGTACAAGTATACAATAATCACGAACTGCATTAGATGAGTCTACAGAGCCAAGCAACTGCAAGCTCTCTTCAAGTGAAAGAAACTTAGGCAACTTATTCTTAACTTTAGGAAGCTCAAGCTCTGCGACAGGATTATTCTTGATACGCATAGCTTTCTTATTAAGATAGTAGTAGAACTGCTTAAGCGAAGAACACTTACGAGCTCTGGTAGCAGTAGAATTCTTTCTTTCATCTTTAAGGTATCTAAGGTATGCATAAGCATGATTAATAGTAAAGGATTCTACAAGAGAGAATGGTGTATCCTTAATAGATATATCGTTATATTCAGAATTATCACTAACTAAACCATTAGTAACTTTTAAATAACGAAGGAAAGTACGGATATCAATATAATAAGCTTCTTCGGTACGGTCAGCTCTGTCACGTACAAGCTTTAGGTTTGTTAGAAAATCCATTAAATAATCAGGGCAATCATCTACATAGGCTTTTCTCATATAATACAGCTCCTCCCTATATTTTCAGTCCCCTGAACTTCACTAAATTTGCATTTAGCGAAGTTCGGTATATATTTAAGTATACTCCTCTATTAAGCAATTGTCAAGCGTTTTCTGATTAAACAAGTGCTAGATTAATGATTATTGTAATCACCTGCAATCATCATGTTTAGAAAACCACCGGACAAACAATGATTTGCTGCAGATAATTTATAATTCTAATCCATTTTAAGTCTAACAACTATAGCTTCAACAACTTTTTAATTCAGCTATTATAAATTGAATCGTTCTATGCATCATAAACAATTTTATAGAAAAAATAATCAGTCTGTGTCCTCTGCATTTTTTTGAGACAATGCTCAGTTCGTTTTGAAATCTGCTGTAGGATTTAATTTTTGTACAGTATATAAATTTACAATTTAAATATCATATAAGTTCTTATTAATTTAATCATACAGTATGTTTATATCTACATCACCTGCTATACCCTGTATTCTTCCAAAACATGTCATTTGCCACATATCATACTTACCTGTATATTCTGTTTGTGAAACATAATTTGCGAGCCATACCGGATATTTATCAAAGTCATACCAGAAATTTGTTAAATGATTTTTACTTCCGTAAAGCATTGCAGAATAACCATTTTTATTAAGTTCATTTGAAAATGATTCAAAATAAGAATTTAGGTCGTGTATACTCATCTCATATTGCTGAAAGTATTCAAAGCTTTCCCAGTCAAATACAATTGGAAAATCGAGATATTCGCCATTTAGCTTATCTACAATCCATTTAGCGTTATCTATTACTTCTTCGTTAGTGTTAGCCGTAGTGTATAGATATACTCCAACCTTCAAGCCTGCATCCTTTGCACCTTTAAGGTTTGCTTCGAAATACGGGTCAGGAGTATATTCATCGTAGTAGCTACCTATTCTTATTATAACAAAACTACAGCCAGCATCTTTAACTGCTTTAAAATCAATATCACCCTGCCACTTAGAAACGTCAATGCCAAAGCTAGTGTTGTCTGCTGAATAATCCTTTACAACATCTTCAAAATTAACTCTCTTTGTAGTGCCACCGCTACCGCTTGGGCTATCAGGAATTTCGACATCACCAACATTAACATTAACTTCCCATTTTGTTTCATTGTTCGATGAGTCAGATACAGTTACTTCGATTTTATATATACCATCTTTAGAAGTATCAACCTCACCTAAATATGTAGCAGCAGGCTTTTTGTCGTAGTTATCTGCATATCCGATATAATCATTAATATTAAATTCCTCGCCGATTTCGAGGTCAATGTTCCAACCACCATTTAGCAAAAGTGGTTTAGTAGTATCAACAACCTCATAAGTGATATCGTGGTTGTATTTCTGATTATTATAAGTATAGGAAACGCCAATGGTTTTTTCACCTAAGGAATTTGTATCTAAAACTAAATCCGAATCATCAAGCTTAACCGAAATGTTTTTAAATAAATCTCCTACAGTAGCTTTTGAATATACCTCAAGCTGCTTAGAAAACTGTAAACCATTGTGAGGTTTTGTTATTACTGAAGGTTGTGTAGTGGTAGTAGTTGTTAATGCTGTTGTAGTTGTCGTTGTAACGCTTTGCGAAGACAAATCCCCATTAACAGCATCTGATTTAGATGAGTTTTCAGAAGAACAACCCGAAATAGTTAAGGCAAGCACACAAACTGCAATTATCTTTTTGTACATATCACGTGTATCCTTTCATTTGTATATATTAATTATATCATTAAAGCTAGATAAATACAAGAAAAAGACAGGATATTACACCTGTCTTTTGATAATTATTTAAGTTCAACGATAGTAACTCCATCTTCGCCTTCGCCATAAAGGCCTTTTCTGAAGTTTGCAACGTGAGGATGACGCTTTAAATGATTCCTTATTGAATTTTTAAGGACGCCTGTTCCCTTTCCATGTATGATTGTAACGACAGAAGCGCCGGACATAACTGCTTGGTCGAGGAAGTTATCTACCTCATAGACACCATCATCGGAAGCATATCCACGAATATCGAGCTCAAGCTGTGGGCGTCTTGTCATTTTACTCTCTACGCCCTTGCTTGTTACTCTACCACTACCCTGCTTTTTATTCAGATTATTTGATGCTTGTTGTTTCTCAATAAGTCGCAGCTTAGAAACATGAATTTTCGTCTTCATAATACCAGCCTGGATAAAGCAGTTTCCACTCTCATCCGGTGGAGTGACAACAATTCCTTTCTTATTCATATCAGCAATGAGAACATTATCCCCCTTAACAAGAGGCCTAGGAAGAACGTATTCCTCGTTATTCGCCGTGATAGGATTTGCGTCGTTATAGAGCTGATTTAATGTAGACTTGCTCTTGTGCTTTGCATCAATAGCAAGCTTAGCAAAATCGGTTTTTTCCTTCTGTTTTCTGATTTCATCCAGCTCATCAATAAGCTTTTCAGACTGTGCAGTAACACGCTTTACAATCGCATTAGCTTCACGTCTTGCAATTTCAAGCTCTTGTTCCTTATGTTTTTCAAGAAGAGCACGTTGTTCAGTAAGCTCAGCTTTAAGCTTTTGAGCAGTATTATTAGCTTCTTTTGCCTCGGCTCTTTGTTTATCAAGCTCAAGCCTAGTCTTTTCAAGGTTTTCAATAATCTCTTCAAAGCGTCTGTTCTCACCTGTTAGAATAGCCTTAGCATCATCAATAATATCATCCGGTATGCCAAGCTGTCTTGATATCTCAAAAGCATTAGACTTGCCGGGAGACCCAATTATAAGCCTATACGTTGGTCTTAAGGTATTTACATCAAACTCGCAAGAAGCATTCTCAACATCGTCTGTATCAATCGCAAAAAGCTTTAGTTCTTGATAATGCGTGGTGCAGATAATTTTTGCACCCTGCTGCTTAAGTCTCTCTATAATAGAAACCGCAAGTGCAGCACCTTCTACAGGGTCAGTACCAGAACCTAGCTCGTCAACTAAAACTAGACTGTTCCAATCAGCATTTTTAAGTATTTCAACAACTCTATTCATATGAGACGAGAAGGTTGAAAGGCTTTCTTCAATAGATTGATTATCACCAATATCCACAAGAATTTTCTCGAAAATAGAAATCTTAGAGCCATCAGCTACCGGGATAAGCAATCCACACATCGTCATAGCTGTAAGAAGTCCTACGGTCTTTAAGATAACAGTTTTACCACCGGTATTCGGACCTGTGATAATGAGAGTACTGAACTTATCACCAAGCTCAACGTCAATTGGCACAACCTTATCCTTATCGATAAGTGGGTGTCTTGCTTTTTTAAGTAGGACAATTCCGTCATTTGAAATTTCAGGTGCGCAGGCTCTCATTCTCGCTGCGAGATTTGCCTTTGCAAAATACAGGCTTAACTGAACTGAAGCGTTGTAGCCTGAAATAAGCTGCTCCTTGAATTCGGCACATTGCTTTGAAAAATCAGCGATTATTCGGTGAATTTCTTCCTGCTCCTGAACCTTTAGAATGCGGATGTCGTTGTTTGCTTCAACAACAGAGATAGGTTCAATAAACAGTGTTGCTCCTGTTGAAGATGTATCGTGTACAAGTCCGTTTATATTGCCCTTGTGTTCAGTTTTTACAGGCAGAACGTATCTGCCATCTCTCATTGTAACTCTTGTTTCCTGTAGAAACTTCTTTGTTTCAGAGGACTTTATCATAGATTCAAGAGTCTCTTTAATCTTAGCACCCGCTCTGTTGATTTTACGTCTTATTGAAGCTAATTCAGCACTTGCATCATCAGCAAGCTCATCTTCACTGATAATTGCACTATCAAGCCTACGCATAAGGTAGTCATTCGGGAACAGGCATTCAAACAGGTAGTCAAGCGTACTTTCGTTGTTGTCACCGTCATTGTGCCATCTTACAAGCTCTGAAATCTGATGAAGCATTCTTCTTATTTCAATAAGCTCTGAAAGACCTAGAGTTGCTCCCGAGCTTGCCTTTTCAACAAGCGGAGCGATATTTTTAAACGAGTAAAACATCGGTGTTCCGTACTTAACAGAAAGCTCCAGAGCATCCGATGTCTTTGAAATCTCTTTCTTTACATCACTGAGCTGTGTCATCGGTTCAATCGAAAGTGCAAGATTCTTTGCAGCATCGTTTGAACATTCCAAAGCCAGCAGCTCAAGGATTTTATGTAGTTCAATAGTTTTGTAGTATTTATTCATTTTGGGTTCCTTTATTGTGAAATAATAGTCTTGTAAAAATCGAGTGTTTTAAATCTCTTTCCCAGCTGAACTGAAACGTAGTTTTCAGTGATTTCTGAAAGCTCAGCTCTCAGATTATCCGGAAGTCTTATGTTATAGAGCTTCTTATAGTCAATCAGCGAGATGTATCTTACAGCATTTAAAATATTGGGAGAAAGCTTAATGATATTCTCTATCTCCCCTACCTTGCTGCAATCACCGCAGGTAAGCTTACCATCATACAGGTTGAAATACATCTTTTCATGTTCGTAGCAATTGCACTGGCAGCATCCCAGAAGAGCAGGCAGATGTCCAAGCTCGGAAATAAACCTGAGCTCGAATATAGGCTTTAAAATTCTGTGGCTGAGCTTTCCGTTGTCAAGAAAATAAAGTGTGTTAAGAAGCAGTCTTGTTATGATATCACAAGGCTGTCCGAATAGCACGGAATAAGTAATAAGCTCAGAAAAATAGCTTGCTAATGCAAATTTCTCAACATCAAGTCTAATGTTATAAAACACGTTTACAGGCTCGGCGCTGTCAAGATAGTATCTGCCCTTGCTTTCATTTATGCAAAGCTTAGAGTACATAAAAAGCTGAATTGAGCTTGAGCTTTTGCTTGTGATTTTCATAGCGCCTCTGACGGTGATATCAATAAGTCCGATTTCTCTTGTGAGCACAGTAACAGCCTTGTCGTTGTCGCCGACTTTTCTGTCACGAATTATTACTCCGTTTACTGTCTGCATCGTAGCTCACATCCTCGTACTTTTTATAATTCAAATAGTCAGTAATCTTACCGCTTGAAAGAAATATATTCCAAAGCTTGTCTTTCATAAAAACACCTCAAATCTCTACAGATATTATCTGCATATCGAGGCTTTATTATTTATCAGAAAGGCCAAAATTTCTTATAATACCCTCTCTGTTTCTCCATCCTTCTTTTACCTTAACCCAGCATTGCAGGTTAACTTTAATCTGGAAAAAGCTTTCTAGCTCAGCTCTTGAATCAGAGCCAATCTTCTTAAGCATTGCACCGCCCTTACCAATAACAATACCTTTATGAGAATCTCTTTCGCAATAAATAACAGCAGAAATATCGAGCACGCCTTCACCGTTACGATTATCTCTTTCCTTGAGCGATTCGATAGTAACAGCAATTCCATGAGGTACTTCTTCGCTTAAGTTTCTAAGTGCCTTTTCTCTGATAATCTCAGCCATAATTACCTTTTCGGGTTGGTCAGTAATAGCATCATCAGGGAAAAAGTGTGGGCCTTCTACTGCGTACTTTGAAACCGCATCCATGAGTGCATCTATACCATCATTTTCATATACGCTGATAGGAACAACTTCATCAAAATCATAATGCTCAGTATATTCACTGATTTTTGAAATAAGCTTAGATTTATCATCAAGAAGGTCGATTTTATTGAGCACAAGAATCGTCTTCATTCTAGATGACTTAAAGCTTTTGATAAGGCTGATTTCATTATCAGAAATCTTCTTTGTACAATCAGCAACAAGCATAATTATTTCGCCATCTGATACAGCATCAGAAATAGTCTTCACCATATGGTCTGATAGCTTGTTCTTAGGCTTATGCATACCAGGAGTATCCATAAAAACGTACTGCGTATCGCCTTTAGTCAAAACCCCTGTAATCTTAGTTCTTGTAGTCTGTGGTTTATTACTTACAGCAGCTATCTTTTCACCTATTAGCTTATTTAAAAGTGAAGATTTGCCGACGTTAGCTCTACCTACAATAGTTATAAAAGCATTTTTACTTGACATATAAAACTCCGTACTTCTTAAATCATTCCTGCTCTTCAGTGACTGTATTATAGCTGATATCTCTTGAAACGCCAAGTTGCGAGAGAATTGCTTCTTCTTTTTCGCGCATAATTCTTTCGTTAAGCTTAGAGGTTTCGTGATCATAGCCGAGAAGATGAAGCATAGAATGAACAGTTAAAAATCCGACTTCACGTTCAAGTGAATGTCCGTAAACCTCAGACTGCTTAAGTGCAGTTTCAAGTGAAATTACAATATCGCCCAATAGGAATGCACCGGTTTCAGGATTTTTATCATATGAACCATCTTCGCCAAGAGGAAAAGAAAGAACATCTGTAGGTCTGTCTACATTGCGATATTTAAGGTTAAGTTCATGAATATTGCTGTTATCAACAAAAGAAACGCTAACCTCAGCATCTCCCTTAAATCCTTCATATGATAAAACTGCGTGACAGCACTTTCTTATAAGTAATCTAATTCCAACCGGAACCTTAACTATATCCTGATTATTAGAAATTAAAACTTTGATTTTATCCATTATGTCTTTTACCTTCCTCGTTGAATTTTTCATATGCCTTGATAATATCCTGAACAAGCTTGTGTCTTACAACGTCTTTTTCTGAAAAACGTCTTATAGAGATATCATCAACATTTTTGAGAACCCTCATAGCCTCAATCAAACCGGACTTTCTCTTTTCCGGTAAGTCAATCTGAGTAATATCTCCTGTAATAACAATCTTACTGTTAAAACCAAGTCGTGTAAGAAACATCTTCATCTGTTCAGGAGTTGTATTCTGAGCTTCGTCGAGAATAATAAATGCATCATCAAGTGTACGGCCTCTCATATACGCAAGTGGCGCAACCTCGATACAACCTCTCTCCTGCTGTCTTGCAAATGATTCTGGACCGAGCATATCAAAGAGAGCATCATAGAGAGGTCTAAGATATGGGTCAACCTTATCTTGTAAATCTCCGGGCAGAAAGCCGAGCTTTTCACCGGCTTCAACAGCAGGTCTTGTAAGGATTATCTTATTGACTTCGTGTGCCCTGAAAGCTTTGACCGCCATAGCAACAGCAAGATAAGTTTTGCCTGTACCGGCAGGTCCAACACCAATAACAATCGTATTATCTTTTATAGCTTGTATATACTGCTTTTGTCCAAGAGTTTTGGGCTTGACAATCTTACCACTCATTGTAACACATATGCCGTCACCACTGAGTGATTTAACCTGCTCCTGCGTTCCGTCTGCGACCATAGAAATTACATATCGCACATTCTGGTCTGTAATCAGCTCACCCTTAGAAGCAACAAACAATAAAGCTTCAATCGCTTGTGCAGCGTTGTATGTCTGTTCTTCGGCGCCTGTTATTTTAATGTCGCCATCTCTATTAACGATGGAAACGCCATATTCCTTTTCAAGTGCCTTTAAATTTTCATCATAGCTACCGAACAAATTAATAATAAGCTCAGAGCGTTCTACATTTATAATCCTCTCAGTCATTTACTCACCGATACATTAAAATTTAAGCTAGTATACACACTAACTCAAGATATATTATATCATAGTCACATCAAAATTTAAAGTACTTTTTAATCTTTTTTCGCAAGAATTATCTGTGTTTCACCAATTTCTCCACTTAGTATATATGATACATTTGCGTAGAATCCATTTTTGTCTTTTTTAACAGTTACATTCTTATCTAAAATCTCATAATCCGAAAGAAAATTCTTCTCGTATCTTAAAATATCTGCCATTAATGCCTCTCTGGCTTCATCTTCTTTTTGAGTATATGTAACGTAGGAATACTCATCATAACTTGTATGTTTTATGCCTATAGGCAGTTCAAATCCAAGGAAAGAAAAATATGATGAGCTCTCATTTTCAATATATCTACCGTTATAGTTTTTCGAAAATAATGGAATATCCGCATCGAAAAGTAAGAGACTTTTGGTTTTTAATTCAGTTGGAGATATAATCTTTTCTATTGTAACAAAACTTTGTTTAAAACTTGCATTATGTGAAAAAGTTCCTGTAATATCTGCCTTAGCATATCTATAACACAGCTCACCATTTATATCTGTGTATTCTCCACTGATAATGATTTGACCTTTTGCAACAGCGTCGCCTATCATAACATTTAATTTCCCGCTATAGACTATTGCATCAGTCACAACCGCGTTTTGAGTAGAAATCACATTAGCAGGCATTCTTTTTTGTTCTAAATCCGGTTGCTCTTTAACCTGACTTACGTTTATTATCAGAGTGCTTCCGTGACTTCTTACACCGGCCCAAGCAATACAATCAGTTTGTAGAGCAAGTGCAGTTTCGAGCTCATAAAAGTTTATCCCGGGAATAAAACTGCCAAAACCAATATCCATATCCTCCAGCACTGCATTAACAGCCTCTCGTGTCTCTGCATCAGCACCGACTATTTTTACTTGAAGAACATGGTTTGATAATACAGTTAGTATTATGATTATTGTTACTATTCCAATTAAAATGCCATAGTGCTTATTGTGCTTTCTGATTTTTACATTAATTCCGTTTTCTGATATTATATTAAGCTTACATTCATACTTATCACAAAGCTTTTTGAGATGTTTAATTTTAACGCTTAACACTTTACATCTTATCTCATTGTTTGTTTCTGTAAATCCTTCAAGCATAATATTTGAAGTTAAAACTTCATTTATGAACTTTGACTTGTTGCCCTCAGTTATCGAAACAGTACATACACCAAACTTTTCACAAATCATAAAGCTCCCCTTCTTTTTGATATAGAAACGTTATCAATTTTTCCTTGAACTTCAATGCTGGTATTAGTATAACAGGTAACAACCAAGTTACTGCCCCATATTTCTATATCATTTTCTGCACTGCCTATACTCACCATAATATCACTACACTCATTTATAGAACGACAGTTTTCTATTATTACCCTTTCGCTGTCTATAATGTTTATAAATGAATTATAGTATGCTGATTTCTTCATTAGTTTCTTAAAGCTTGACATATAATCACCCTCCGATAAATTATATTAAGCTTTGTCCTTGCATATACTTAGTGAAAAAGTATTGGAGGAAATAATGAAAAGATATTTTCGCATAATTATAATAATTTCAACGTTTGTTTTTACAATTTACAACATCTCAGATGTAACAAACGAAATTAACAACTCAATATCAAAATGCATAAATATAATAATACCATCGCTTTTTATAACAATGGCAATTTCAGATTATATAATTAAAACAAGGTGTCTTAGTTACATAAGTCACGCATTTAAACCCATTGCAAAGATACTTGGAATGCACGAAAACTTAGTTCCTATATTTATAATATCCAATGTTGGAGGATATCCCGTAGGCATTAAAATGCTCAGTGAGCTTGTAAAGCAAAAAGAGCTTACCAAAAAGCAAGCAGGAATTATAGCTTCATATTGCTTTGGGGCAGGTCCGGCATTTATCATAGGAACAATGGGAACTTGTGTTTATCAAAACGAAAAAATAGGAATAGCAATATACCTTTCAATTGTTATTTCAAATATTTTTGGTGCGATAATAATAAATAGAGCATTCAAAATCAATAGAATTATATTATCAGAAAAATCAGATGGCACAGAACCTTCCAGTGCTATAATAGAGTCTGTAGAATCAGCTTCAAAATCATTATTCTCAATGTGTTCTATAATAGTTGCATTTTCAGTTATATCAGTCGCATTAGAAAAAATCATTTTAGAATTTAAACTATCAAACAATGATTCTATTGGTATATTTCTACGTTCAATAACTGACGCAACAAATATTGTAAAAGTAAATGCAAAAAGCTATGCTATCTTGCCATTAGTAACAGTAATTATTGCACTAGGTGGATGCTGTGTGTGGCTACAATGTGCCAAAATTTCTGACCACAAAATAGATTTTAATAAGTTAATATTCCTTAGAATAATACTATCTGCTATATCACCTATTGTGTTTTACCTGTTTTTTTACAAGATTTGTGCCGAATATTTATCTGTTTTTGCCACAACACCACGAATAATTGTCAATATAGACAATTTCGCACCGTCATTTTGTCTAATAATAATGATATTTTTATTCTTTTTAAAAAAAAGACTAGCATTTCATAAAAAAGTATGATATAATCAGTATAGAGAAAGATATTAGTTCAAAAAAGGAGTGTCATAAATGGCAAAGAAAACTTATTTCGGTAACAATATTACACCATCATGTTCCTACTGTGTATATGGTAGCAGAGCTAAGGAAGGTAACAAGGTTCTCTGTGAAAAGCAGGGTCTCGTTGCTGGCGACTATAGCTGCAAGAAGTGGGAATATGACCCAATCAAGCGTGTTCCTAAGAAGCAGCTTACTATTCCTAACCAGGAAGACGATATCATCTAATCAATATGATATTCTTGCACTCTCACCTTTTGGCGAGGGTGCTTTTTATTATGACGCTCACCTTTTGCCATAAAAATATGCACCTACAAAAGTATCTAACTTTTGGGGTGCATATCATTTTTAGCTTTGGCTGTTTTTGCGTATTATTCGGTCATTTTTAAAAATTGTTGTTCAGTAATAATTTCTATACCAAGCTCCTGTGCTTTCGTAAGCTTACTTCCGGCTTCTTCGCCGGCTAAAACATAGCTGGTCTTTTTAGATACCGAGCCACTTGCCTTGCCACCAAACTTCTCGATAATAGCTTTAGCTTCATCACGTTTAAGCGTTGGTAATGTACCAGTAAGAACAAAAGTAAGCCCTGAAAATCTATTATCTACAGTGAGCTTTTCGTATTCTGTATTGAGTCCATATCCGATAAGTCTATCAATAGTTTCCTTAAACGCAGGCTCTCTTAGTGCGTTATAAACGCTTTGTGCCATTATATCGCCAAAGCCTTCGATTTGAGAGATATCCTCAACTGACGCATTCATTATAGCTTCCAGGCTTCCAAAACGCTCACAGAGAAGCTTAGCAGACGCCTGTCCTATATTTCTTATGCCTAATCCGAAAATAAGCTTATCTAGTGTATTCTTTTTAGACTCATTAATAGAGCTTATAAGATTATTTGCTGACTTGTCTTTGAAGTTTTCGAGCTTCAAGAGGTCTTGCACTTTGAGCTCATACAAATCTGCAACCGAGTGTATAAGCTGAGCTTTCAAAAGAACATCTACTATCGCAGGACCAAGTCCTTCGATATTCATAGCACCCTTTGAAGCAAAATGAACTATACTCCTATGAAGCTGTGCAGGGCAAGCACTATTAGGACATCTTATTGCAGCTTCTTCGCCTACTTCAAGCTCAGCACCACACACAGGACATTGCTTAGGGAACTCATATGTGCTATAAGCTTCGCCCTTCTGGGTTACACATAAGACTTCAGGTATAATATCTCCTGCTTTTCTTACTCTTATTGTATCCCCTATTGATATAGACTTTTCTGAAATAAAATCCTTGTTATGAAGTGTAGCTCTAGAAACGCTTGTGCCAGCTAAAAACACAGGTTCAAAAATTGCAACAGGTGTAACAGCACCTGTTCTGCCAACATTCAATTCGATATCCAAAAGCTTTGTATCTTTTTCTTCCGGTGGGAACTTATATGCAACAGCCCAGCGTGGATACTTAGCAGTAGAGCCCATTGCATCTCTCGAAGATAGGTCATCGAGCTTTATTACTACTCCGTCAATATCAAAAGGTAAATCAAATCTCATCCCGCCTATTTTTTCAATCTGCTTTATTATATCATCAGCCGTTTCAAGACAGACGTATCCCGGGACAGTTTTGAAGCCAAGCTCTCCAAGAAGGTCAAGTGACTGCTTGTGAGATGTGATTTCTGTACCTTCGAGCTGCTGTATATTAAAGCAGAAAATGTCGAGGTTACGTTTAGCTGTGATAGCAGAATTCTTCTGTCTGAGTGAGCCTGCAGCAGCGTTTCTTGGGTTCTTGAAAGGCTGTTCAAGATTTGCTTCCTGTTCTTCTACGACCTTTAAGAAGGATTTCATAGGCATATAAACCTCTCCACGAACCTCGAGAAGAGGAAGCTCCTGCTTGAGCTTCAGAGGTATAGACATAATTGTTTTGAGGTTTGCGGTTACGTCTTCCCCAACAAAGCCGTCGCCTCTTGTTGAGCCTCTTACAAGCTTTCCGTCTGCATATTCAAGTGAAACTGAAAGCCCATCAATCTTAGGCTCTACACAGAAAACAGGCTTTTCAACTGTTTCACGGACTCTGTTGACAAAAGCAACAACCTCTTCATAAGAAAATACGTCCTGCAGGCTTCCCATCTGTACAGTATGAGTGACCTTCTCAAAGGTAGAGAGTGTTTCGCCTCCGACTCTGAATGATGGTGAATCTTCTCTCACAAGGTCGGGAAACTGCTCCTCAAGCTCCTTGAGCTGTCTGTTTTTCATATCATAATCATAGTCACTTATCTGCGGGTCATCAAGAACATAGTATCTGTGTGCGTGATAATTGAGCTCTTCTACAAGACTGTCAATAAGTGATTTTGCCTTTGTTTTATCCATAATTGCACCTCAAAAAAGTTGTTGTGTTCAGTAAATTACATATATGATTATTATACCACAACATTGTGATTATTTCAACAAATAAAATACACCGCATTTAAGAGATACGGTGTATTTGTAGTTTGGTATTTATTGATTAAAACGCAATTATGCCTTGGTAAATACAGCGGTAACATTCATATAACCGTTTGAAATTTTCGCAAAAATATCTCCGTTCATTTTCATCATAAGCTGACGGCAGATATAAAGTCCGAGACCGCTTCCCTTTTCGTTTGCTGAGTTTTCTCCCCTCCAGAAGCTGTCGAATATGTGTGGCAGGTCGTTGTCAGAAAGCGTGCATCCGCTGTTTTCTACAGTTAAAAGCAAACAGCCCTCTTCCTGTGAAAAGAGTAATCTGATGCTGTTTCCGTCGCCGTATTTAATAGCGTTTTCAATGATGTTCTGAATAACCTCAACACTTCGGTCAAGGTCACCCTTGATTATGCAATCTGAGTATTCCTCAACTGAAAAGTCTGTCTTAACAAGCCTTAGCTTTTCTGTGTAGTAAGCCTGTATCTTGGTGACAAGCTCTGAAAGATAGAACTCACTGTTGCAGACATCAAGGCTGAGGAAATCCTCTCTGGAAGCAGTTATAATCTGAGAAATATATCCTTCGATTTCATCCGCCTTTTCGTTTATGCTCTCTGCAATTTCCAACTGCTTTTGCTTATCTGTGTATAATCCCTTGGAAAGTGCCTTTGAGTACAGCTTCACAGCAGAAAGCGGTGTCTTTATGTCGTGTGAAAGAGAAAGAAGAAGCATTTTTCTGTCCTTCTGAAGTTTTAGTTCCCTTTCCTTCTGCTGTTCCATATTCTCTCTGAGCAGGTCTACGCCCCAGATAAAGCGACCGAAAAATCTGTTTTTAGTTTCTTTTACGGGAGTAGTAAGATTGCCCTTGGAAAGCTCGTAAGGAACATCTTTAAGACGTTCAAACGGTGACAGGATTTTGTATCTCACATATAACAACACAGCAATAATCATAATTGTCATTACAGCGAGAGAGAGATTGACTGTTATAAGTCTTTCGGTATTGTTTGTTTTACTGTCTGCAATAAATTCAATTCTATATAGCTCACCACCGATTTCACGTATTATGTAGTCACTTTCGGTATTATAAAAGTCGTCTGAATATGTAGCTATACCTGTGATGTACTCATATTTGGAAAGGTCAATATCATCAATGCTTTTTTCTTCAAGCTCTAAAGCAACTCTGCTTGCTTCAACAATATAAGGCCTTCCGCTTGTATCGTCCTTATCAGCTATTATGACGACATTAGCAGCTATAAATATAACCACAATTAATGCAATTACAGTAAGTAAGATTTTATTGAACGCTTTCATACTTGTAGCCTACACCCCACACAGTTTTGATTATCTGCGGATTCTTGGTATCATCTTCAATCTTCTGTCGAAGCCATTTGATATGTACAGTAAGAGTCTGCTGTTCGGAAAAGCTGTCGCTACCCCAAATCTGATTGAAAATATATTCCTTGCTGAGCGTCTTGCCCTTGTTTTCTAAAAACAGTACGAGTAATTCGTATTCCTTGGCTGTCATTTCAATTAAAGCATTATTCTTATAAACAGTACGGCTTTCCTTGTTGACTCTTAAGCTTCCGTCGATAAGCTCATCAAGTGCGTATCTGCGTTTGAAGATACCCACAATCTTTGCAAGCATTATGTCAATATCATAGGGCTTTTCAATATAGTCATCAGCTCCGAGGATAAGACCGTTGAGCTTGTCATCCTTGTCTGACTTTGCACTGACAATAATAATCGGGGTGTTGCTTTCTTCTCGTATTTTCTTACAAACCGTAAATCCGTCTATGCCTGGTAGCATTATATCAAGCACAACAAGCTTTGCACCGTATTTTTCATACAGCGACAAAGCCTTTTCTCCTGATGCTGCAACAGAAACAGTATAATTCTCTGCACGCAGAAAATCGCATAGCAGTTCAGCGAGTTCCTTGTTATCTTCAACTATCAAAATATCAGTCATAAGATGCACTTCCTGTCGGTATAAAAATTCAGCCGTACGAAATGTAAATAACGCACGGCTGAGTAAAATAGCTGTCCGAGTCCTACCAGCCCATTTCCATAAGCCAGTTGTTAAGAGCTCTTTCACGTTCTCTCATCTGAGATTCATTTTCGTATCTATTTAAATTATACTCTCCTTTTATGTTTCCGTCAACTATATACATAACTCTTGTGCATCTTGCGGCAACCTTTACGTCGTGTGTTACAAGCATAATGGTTGTGCCATCGCTGTTGAGCTTTGCAAGTTCTGCCATTACCTCGTCTGATGATGTTCTGTTGAGAGCACCTGTTGGCTCATCGGCAAATATCATCTTAGGATTATTAATCATACTGCGGCAGATACAAGCTCTCTGGAGCTGACCGCCGGATACCTCATTGATGTCGTTATCAGCAATATCAATAATACCGAGCTTTCTCATAAGGTTATGACCACGCTGTACGGTTTCCTTGCGTGTTTCGTTTGCTTTTTCTGACTGTGTTGCAGGAAGAATGATATTGTCAAGCACTGTGAGATTCTTGAGCATATGCATCTGCTGGAAGATGAATCCCATTTCGTCAAGTCTTAATCCTGCAAGCTCCTTTTCAGAAAGCTTGGCGATATCCTTACCGCAGAATTTAACTTCTCCTGCGGTAAGTGTGTCCATACCTGAAACCGTGTAAAGAAGTGTGGACTTTCCTGAACCTGAAGGCCCCATAATAGCGACCATTTCACCTTCCGAAACGCTGAAATTTACGTTCTTGAGAACATTGTTCTGACGCTTGTTTATGATATATGTCTTGCAAAGGTCTTTTACTTCTAAGATGTTCATAGTGATATCTCCTTTTATTCAATAGATGATGCCTGTGAAGGCTTGATTGTTTTTGTGTAGAGTGAAGTGAGTACTGAGGAAATAATGGTTGTAACGAGTAATATAGTCGGATAGATAACTGCAACTTCAAGAAGGTTCACTTCGTAATTAACTCCGTACGCAGCACCCATCATTTTGAATACAGGCGTTATTGCAAGATTTGTAACAGGTGTTGAAATGAGTACAGCGATTATAGATGAAACAACTCCTATAATAACAAATCTGAGTGTATGCCACGCTACAACTGATGAGGTCTTGAAGCCGATAGCCTTGAGTGTAGCAATTTCGCCCTGTTCCTTTGCAATGAAGGAGCGTTCTGTAAGAAGTGTTACAAGCATTATGATTACCATAACAAGTCCGAGAGTAAGATACTTGATAGCATCTATCGCATCGCCTACGCCAGTTATACTTGCTACAAACTCGCCCGCTGTCTTCACATTTTCTTCACCGTATAAGTCTTCGATTTGTTTGAATCTTTCTTCCTTTGTCTTTTCGTCAGGGGAATCGGTGTAATCAAACTGGAAGGATAAGCTGCCGGAAAGCATTGAAAAATCAAACGGTGCATCCTGGTGGAATCTCACGCCCTCACCGAGATTGTTCATGCTCTGATAGTATCCTGTTACCAGATACTCTACGTCGCCATGCTCCTGGCAGACTATGATTGTGTCACCGATTTCTGCATCAAGCTTTTCGGCTACAAGCTGTGTAATTGCAACCTCGTTTGGATTCTGTGGTGCCGTACCTTCATTGTAAATATACATATCAGTAGTTGTGTTAAGACCGATGAGTGTCATCGACTTGAACATATTATCACCGTGTTTTAAGTTGTACTTAATGAATAATTCGATTGAAGCCTCGCCCTCAATTCCGATTTCTTCAAGCTCGGTTTCAAGCCTTGTCATTGTTTCTTCAAATTTTTCACGCTCTCCTGATACCACTGCTGACATAATATCTTCAGAGTATATGCTGAGGAAAACATCGCTTTCGTGTAATCCGAATATATTAACGAGCTCGCCGCTTCTTAGCGTGTTAGCTGTTGTTACAAGGACAAGCACGATTGTCATACAGAGAATATAAGTAAAGATAATTGAAAGAAAACGTTTCGGAGCACTCAGAATGTCGTTAAGTGCCATGAAGAATGAAGGCTTGCCTCTTGTTTTTGAAAGGCTTATAACACTCTTGGCGTTATATCTTTCGCCTGTCTGACCGTTTCTGATAGCGTCGATTGGAGAAAGCTTCTTGACCTTGCCTGTACATGCGTAGCAGAAAAGAAGTATGATAAGTACAACAGCAATCGAACAGATGAGGTTTATAAGGAATGTGTTTTCTCCCTGAATAACAATTGTCTTTGAAACGTTCTTTAAAAGAGTATCAGAGAACGGAATACTGAGAAGGAATCCCACTGTCGAGCCTGCAACAGCCATTGCCAGGTACTTTACAAGATACAGACAGCGGATTTTGGTGTTCTTAATTCCGATAGCCTTCATAACTCCGATTTCTCTGAATTCTTCCGAAAGTGTGAAAGTAATAGTAAACTTCAAAACAACAAAAGCTATAAGAATAAGACATACAGAAATAACAAGGAACACGCCTGCGATTACCATATCGAGTACATAAGCCATCTTGATTGTGCTTCTGTCTGCATTGAACATGACGTTGTTGATTTCACTGAATATACTGTTGAGCTTATTGGTATCAGTTGAATTTATGTACCAGAGTGAACCGTAAAGTACGCTTTCATCATCATTGTCATAAAAATATTCAAAATCTTTTTCGTTCATAATGAATCTTGTCATACCCATAAGGTCAGAACCGAGAACAGCGTCCTTACAGCTGTCAGCAACCTTGAGGTCAAGTGATTTATCACCGATTTTTACTGTGATAATATCACCGGTTTCAAGGTCTACTTTTTCAACTGCCTTTCCTGAAAGAACCACTGTTCCTTCTTTAACATCGGTGATTTCCTCATTGTCCATATCAAAGTACTTTGTCTTTGCATCACCAAAGGACATAATAATTGATGAGTTCTTAAAATCAATATATTCACCGTTAATAATGAAATTTGATTTTTCTGCAAAAATCATTCTTTCGTAGCCTGAGTAAGTGATTTCGGAAACATCAGATATTTTATCTGTTATTGTTTCTATTGAGTCTTTTCCTCTGATTGCTGCGAAGTAATCAGGTGCATTGGAAATTTCAAGGAAGTTGTCAAGTGCGTTTGTAACGCAATATATGTTGTTTACACTTGAAGCAACAAACAGCGATGAGAGAATAATGAACACGAGAAGTATAATGTTCATAGCTCTCTTGCGTTTAAGGTCTTTTTTCAGTATTCTTAAAAACATTTTATAAAGCCCCTTTCTTTAGCTTGATTACATTCTAACATATCAATTATTAAATAATCCTTAAATATTTTTAGTTACAAAAAAAGCTTTCCTGCAAATTGCAAGAAAGCTTTGGCGCGCCAGAAGGGACTCGAACCCCTGACCTTTTGGTTCGTAGCCAAACACTCTATCCAGCTGAGCTACTGGCGCATGCTGGTTTTATTCACCCAACAGTTAATTATTATATCACTTTTAAAATGCGTTGTCAAGATTAAAAGTGAAAATATTTTAGATTTGACAAAAGCTACAAGCTCATCATTTCAGAAGTATATTCAAAATACTTCATACGCTCCTTTATATCTTCATCAGAACACTTTTTAACAGCATCTGTATTATCATATTTTCCTTCCCAATCAAACGGGCCAAGACAAGTATATATACTCCACAAGCGACTGATTCTATCTTGAATTTCTACATTGTCATTAGTATCAATGTATATGCAACCGTCCTTTATCCTTTTAATCGGGAGCTTAAATAAATCTCTGAATTCAAGCAAGCCATCGTCAGTAAAAACCGACATCGAAATATCGCTAGCTACTTTGTTTTCAAAGTCCTGTTCTGTTTCTCCCCAAAATCCAATCTTTACCCTTTTTACTGCGATGTTTTCTCTTAAAATATCAAGTAATGTCATTGCGTTTCCTCCTTAAAATTTACTTCTGAACATAATATAATACATAAAGCTAAAAAATGCAAGAAATTCAAAGGACAAGTAAAGAAAATTAAAAAGACGTGCCGTAAGACACGTCTTTTAATGTTTTTAAAGGTTAATATCAACGCTTACACACTCTGTACCGGAAAGCTTTGCACTAAACTCATCCGGCTGATGTGAGCCACAGTAGAGAGTATACTTGCTACCTCTAACAGCTCTAACACCATTGTTATCAACGCTTGTGAAAGCATTAGGATTCATAGGGATAGTAACAGTTACGCTCTCGCCTGCCTTTATGCTAACTCTCTTGAATCCACAGAGGCTGTAATTTGGAACAGCATCCTCACAGTAATCCTTGATATAAAGCTGTACAACTTCTTCAAAATCGAAGTTACCAACATTAGTAACTGTTACTGTAGCTGTGTTGTCAGCATAGGAGAGGTTGCTAAATGTTGTCTTGCTGTAAGAAAGACCATATCCAAATGGATAGAGAATGTTCTCCTTAGTATATCTGTAAGTTCTATCCTTCATTGAGTAGTCAGTGAAGTCAGGAAGCTTGTCTGTATCAGCATAGAATGTAACAGGAAGCTTACCAGATGGTGAAACATTACCTAAGATAATATTTGCAAGAGCAAGACCACCTTCAGCACCCGGATACCAAGCGTGAATAAGAGCATCAACTTCAGATTCAATATTGATTGAGCTACCTGCAGCACAAACTACGATAACAGGCTTGCCCACCTTCTTTACTTCGCTGAGAAGAAGACGCTGGCTAGCAGGAATTCTAAGGTCGTTCTTATCGCCTGATGAGAACTCATTACCTGTATCGCCTTCCTCGCCTTCAATTGTAGCATCAAGACCGAGGCAAAGAATTGAAACGTCAGCATGCTTTGCTGCAGCAACTGCTTCAGCAATTCTATCATTAGCCTGAGCAAGACCGGAGCATCTGTCCTTGTAGAGATGACAGCCTTCTGCGAAGATTACTCTGCCGTCAAACTTGTCCTGGAGACCTGTAAGGAATGTATTGTATCTATCAGCAGTACCGTTGTAGTTACCCTCAAGAGCAACTCTGCTGTTAGCATTTGGACCAATTACTGCAATAGTCTTAACATTCTTGCTAAGTGGAAGGATTCCATTATTCTGGAGAAGAACCATAGAAGCTTCTGCAGCCTTGAGAGAAACCGCCTTGTGTTCCTTGCAAGCTACTACTTCATATGGGATATTATCAAACTCTGTAGAATCATCAAACATACCGAGTCTGATTCTTGTTCTCATTGCGTGAACACAAGCAACTCTGATATCTTCTTCACTGATAAGACCCATTTCAAGACCGGTGAGAATGTGCTGATATGTGCAGCCACAGTTAACGTCACAGCCTGCCTTCAAAGCAAGTGCAACAGACTCAGGTGGGCAAGATGTAAGACCGTGATGCTCATGAAAGTCTCTTACAGCCCAACAGTCAGAAACGAAGTAACCATTAAAGCCCCACTCGTCGAGCTTAGACATAAAGAGCTTGTGAGCACAAGCAGCTTGTCCGTTAACTCTGTTATAAGCACCCATAACGCTTTCTACCTTTGCGTCCTTAACAAGTGCTTCGAATGCTGGGAAGTATGTTTCTTCGATATCCTTATCGCTAGCAATTGCGTCGAATTCGTGTCTTAAACTTTCAGGACCACTATGAACAGCCATATGCTTAGCACAAGCAGCAGTCTTAAGTACATCAGAATCGCCCTGAAGGCCGTGAACGTAAGCTTTTCCACACTCAGTTGTGAGATAAGGGTCTTCACCGTAGGTTTCGTGACCTCTGCCCCAACGTGGATCTCTAAAGATATTGATGTTTGGAGCCCAGATTGTGAGGCCCTTATAAATATCGGTATCACCATAAGCCTGGTATTCGTTATACTTTGCTCTTGCCTCAGTAGAAGTAATATCACCAACACTCTTGATAAGGTCTGTATCAAAAGTAGCAGCAAGACCTATAGCCTGTGGGAACATAGTTGCTACGCCTGAACGAGCAAGTCCGTGAAGTCCTTCGTTCCACCAGTTATATGATGGAATATTAAGTCTTTCAATAGCAGGTGCATCATATCTAAGCTGACCAGCCATTTCACTAACTGTCATTTCAGCAACAAGAGCCTCTGCTCTTTCCTGCGCAGACAGAGATTTGTCTAAATACTTTTTCATAAGAAAAAACTCTCCTTAATAATTATCAGCGTCAAAGACACTACATCAAACATTATAACATATATATATAAGATTTTCAAGCTTGATTTTTACATTTTTTTATGATAAAATTGACATTGTTAGGAAGTGTTAATTTGCGCTGGATTAGATTTAAAGAACTTAATGAGAAAAAACGCATGCATAGACTTGCATCATCGAATTTTAGTCATAATATTTCTATCGGAATTAAGAAAGCTAACGACAGTGATATTGCCAATACTAACCACCTAAGCAAAGATTGGAATAACTCTCAAAAATACTCTAGTGCTGTTACAATTGAGGGCAAACGGCTTCTTAGATGTCAGTATAGCGGGAACTTCTCAAAGATGAAGCTTTCCCTTTCTAAAATGTCTAATACTTGTTGTGAAATTTTAGCAACTTACAATGCATTAGTTCTTAGTAGCAAAATAAGCGACAATGAAAATTATGAAGCTTTTTTCAAGCTGGCTAGTGAATTTGTTGCAAACGCCTTATACGTCACAAGCACAGGTATATTCGGCTCTAATCCTAAGAAAATCCCCTGCTGTCTTGATGCTTACAATCAAGATTACACACTTTACAAGTCGATTGAAGAGCTTGACAATGA
The DNA here is from genome assembly GCA_045602925.1 of Oscillospiraceae bacterium. Classification (GTDB taxonomy): domain Bacteria; phylum Bacillota; class Clostridia; order Oscillospirales; family Ruminococcaceae; genus UBA7477. The sequence goes on along the minus strand of JAZSCN010000008.1, from coordinate 153,117 downwards.
TATGCGTGATGGTGACATTGCAATTATATCCTACAGGCATCACTTAGTTTGCATTCACACCTACTGTTGCATTAAGAAAAATGGTAAATTCATCTCGATAAACAGAGGCAGTGGTTGTTTATACGAATGGGAAAACAAGACAATGAGTGAGTGTCTTAAAAACAAGCGTCTTATAATCGGACTAGTTATGAAGAATAACAAGCAATAACTATATTGGAGGTACTTATGAAATCAATCAAAAAAGCATTACTATTCTCACTTATACTTACACTAATGTTATGTATGTGTAGCTGCGGGGCTGATAAGGACAGCTCTTCAGATAGTTCATCCAGCATTCCTACTGTAACAATCGAAGGATTAAGTTGTGGTAATTTCGAGCTTAGTTCTGAAAATCTAAATGACGGTGTTTGGGATGTTGAAATTTCAAACACAAAAAAGGGCTCTAACCTATCGCCTCAGCTTTCCTGGGAACCAGTAGAAGGTGCATCTTGCTATTACATTTACATGGTAGATACCTCTGCAGCAAACTGGCTACATTGGAGACTTGAAAATGTCACAGAAACAAGCTACGAATTAGGTGCAATAGATGACACAAGAAAGTACAAGGGTCCATGTCCTCCTTCCGGCAGTCAGCATACATATGAGATATATGTTTTCGCACTCAAGGAACAGCCGGCATCCGAATTAGAATTAAATCACGACCATCAGAATCAAAAGTTTTTCACTAAGATACTTGCTTTAGATACACTTGCTGATGGCTCATCGGGAAATATAATTTCTTTTGGACATCTCTCAGGTTTATATCCAAAGGGCAAGTAAATTCAAAATACAAAATTAAAAGCAGATACCCATTTGGGTATCTGCTTTTTAATGGTGCCGCTAACATGACATTGAACCAGCCCAGCCAAAGCTTTGTTTTACTCGAAAGTTTGCATAGCTGGGCTTTGCAGAAATGCTCTGCATTTCTAGGTTCTTCGTAGGAAAATCAGTATAAAATAAAGAAGGAATACCCTTTGGGTACTCAATTAAACCGGACATTGAACCAGCCCAGCCAAAGCTTTGTTTTATTCGAAAGTTTGCATAGCTGGGCTTTATAGAAATGCTCTGCATTTCTAGGTTCTTCGTAGGAAAATCAGTATAAAATAAAGAAGGAATACCCTTTGGGTACTCCTTCTTTATTTGGTGCCGCTAACCGGACTTGAACCGGTACGGTATCGCTACCGAGGGATTTTAAGTCCCTTGTGTCTGCCTATTCCACCACAGCGGCAAAATTACTATAATATTATACCCTTTTTCAATGTGTTTGTCAAGATAAAAATGAAAAGCACACAATACTCATTTGATTTTGCTGACCTGCAGACTGCGAAGGAGAGCCACCCTGCCCTGCTGCGTTTGTGTTGTTCTCTGCGAAAAACTGCATAGAGATTCGCATCGGCTTTTTGATTGCCATAGTTTTTACCTACCTTTCGTCCTTGCCGTTCCTGTCTTACGACTGCCCGACAAATACAGTTTGTGCCCGCACCGTTCATAGTCCTGTCAGGACCGCCCGGTACGTTCAAATGAGTATAATAAAAGCACCCTGCCGGGGACATTTATGTCCTTAGCAAAGTGCTTCAATTATTGAGTTGTAGCTTATTCGTTTGAAAGACTTACAGCTGCATAACAGCATCTTCCGTTTTTCCATGCACCACAGTTCTCTTTTTCACAGTCCATAAGCTCATAAACTGTCTGTGTAACGGTAGTGCCTTTGGTCGGCGTCTGATTGTCGTCAGAATCCTGACCCCAGTTCTGTACTGCGATTTCTACTCTGCGGTTATATGGACATTTCATGTATTCATCTCCTTAAATTTTGACATAACAAAACCGCCTTTTCAGGGGCGGCTAGATGATTTTTCTTTTCTTTTTAAGCTCAAATCAAGTGATTCTAAAATAACCTGTTCTTCGGATTTTCCTTCTTCGGTATCAAGAAATTTAATCAACGCTTTTGCATCGTCATCGTACTTTGCGTCAACTATTACACCCAAAATCATTTCCTCATCATTGAATATTCCTCTTAGTTTTTCAAGCAGTTGAAGACGTGCTTCAGAAAGATTGAGTTCATAATTAAAAATTTTAGTCCTCAATATCGATATCTTCCCTTCCGATTATTCTAAAATTTCCAAAACCATTGTTTTCAACTGTATAGTAATAATTACCTATAGCTTTCTTGAAAACCTTTGATTTTAATTGCTTTTCCGAAATATGCGTCGCTATCTCGCTCATAACGTGAGCATACTCATCCTTCGGAAGAATTATAGTTGGGTAGTCAGTACTTTTCTTAGCAAAGTGCTGCATGCTTATTCTGATTATACCACTTCCGTCAGAAATGTCAATAGGCTTTACATACTGATATTTCCCGTTGGGGAGCTTATGCAGGTTGTTTCTCCAGGTAAAGAAGTATACATCTGCGCCGGTGCTGTCTGTCAGCTCGGCTATTCGTCTGTCGAGCTCATCGCTACTCTTGGTGACTGCGATGGTCGTAGAACGGCAGAACGGATGCATCGGCGGTAGATTAACACCTACCCTTGCATCCTTCACCTTGAACCTTTTGCCGTTGAGCTTCCTGCACACGTCTGAGGTTCTTCCGTCAATACACGCAAGATACTCATACTGCTCAAGCTCCAGAGCTTCATAACTCTTGAGCTACGTGACCTTAAACCTGTAACAATTCTGTACTTTTTGCTACTACAACAAAACAACCCCGCCAAGCCTTCAGCCTGACGGGGTTTACTTTACTATTAGTGAATATCGGAATAGAGACCGATGTAGAGCTCAGCTGACCTCTTCCAGCTGAAGTCTTCTCTGAGAGCATGTGAAACAAGCTTGCCCCACTTCATACGCTGGTCATAATAGCTTCTTGCTCTTGTACAAGCATCGAGCATATCGTGAGCATTATATGTCTTGAATGTGAAGCCGTTTCCGTTCTCTCCGCCTGCATCGTGGATACTATCTCTAAGTCCGCCAGTTTCACGAACTATTGGAATTGTACCATATCTGAGCGAAATCATCTGAGCAAGGCCGCATGGCTCACTCTGTGAAGGCATAAGGAACATATCGCAACCTGCGTAGATTCTTCTTGAAAGGTCGGGAACAAATCCGATTGTTACACCAACTCTATCCGGGTAACGGTATGCCATTTCTCTAAAGAAGTCCTCATACATCTTTTCGCCTGAGCCGAGAATTGCAAACTTATATCCAAGTCTGATGATATCTTCAAATACATACTTAATAAGGTCAAGACCCTTATGTGATACAAATCTAGTAACGATACCAATGATTGGTTCCTTACCTTCTGCAAGACCAAATTCCTTAAGAAGCTCAGCCTTACATACTGCCTTACCCGACTTATCATCGACGCTGTAATTCTTAGGAATCTTAGGGTCAGTAGCAGGATTATAAATTGTCTGGTCAATACCATTAAGGAAGCCACACAGCTTATACTGCTTATTGATAAGGGCTCTATCAAGGCCATGTGAATACCACGGGTCGAGAATTTCCCAAGCATAGCTTGGTGAAACAGTAGTAATCTTATCGGATGTTTCAAAAGCAGCCTTCATAAAGTTTACGCAACCATCGTATGCAAGAAGGTCACTGTGGTAAAGAGGAATGCCTATAAGGTCATTTATAAGCTCCATACCATACTTGCCCTGATACTGAATGTTATGGATTGTAAACACAGTCTTTATATCCTCGTATCCTGATTGGTAGCGATAGAATACATCATAGTATACAGGAACAAGAGCTGTCTGCCAGTCGTTAGCGTTGATAACATTTGGCTTGAAATCGATGTAGTGTAAAAGCTCTAAAATAGCTCTTGAGAAGAATATGAATCTTTCTGCATCATCATAGAAGCCATAGATACCATTTCTTGAGAAGTAATATTCATTATCAAGAAGGTAGTAGGTTACACCGTTAGCAACACCGGTAAACACTCCACAATACTGATTGCGCCAAGCTACAGGTACTGTAAAGTTTGTAAGATAAGTAAGAGACGCCTTAAGCTCAGGCTTGATAGAACTGTAGTAAGGAATAACTACTCTACAGTCATGGCCTTCTGCATTGATAGCAGCAGGAAGAGAACCTGCAACATCAGCCAGACCACCGGAAGCTATATAAGGCAACGCCTCACTTGCACAATAAAGAATATTCACAGTTTTGTCCTCTTTTCTTTAAATAGTTTAGGTTATATAGAAGCACCCTTGCCAATATATAGTGGATGAACCTCAGAGCTTGAGATTAGTCTGTTTTCGCCTACTGTAACGTCCTTGTCTGTAATGATGTTAGTAACAATTGCATTAGGCTCAATAACTGTATCCTGCATAAGAATAGAATTCTTAACCTTAGCACCCTTACCAATCTTAACACCTCTAAAGAGAACAGAATTTTCAACCTCACCTTCAATGATACAGCCATCAGCAATAAGGGAATTCTTAACAACACATTCAAGGTCGTACTTAGAAGGTGCGTTATCTCTAACCTTAGTATAGATAGGTCTCTTAGGATTGTAGAGCTTTCTGGAATTCTCAGGGTCGATAAGGTCTATATTAGCCTTAAAGAAGCTCTGCATGCTGTAAATCTTGCTGAAGTACTCGTTGAACTCATATGTTCTGATATTAAGCTCATTAACCTTAGCGAGAAGAACATCCTTTTCAAAGCTGTAGTGGCCTCTTGCTATGCCGTCTTCGAGAAGCTCAATAAGGAAGCTCTTCTTCATAACAAACATATTAAGGCAAATTGTACACTGTCCGCTGATAGCCGGCTTAGAAAGAACGCCAACTACTCTGCCATTTTCATCAGCTGTAACTACAGTTGATGAAGAAACGATTTCATTAGAGTATACACCTGTGTTGGTAACCATTGTAATATCAGCGCCGCTTTCAACGTGAGCCTTTACAATTGGCTTATAATCAATTGTTGCAATAATATCACAGTCAGAGAGAATAACGTACTCGGTTCTAGAAGCCTTAAGGAAGCTAATTCCACCATAGAGAGCTTCAAGTCTACCTCTATACAGACCGGCTTCAACATTACCAAATGGAGGTAAGATATGAAGGCCACCCTTCTTACGAGCGAGGTCCCATTCTCTAGCAGAGCCTAGGTGGTCAAGGAGTGACTGGTAGTTTTCCTTTGTGATTACAGCAACCTCAGACACACCACTGTTTGCCATATTTGAGAGTGGGAAATCTATAAGTCTGTATCTACCACCGAAAAGTACGGAGCCCATTGTTCTGGACTTAGTAATTTCACTAATTGTATTATCGTGCATATTGGCAAAGATAATGCCCATTACACTTCCCATGTTAATTGCCATTTTCTTTTCCTCCTTATATGCTTTCTGAAATAATCTGTTTTGGTTTTACATATGAGCCAGAGGAAACAGTAAGGTTATGACCTACAACGGCAATTCCCCACTCGTCTCTGTTTTCAACGTTTTCAGGTCTTGAACCAACCTGAGTGCCTTCTTCAATAACAGAATTTTCGCCAACGATTGCATATTCAATCTTAGCGCCCTTCTTGATTATGCAACCCGGCATAAGAATAGAATCAAGAACAAGAGCACCTTCTTCAATTGTAACACCGTTAGAAATCATAGAGAATTCAACGTCGCCATCAATATAGCAGCCTTCTGTAACAACAGAATTCTGAACATTAGCGTTCTTTCCGATGCTCTGTGGAGGCATTACAGGATTTCTGGAATAAATCTTCCATGATGGGTCATAAAGGTCGATAGGAATCTTAGGATTAATAAGGTCCATATTAGCTTCCCAAAGTGAATCGATTGTTCCAACGTCCTTCCAATAGCCGTCAAATCTATAAGCATATACTCTTTCATTGTTAGCTAAAAGTGCAGGAATAATGTTGTTACCGAAGTCCTTAGTTGCATCCTTATCATTTTCATTCGCTATAAGGTATTCCTTAAGCTTTGAGTATGTAAAGATATAAATACCCATAGAAGCAAGAGTTGACTTAGGCTCCTTTGGCTTTTCGACGAAGTCATAGATTTCGCCATCATCGTGAGCAAACATAATACCAAATCTTGAAGCTTCTTCAATTGGAACGTCTATAACAGCGATTGTACAAGCTGCATCCTGCTGCTTGTGATATGAAAGCATCTTATCATAATCCATCTTGTAGATATGGTCACCCGAGAGAATTATAACATACTCAGGGTCATATCTATCCATAAATGAAATATTCTGATAGATAGCATTAGCAGTACCTGAATACCAATCAGAGCCGGAAGCCTTCTGGTATGGAGGAAGAACATGAACTCCACCATTCATTCTGTCAAGGTCCCAAGGCTGACCGTTACCGATATACTCATTAAGAGCAAGTGGCTGATACTGTGTAAGTACGCCTACGGTATCGATACCTGAGTTAATACAGTTTGAAAGAGGAAAGTCAATGATTCTGTACTTTGCGCCAAATGGAACTGCAGGCTTTGCAACAGACTGTGTCAAAGCATACAGACGGCTTCCCTGTCCTCCTGCGAGAAGCATAGCGACGCATTCTTTTTTGTTGAACATTAAAGTCACCCACCTAAAATTTATTAGTTTTTCTTAGTTGATTTAGTAGTCTTGGCAGTCTTCTTTGTAGCAGTAGTTTTCTTCTTGCTTTCAGAAGCTGTAGCTGCCTTCTTTCTAACAGGAGTCTTCTTACACTTGAAGTACATTACAGAGTAAGCAGGAATTTCAATAGAAATTGACTGTTCATATCCGTGCATTGGAACCTCTTGCGACTTTACGCTACCATTAACGTATGGTGTACCATCGTGTGAGGTTGAATTAAACACTTCGGTGTAAGTTCCCTTATATGGAACTCCAAAGCTATAAGCTGTCCTTCCTACAGGAACGAAGTTACATACTACGATAATCTCGTTGCCCTTTTTATCAATTCTTCTAAAAATGATTATACTCTGACGGTAATCATCGTTGGAAATCCAGTTAAAGCCTTCCCAAGAATAATCAACTTCCCAGAATGGAGAATTTTCAATATAGAACTTATTGAGATTCTTAGTAAACAGCTGGAAGTTTCTATGATTTTCAAATTCGTCAATCATAAACCACTCAAGTCCGTTTTCATAATCCCACTCTCTGACTTGAGCGAATTCAGAGCCCATAAATGTAAGCTTCTTACCAGGATGTGCCATCATATATGCCATAAATGCTCTATCCTGTGCAAGCTTTGCATCCATATCGCCAAACATCTTATTGACAAGCGAGCCCTTACCGTGAACTACCTCATCGTGAGAAATCGGCAAAATAAAATTCTCTGAAAATGCGTAGAAGAACGAGAATGTCAAGCTATCGTGGTGGAAAGCTCTGTGAATTGGGTCAAGAGCCATATACTTGAGCATATCATTCATCCAACCCATATTCCACTTGAAGTTAAAGCCAAGTCCACCTATATCGGTCGGCTTAGTAACAAGTGGCCAAGCAGTAGATTCCTCTGCAATCATAAGAGTATTTGGGAAATGCTCAAATACAGCAGAATTAAGTTTCTTCAAGAAGTCAATAGCCTCGAGGTTTTCGTGACCGCCGTACATGTTAGGAGTCCACTCACCATCTCTTCTATCGTAGTCAAGATACAGCATTGAAGCTACAGCATCTACTCTAAGTCCGTCAATATGGAACTTATCTAGCCAGTATATAGCGTTAGAAACGAGGAATGATACGACCTCATCCTTGCCGTAATCAAACACCCTTGTGCCCCAGCCGTAATGCTCACGCTTCTTAGGGTCGGTATACTCATAACAACAGCTTCCGTCAAACTCAAAAAGTCCGGCGGCATCTTTTGGAAAATGAGCAGGAACCCAGTCAAGAATTACGCTGATTGAAGCTTCGTGGAACAAATCAATCATTTTCATAAAATCTTCAGGAGTTCCAAATCTTGAGGTAGGTGCATAATAGCCAATTCCCTGATAACCCCAAGAGCCGTCAAAAGGATACTCTGCAAGCGGCATAAACTCGATGTGAGTATAATTCATTTCCTTAAGATAAGGAATAATGCTTTCAGCAAACTTTGAATAACTAAAGAATGAACCATCCGGATATTGTCGCCAAGAACTTATATGGACCTCATAGATGTTCATAGGTGCAGAATACGGAGGATTCTTTTCCTTATGCTTTTGCCAAGCAGAATCATTCCACTTGTAAGAATTAATGTCAAAAATCTTAGTTGCTGTATTAGGCGCGGTTTCCATATGTGTACCATACGGGTCAGACTTAGTATGAACCTTATTATCTGCACCAAGAATAGAATACTTGTAGGTATCGTATTGCTTAAGGCCTGAAACAAAAGCTTCCCAAACACCGGAATCGCCAATCAATTCCATTGGATTAGAAGTATCATTCCAGTTATTGAAATCTCCTACAACAGATACTCTTTTAGCATTAGGTGCCCATACTCGAAAATAATATCCCTCAACACCGTCTCTAACAGCTATATGACAACCAAAGAAATCAGCACACTTATAGTTTGTTCCCTTGTGAAACAAATAAAGCGGGACTTGATATTGCTCCGGAATCTTGTTAGAATCTGTCAAATTTACAACCTCCCATACTTTTATATAGTATATTGTACGCTTTTTTTGTTCATTTTTCAAGAGTTTTATATAATGTTCTAATATTCACACATATTTCACCAAATAGGTTTGTGCATTTTGTCGAAAACCCACTATTAAAATTATAAATATTTTATTACAAGTTATAATTTAAGCTGCTGAATAACACATTTTTATTACTATTATTGAAACATCATCTCTTCTATAAGAATTTGAAATTTCGAAGAAGGCGTCTGCAATTTTTCTGGCTAGTATATCACATGGCAAGTCCCCTTGTCCGATTATACTACTGATTGACTGTTCCGCAAAGTCTGAAATGCCATCCGATGCTAGTATGATGATATCATTATCAAACAGCTTCATACGTTGCGATGCGATATCTGTTTCCGTTAAAATACCTAGTGGCAAGGTATCAAGACTAATTTTTGAAATCACTTCATCACGAATTAAGTAACTCGGTGCTGCTCCCGCTTTAATTATATCACAAACCCCTCTATAAAGGTCAAATCTAGCTATATCAAGTGTAGCAAATGATTCCTCCCAACCCTTTACTCTAAGAATAGAATTTATCATTCTTATTGCCGTTTCACATGAAACGCCCGTTTTAACAAGTTTTCCTGCAAGACTTGAAGCCAGCAGCGAATCAAGCTTAGCTCTCTTACCTGTTCCCATACCATCAGAAAGCATAATATACTCTTCATTTGTGCTTAGTGGAATAATCTCCATAGTATCTCCACAGTATATATCTTTATTTGCTGAAGACTGCCAATATCCAACTCTTAGCTCATATTCTGCTTTTGGAGAAAATGAAAGTTTAGAAACAGCTTCAGTTGTTTGTATCTGTGGAAGTTCCATTTCCATTGAAAGAATTTCTCCGACCAATATAGTAAGCCTTACAATATCAATCTTAAAGTTTGCAGGTATGTACATCTCTACCCGATAGCTTTTTTGTTCATCACAATATACGCATACTTTTGCATTTTTTAATCCTAGTTTTTGAGTAGCAACCTTAACCTTCTTAGACAAAGTTGCATCGACATACGACATTTGACTTACTCTATAAGAAAGATCACAAAGCACATCCTCCATTGTACTTAGCTGACCTGTAATAACTTCTCGCAGCTCATTTAGTCGAATATTATTGGCTTGTTCGTAAACTTTTTCTTTGTAAATTTCATTAAAGCTATCTATAACCTTTTCAGTATTATTACAACTATTAAGACATTCGGATAAGTCTGAATTTGTTACTTGTCCGTTTACTCTCACTCGAGCTTCAAGTTCTTCAAACCCCTGAACAGTACGTTTGGTATTTAGCTTCCAGCAATCATTACTTAGCTTACAATTAATGCAAGAACTGTTTTCGACACGCTCTTGTATGCTTTGAATTCTAGATTTTGAAGTGATAATCTTTGAAATATCTGAAATCTGTTCTCTTATTGAACCAAGTGTATTTGACGCAAAATTAAGTTTAGAAGACGCAGCGTGTCCAACAACGGTAACTGCGTTAGCTTCACCGCCAACAAATTCAGAAATCTTATTTACAAAGTTTCTTGGAAGGCAAGCAAATATAACACATCCGATTCCGACATCTTTTAACATTGCAAATGTATCGGGATTAATGTCACCAACGGCAAGACCAGCAATTGTACAAATAAGAAAAACCATACATATAACAAAGCTGCCACCACTACAAAAAGCACCAGCAATTAGTCCGGCAGTTGCTAAAAGCATCGTATTGCCAGAAAGTTCTGGAATACTCAGAAAAATTCCACAAGTAGACAATGCTCCGCAAACTGCACCACCTACGTGTTTATACTTCTTTGCACCACATAAAACAACACACACGCAAAGTATTCTTCCGAGATTCAATCCCCAAAATGAAACACCTGTAAATACAGAAACGAACGTCACATACAGTACACCGAGCGAAGCACCGTTCATACCATTGATATCTAAAATTCCGTCAACGCTTGCTCTGCTTGCAACAGACAAAATAAGGTATACAACAAGGCTGCATAATAACGAACAGAATAAATAAAAGACAATTTCAGAGTACTCTAGTCCATATATTACGGTGATCATAAATAGTGACACAATCATCGAGGCAAAGGTTATTGCTGTACTACATAAATATGTCTCTTTGCGATTATCAAGCATAAAGATAATTTTGACTCCCATAACAAAAGTTAATGAAGCTATATAAAAAACACTTTTGCGTATATTACCAGTAACCCACAAGCCAAGTAGTGCTGATAAATAACACCAAATTGAATTTGTTCCACTAGTTGCAAGCACAGATATTGAAAACGGCGAAGTAAAGCCCAAAAACTTTGACATTGGTGCAATAAAGCAAGTTATACATTGTATTAAGCATATCGACAACTTTTTTAATAATTCAATTTGTGTGCTGTTAACCTTTATCTTTCTTTTCATTTTATATCCTTCCTTTTGACCTGCAAATTATATCTATATCCATATTTTACCATTTTTATGTGTTTAAATTTGTCAAAAGGTGTCGACAGAAAAACACCGCCACAAAACTGCGACGGTGCATATAAGACTAATTAATTTTCTTTAAATTTTCAGATACCTCGATAAGCTGTTCAATACTGAGCTGTTCAGGTCTTACAGTAAGCGAAAGATTGCTGTTTTCGATTGCTAAGTTAACTAGTTGTTTATCCATTGGCAGACCCGAAGAAAGCGAATTTGACAGAGTTTTTCTTCTTTGAGAAAATGCAGCTCTGACAATTTTAAAAAAGTATGCTTCGTCTGTAACAGAATATTTGGTATCTTTATGAACATCAAACTGAACAACACAGCTATCCACATTTGGTGAAGGCATAAAACTACCACGCGAAACATTAAACAAGACCTTTGGTGAAGAAAAATAATTAACAGCGACTGTAACAGCACCCATATCTCTACTTGGAATTTTAGCACATAGTCGAGTGCCGGCTTCCTTTTGAACCATAACTGTAATTGTATCAATCGGTAGTCTTTCTTCCAGTAGCATCATAATTATAGGAGAGGTTATATAATACGGAAGATTGGCGCAGACAGATACCTTCATGCCCTTGAATTCTTCCTCGATAAGCTTATGTAAATCGACCTTCATAACATCTTCGTTTATGATTTTTACGTTGTCATATTCGCTTAAGGTTTCATTCAAAATCGGCATTAGTCTTGTATCAATTTCGATGGCAACTACCTTTTTAGCTCTCTTTGCAAGCTCGTTTGTCAAAACACCGACACCGGTGCCAATTTCAATTATACCATGCTCTTCATCGGCTTTTCCAAGTTCAGCAATCTTAGGACACACAGACGGATTAACAAGAAAATTTTGTCCTAAAGCCTTTGAAAAAGTAAAACCATGCTTTTCAAATAAATCTTTAATTACATTTATATTTGTCAAGTTTTCCATATTCTCAATTTCCTTTTAAAGTGTAAGTTTATTTTATCTTTTTTACGCTACGTTGTCAAGGTATATAAACATTACTTTAGAAGATAATAAGGTAAAAGGAGCTGAGTAACATGAAAAAGGATTATAAATTGGGTGCATGTATCCCCTATTCACTAACACGAGCAATCGCTGAGGACAAGAGTCTTTTATATGAGATTTCAATGCTTGATAGAAGAAGAAAGACACAGCTTATAAACGATGCCTACAAAATACACTCAAAAAGAGAATTGTCGGCACATATAGATAATATCACATCGACTAGCACCAATATATCGTATGACAAAAACAGATATAACGAGTACTAAATTACATTTTGTTTAAAATGCCTAATAGGATTTTATATTTTTATGAGAATTTCTATATAAAATATGTTGAAAAAAATCATAAATTAAGATACAATATATATGTAAAGGGATAACTATTTCCAATTAACTGAAATACAGCTTAATTCTAACGTTATCCCTTGCAATTTTACGAATAAGTGCAGCGCCTGTCAAGAGTTGCACTTTTCTTTTTTAGAAGTAATGAAAGGAATGAACAACATCATGAAAAAAGTTGCTATCATTATGGGCTCCGACAGCGACCTTCCAGTTGTTAAGGGTGCTATTGACGAGCTTAAAGCTTATGGCGTTCCATTTGAGGCTCACGTAATGTCTGCACACAGAACCCCTGAACTTGCTAGTAAGTTTGCTTGCTCTGCCAAGGAAAACGGCTTTGGAGTAATTATCTGTGCCGCAGGAATGGCTGCACACCTTGCAGGCGTAATCGCAGGTCACACAACACTTCCTGTTATCGGTATTCCGATAAAGTCAGGTGCTATGAACGGTCTTGATGCACTTTTGGCTACTGTTATGATGCCTTCCGGTATCCCTGTTGCAACTGTTGCAATTGATGGTGCAAAAAATGCTGCTGTTCTTGCTATACAGATGCTAGCTCTTTCTGATGATACTCTTTCTCAGAAGCTTCAGAAGGCAAAGCAGGATATGATTGACGGAGTTGTTGCTAAGGATTCAAAGTTACAGGCAACTCTGGGCGAATAGTCAGGAGCTTAAAACAAATTTTGAATGCAACGCATTCGATGAAAGGAATTATACATATGAAAAGTTTTTCAGAAAGCTATAAGGACGCAGGAGTTGACGTAACTGCAGGTTATAAGGCTGTAGAGCTTATGAAGCAGCACGTTGCTAGAACAATAACAAGTGGTGTTCTTAGTGGCATCGGTGGTTTCGGTGGCTTATTCGAGCTCGATGTAACAAACATTAAGAAGCCAGTATTAGTTTCAGGTACTGATGGTGTTGGTACTAAGCTTAAGATTGCTTTCCTTATGGACAAGCATGACACAGTAGGTATCGACTGCGTTGCTATGTGTGTAAACGACATTATCTGCTGTGGTGCTAAGCCTCAGTTCTTCCTTGACTACATCGCAGTTGGAAAGAACTATCCAGAAAAGGTAGCAAGAATTGTTTCAGGTATAGCTGATGGATGCGTACAGGCTGATTGTGCACTTATCGGTGGCGAAACAGCGGAAATGCCTGGCTTCTACCCTGTTGATGAATATGACCTTGCCGGCTTCTCTGTAGGCGTTGTTGATAAGGACAAGATTTTAAAGCCGGAAACACAGAAGGCTGGCGACATTATGATTGGTATCAAGTCAAGTGGTGTTCACTCAAATGGCTTCTCTCTTGTAAGAAAGGTTTTTGCTGTAACTGAATCCAATCTTTCAAGATACGAGAACTCTCTTGGTTCTACACTTGGCGAGGCTCTTTTAACACCAACTAAAATTTACGTTAAGCCAATTATGAATCTTCTTGATGTATGTAATGTTAAGGCTATTTCACATATCACAGGTGGCGGCTTCTACGAGAATATCCCACGTTCACTTCCTGACGGAATTTCTGTTAAAATTGAAAGAAGTGCTGTTGATGTTCTGCCTATCTTTGAGCTTATCATGAAGACTGGTAATATTCCTGAAAGAGATATGTTCAACACCTTCAATATGGGCGTAGGTATGACTGTAGTCGTTGATAAGAACGATGCAGACAAGGCAATCGCTTCTATCAAGGCATCAGGTGAAGAAGCATACATTCTCGGCGAGCTCACAAATTCTGATGAGGGCGTTATCATCTGCTAATTTAAACTATAAGGAGGGAGTCAATAAAGTTCCCTCCTTCTTTGGTTTATACAGATATGCAAATTTATGACCGAAAGGAGTCAAGGTTTGTTATGAAAAATATAGTTGTGCTGGTATCCGGTGGTGGCACTAACCTCCAGGCACTTATAGATGCACAAAACAGAGGCGATATCAAGGGTGGAAAAATAACCTGTGTTATTTCTTCAAAAGAAGGTGCCTATGCTCTTGAAAGAGCTAAAAATAATGATATTGCTACAAGAGTAATCCCTAGGAAGGATTATGCTGATGTTGCAAGCTACACAAAGGCTGTAACCGATGCAATGCTTGAGGAAAAGGCTGACCTTATTGTTTATGCAGGCTTTATGACAATTCTCGACGAACAGATTGTAGAAGCTTTCCCATACAAAATGATAAACGTCCACCCTGCACTTATTCCTTCCTTCTGTGGAAAGGGCTTTTACGGATTACACGTTCATGAAGCAGCTCTGGAAAAGGGCGTAAAGGTTTCGGGTGCTACTGTTCATTTTGTTACAGAAGTTTGCGACGGTGGTCCTATTATATTGCAGGATACAGTTTCCGTTCAAAACGATGATACTCCTGAGACACTTCAGAAAAGAATCATGGAAAATGTCGAATGGAAAATACTCCCTAAGGCTGTTTCACTATTCTGTGAAGACAGAATAACAATCAAAAATAACAAGGCATATATCGACCTTGAAAACAAATAAACGGAGGTTATAACTATGAATACGATTAACATCTACGAGGAACTTAAGACAAATTCATATCCGGGCAGAGGCATCGTAATCGGTAAGTCTGAAGACGGAAAAAGCGCTGTAACAGCTTACTTCATTATGGGAAGAAGCGTTAACAGCAGAAACAGAGTTTTTACTGAAACTACAGATGGAATCAAGACAGAAGCTGCTGACCCATCAAAGCTTTCCGACCCACATCTTATCATCTACTCACCTGTTAGGGTTCTCGGCAACAAGACAATCGTTACTAACGGTGACCAGACTGATACAATTTACGAGCTTATGGACAAGCAGATGACATTTGAACAGTCACTCAGAACAAGAGAATATGAGGACGACGCTCCAAACTATACACCTAGAATATCCGGTATTATGCACGTTGAGAACGGAGATTACAATTACGCACTCTCTATTCTTAAGTCTGCTGATGGCAATCCTGACTGTTGCGAAAGATTTACATACTCTTACACAAATCCAATCAGTGGTTTCGGTCACTTCATTCACACATATATGGGTGATGGAAATCCACTTCCAAGCTTTGAAGGCGAACCTAAGAAGGTTACAATCCCTAACAATATTGATGAGTTCACAGCAAATCTTTGGGAAGCTCTCAACGAGGATAACAAGGTATCTCTCTTTGTTAGATATATCGATATCGAAACTGGAAAGTATACTTCAAAGATTGTAAACAAGTACACTAAGTAATTCTAGGAGGAATAGAAAAATGGCAAATGAAATGCTTTTAAAGTACGGCTGTAATCCAAACCAGAAGCCGTCAAAGATTTTTATGGACAACGGCGCTGAGCTTCCTATTGAAGTTTTGAACGGTAAGCCAGGCTACATCAACCTTCTCGACGCTTTTAACGGCTGGCAGCTCGTATGCGAGCTTAAGAAGGCTACGGGTATGCCATCAGCTACCTCATTCAAGCACGTTTCTCCAGCAGGTGCTGCAATCGGCAGACCACTTTCTGAAACTGAAGCTAAGATTTACTTTGTAGATGACCTCGGCGAGCTTTCCCCTCTTGCATGTGCTTACGCAAGAGCTAGAGGTGCTGACAGAATGTCCTCATACGGTGACTTTATTGCACTTTCTGATGAATGTGACGCAATCACAGCTAAGATGATTCAGAGAGAAGTTTCTGATGGTGTTATCGCTCCCGGTTACACAGACGAAGCTCTTGAAATCTTAAAGTCAAAGAGAAAGGGCACATATAACGTTATTAAGATTGATGCTTCCTACAGACCAGAGCCAATTGAAAGAAAGCACGTTTACGGCATTACCTTTGAACAAGGCAGAAACGAGCTCGACATCAACAATGAGCTTCTCTCTAATATCGTAACTGATAATAAGAATATTCCTGATGACAAGAAGGCTGACCTTCTCATCTCGCTTATTACACTTAAGTACACACAGTCAAACAGTGTTTGCTATGTTAAGGATGGTCAGGCAATCGGTATCGGTGCTGGTCAGCAGTCAAGAATTCACTGCACAAGACTTGCTGGTAACAAGGCAGATATCTGGTGGCTCAGACAGCATCCAAAGGTAATGGGACTTCAGTTTGTTGACAATATCAGAAGACCTGATAGAGATAACGCTATTGACGTTTACATCTCTGACGAATATATGGACGTTCTTGCTGATGGCGCTTGGGAAAACATCTTCAAGGTAAAGCCTGAAGTATTTACAAAGGAAGAGCAGAAGGAATGGCTCGCTAAGAACACAGATGTATGTCTTGGTTCTGATGCATTCTTCCCATTCGGTGATAACATCGAAAGAGCTTACAAGAGCGGCGTTTCATATATCGCTGAGCCGGGTGGTTCTATTCGTGATGACCATGTTATTATGACTTGCAACAAGTACAACATGGCTATGGCATTCACAGGAATTAGACTTTTCCACCATTAATCTTTAATTCAACTTTACTATAGGAGGAGCTTCCCCCATGAAAAATATTTTAGTAGTCGGCGGTGGCGGACGTGAGCACGCAATCATAATGAAGCTCAATGAATCTGACAAGGTTGGAAAGATTTATTGTGCTCCAGGCAATGGTGGTATCTCAAAGTACGCAGAATGCTTTGACGTTTCTGCAACCGATATCGAAGGTATGCTAAAGCTAGCCAACGAGCTTAAGCCTGATATGGTTGTTGTTGCACCAGACGATCCACTTGTTCTCGGAATGGTTGACGCAATGCAAGAAGCAGGCTTTATGACTTTTGGGCCAAAGAAGAACGCTGCAATTATAGAAGGCTCCAAGGTGTTCTCAAAGGACCTTATGAAAAAATACAACATTCCAACAGCTAAGTATGAGGTATTCTCAGACAGCGAAAGTGCTATCGCTTACATCAAGAGCGAAAACACCTACCCTACTGTTATTAAGGCTGACGGTCTTGCACTCGGTAAAGGCGTAATTCTTGCTCAGAATGAAGAAGAAGCTATCACAGCTGTAAAGGAAATGATTGACGAGCAGAAGTTTGGTAAGAGCAGTGCTACCGTTGTAGTAGAAGAATTTCTGACCGGTCCAGAGGTTTCTGTGCTTTCATTTACAGATGGTAAGACTGTTGTTCCTATGGTTTCTTCAATGGACCACAAGAGAGCTAACGATAACGACGAAGGCTTAAATACCGGCGGTATGGGCACAGTTGCACCAAATCCATATTACACTGCAGATATTGCTAAGGAATGTATGGATAAAATATTTGTTCCTACAATCAACGCTATGAACGCTGAAGGACGCACATTTGAGGGCTGCCTATACTTTGGACTTATGCTTACTCCTAAGGGACCTAAGGTAATTGAATACAACTGTAGATTCGGCGACCCTGAAACACAGGTAGTATTACCACTTCTCGATGGTGACCTTTATGAGATTTTTGAAGCTATTTACAACCACAAGCTTTCTGAAATAAAGATTAACTGGAAGCAAGAATACTGCACCTGCGTTGTAATGGCAAGTGGTGGATACCCACTTTCCTACCCTAAGGGAATTGAAATTTCAGGTCTTGATGACAAGGGACAGGTTGAAGGTGCATTTGTTTACCATGCAGGCACAAAGCTTGATAATGATAAGTTCCTTACAAATGGTGGACGTGTACTAGGTGTTACATGCACAGGATTTACACTACAAGGTGCACTTGACAAGTCCTACGAGGCTGTTTCTAAGATTACTTGGGATAACGTACACTTCAGAAAGGACATTGGTCAGAGAGCTTTACAGGCAAATACTGACCCATTAAATCTTGACTACAAGGATGATATGGAATCCTACATTGAAGAAAACGGCGTTTACCTTAGACAGTAATATTTCGAAAAATACACAAAGAAAATAGCATCTGAGAACAGCATCAAAACGTTCTTAGATGCTATTTGAATTTCAGCTTTTATAACTGCCAGAGATTAAGTATAATACAACTAAATTCTCAATATACAAATGGGCCAAAATTATTTTATATTAGTACATTACTATTGAATAAAGGCAAAATAATATAAATTCAACCCATTTTTTATGCCTAAAAAATTCGAAATAACTCTTTGAAAGACCATTAACATATTTTTAAAACACTTTATAGTTCTTTTTTTAGATAAAAATAGACCATTTACTATAATTTAGACCTTTTATTGAATAATTATAACCCAATTTAAATAAAAAAAGCCCAATAGAAATTGCACAGGTCCAGTAAAAACGGACAATAGAAAAAAGAGACCTCCTATGGTAGAATTAAAGAAACTACCATAGGAGGAGTTTTTATGGCCAGAAGTTACAGACATATGTGGGAAAACTCTATCACCTATGGAGGAAAACTCTATGACCTATAAGGGACAACTCTATTACCTATGAGCAAAAACTCTATGACGTATCGGGGGAAACTCTATGACGTATGGCAAAAACTTTGGGACCTATAAGGGACAACTTGGGGACCTATACCCCTCTCAAACGCCCTATTTATGCGGTTTTGCGAGCTTCCGTAATCAAGTGTTAAATCAAGAGTCCCCAAAATCTCCATATAAAGATGCCCACAGGTTCAAACTCTCTCACCTGTGGACGCAGATTCTATGTTATATGAGCAAAAACTCTATGACATATGATGGATAACTCTATGACATATAGGCAAAAACTCTATGACATATCCCCTTCTCAAATGCCCTATTTATGCGGTTTTGCGAGCTTTCGTAATCAAGTATTAAATCAGGAAATAAATCAAGATTTTTATCAAGTCTATCTATCAAAAGAACGACAGATGAACAAAAAAAGAAGCTTGAAAACAATTAAGTTTTAACATATAGCCTCTAAAAAAGCAAGATTTTGACGATTTTTTTGTAAATAATCGGATGAATAAACAATCCTAAATTTGTGGCGTTGTACATATTGACGAATAGTTTTATGACATTGTGCATATTGACGAATAGTTTTATAAAAATAATGCAAGGTAAATTTTACTTACTTTTTTATAAAGATTGTTTTTTGGCTTTGTGCATATTGACGAATATATAAATAATACCTGTTGGGTTTAAATTTAATAATCATATATGATTAAACTATATTTTTGAGTTATTTTTATTGTATAATCACATATAGTTAGTAAAATATAGCTGCATTTTTTTATTTTTACGTTTAATCATATATGGTTATATGTGCAAAAATCAACAGAGAAAGCAGAGTAAAAACCCTGCTTTCCTATTCATTTTACAAATTAAGAGCCCATTTGTTGAGAGCCTTCTTAATTACCTCTTTGAGCTTGTATGCGATTGCATAAGGAACGCCGTTTGCGACTTGCTGTTGGCGTTCATCTAAGCTACCGAGATATTTGAGTTCTTTCGGGAAGCCAGAAAGAGCCGAACACTCAGCTACGCTGAGACTTCTCCCATTTTCTTTTACATATTCCTTCGGTGGCATAATACAAGATTTTCTCACGTTGAAGATTGAATTGAATAAATTATCTTGTTTCATTGACACAAAAGCAAAGAATTTAATATCATTTGGTTGAAAGTAAAGATAAATTATGTTATTATTTTTATGTACCAATATTATATTTTTAAGGAGATGTTACTATGATTAGTGTAAAGGGTAAATGGGCATTTATAACTGGTGCAAGCAGAGGTATAGGCTATCTCACTGCTCTATTTATGGCAAAGATGGGCTGTAATCTCATTTTGCAGTCAAGAAAGCTTGAAGGTACAGAAAAGGTGTTAAACGAGGTTAAGACTCTCGGTGTAGAGGCATATTCAGTTGCAGCAGAGCTTACTGACCTTGATGCAGTAGAAAATATGCTCAAGGAAATTGATGAACTTGGTGTTCAGGTTGATATTGTTCTTAACAATGCAGGTCTTCAGATTGCATACAGAACTGAATATTTCAAGACACCTGTGAGCGATTACACAGAAAGCTTTAAGATTAATACAATAGCTCCTGCTATGATTTGTTATCACTTTATGCCAAAGATGATTGAAAGAGGCTTTGGTAGAATACTTAATACTACAAGTGGTATTGCACTCGAGCCACAGCAGGCTGGATATTCTGCTAGTAAAGCAGCACTTGATAAGATTACTATTGACCTTGGCTCTACAGTTGAAGGCACTGACGTTTGTATTAACCTCACTGACCCAGGCTGGTGCAGAACTGATTTAGGTGGTCCACATGCTCCAAATGCTCCTGAAAGCGCTATTCCAGGTATTGTTGTTGGTGCATTTATTAACGACAAGAAGTCTGGTAGATATCTTGGTGCTCAAAACTTTACTGGACTTACAATTGAAGAAGCTGTAGCAAAGGCTGAAGCAGAATTTGATAGTCCATATTCTAAGTAATTATATAAGGGAAAAACGATGAAAAAAGCCGTAATTGGAATTTTGGCACACGTTGACTCTGGCAAGACTACCCTATCTGAAGCCATACTATATAAGTGCGGTGAAATTAGAAAGCTTGGACGTGTTGACCATAGAAATTCCTTTTTAGACAATGACGCAATCGAACGTGAACGTGGAATAACGGTATTTTCAAAGCAGGCAGTATTTAAGGTTAATGATACCGAATTTACGCTTCTTGATACTCCCGGTCACGTCGATTTCTCAGCTGAAGCCGAGAGAACGCTTCAAATTCTCGACGCTGCTATTCTTGTTATAAGCGGAACTGATGGCGTACAAAGCCACACAGAAACTCTCTGGAAGCTTCTAAAAAGATATTCTGTTCCAACTTTCATATATATAAATAAAATGGATATGCAAAATGCTGATAAAAACAGCGTTTTGGTTTCTTTGCGCAAAAAGCTATCAAGCAGCTGTATTGATTTTACCGCATCAAATGAGCTTTTATCAGAAGAGCTTTCACTTTGCAGTGAACAACTTATGGAGAGCTTTATTGAAAACGAAAGTATATCTGATAATGATATTAGTGAAGCAATTTATCAGAGAAAGATATTTCCCTGCTATTCCGGCTCAGCGTTACGCCTTGACGGCATTAACGAACTACTAAGCGGGCTTGAAAGATTTGTAAAGACTGATGAATTACGCAAAGAATTTTCAGCGAGAGTTTATAAAATCTCTGATACCCAGACAGACGGTCGACTAACTTTTATGAAGATTACAGGCGGTTCTCTGTCCGTAAGAGATAGTATAACCTATCTTGACAAAAACGGAAATGAAGTAACAGAGAAAATCAATAGAATCAGAATATATAACGGCGAAAAATTCAAAAATGTAGATTGTGCAGAACAAGGCTCAGTTTGTGCTGTTTTAGGTCTATCCAAGACCTTTGCAGGTCAAGGACTCGGAGATGAAAAGCTCAATAACACAAGCCTTATTGAGCCTGTTTTAACCTACAGAGTTATTCACGATAATACAATAGATGACACAACGCTCATAAGACTTTTAAGAGTGCTTGAAGATGAAGACCCATCTCTTAGTGTTTCTTATTCCGAGCAGACTTCTTCTATTCAAATTCAAGTTATGGGAGAAGTTCAGCTTGAGATAATCAAAGGAATTATGCATGATAGATTTGGTGTAAATGTTGCTTTTGATTCAGGCTGTATTTCATACAAGGAAACAATCGCTTCGCCTATAAGAAGTGCAGGACACTATGAGCCACTCAGACACTATGCTGAGGTTCACCTACTATTAGAGCCGTTACCAAGAGGAAGTGGCCTGAAATTCGAAAGTGATTGTCTAGAGGATACCTTGAGCCGTAGCTTTCAACGACTTGTTCTCACTCACCTAAAAGAAAAGACTCATTTAGGTGTTCTTACCGGCTCACCTATTACCGACGTTAGAATTACTCTTACTGCCGGAAAATCGCATTTAAAGCATACTGAGGGTGGAGATTTTAGACAAGCTACATATCGTGCCGTAAGACATGCACTCAGACATGCTAAATCCGTACTATTAGAGCCTTATTACGATTTCACTTTATCTATCCCCCAAGAATCAATAGGCCGTGCGATGACCGATTTACAGAATATGCATGCAGATTTTGAAGCTCCTATTTTAAATGAAAATGAAGCAGTAATCTGTGGAAGAGCTCCCGTTTCTCTAATGATTCATTATCAAAATGATGTTACTGCATATACTCGTGGGCTTGGTACTCTAAGCTGTCAGCCTTCCGGATATGATATATGCCATAACTCTAATGAAGTTATTTCCAGCATAGGATATGATTGTGATTCGGACACTGAAAACACAGCTGATTCTGTATTTTGTTCACACGGTGCTGGTATTGTCATTCCTTGGTATGAAGCTAGCGAAAGAATGCATATTTCACCTGAAGGCAACAGAAATACAACAGATACTTCCCTATATCTAAGTAAAGTAAGCGATTTTTGTAAGCGTGCTGCAGATGACGAAGAACTTATGAAAATCTTTGAAAAAACCTACGGTAGTATTAAACGCGAAAAACGATATGCTATGCGCAATCCAAAGGAAGAATATAAGTCCAAAAAGCAAGTAGCTTCAATTGAACTAGGAAAGACTGAATATTTGCTTGTTGATGGATACAACATAATTCATTCGTGGGACAGTTTAAAGAAGTATTCGGCAGAAAATATGGACCTTGCTAGGAGTATGCTTATTGATACTCTATGTAATTATCAGGGATTTAAGCAATGCGAGGTTATTCTGGTATTTGATGCGTATAGGCGCTATTCACATTCTGAAGAAGTATTAAAACAGAATGGTATTTCTGTTGTTTATACCAAAACTGCCGAAACAGCTGATGCATTTATTGAAAAGGCTGCTCATAAGCTTTCAAAAAACTGCAGAGTGAAGGTTGCAACCTCAGACGGTATGGAACAGCTTATAATACTTGGTTCCGGTGCCTTGAGAGTAACTGCAAATGAGCTTTACGAAGAAATCAATGCTGTCAATGAGGCAATCAAAGCATACATTGATTCTTTAAACCAATAATATCTATTGACCTTTTTCATAAAAAATGTTATACTCTTATATGTAAGAAATTTTATACGAAAAGGTAGAAATAAATTATGGGAAGAATCGCGATTGTTACTGATACAAATAGTGGTATTGGCGAAGAGCTCGCTAAGGAGCTTGGCATTTACCTTGTATATATGCCATTTGTTGTTGATGGAAATGAATATATAGAATATAAGACTTGTACGCACGACACCTTCTTTAAACTTCTTGAAGAAGGCAAAGATGTTTCGACATCACAACCTGCACCATTTTCTTATACATCGCTTTGGGACGAGCTTATTGAAGAATATGATGAAGTTTTATATATTCCGATGTCCTCTGCTCTATCAAGCTCCTTATCAACATCAAAGTCACTTGCACAAAGTTATGATGGCAAGGTGTTTGTTGCTGATAACAAAAGAATTTCAGTTACACAGCTAAGCTCTGTTCTTGATGCTATTTATCTTAGAGATAACGGATATAGCGCAGCAGAAATTTGCCAAAAACTTGAAGATACAGCTTTTAATTGCTCCATTTATCTTGCAGTGAACACACTTGAACTCCTTAAGAAGAGTGGTAGAGTAACTCCTGCCGGTGCAACACTTGCTACAATTCTCGGACTTAAGCCTGTTCTTCAGATTCAGGGCGAAAAGCTTGACGCTTACGCTAAGGTAAGAGGTATGGCAAACGCCGAAAAAACAATGCTTGAGGCTGCAAAGAATGACCTTGAAAACAGATTCAAGGGTAAGAAAACAAAGCTCTATGTTGCCTACTCCTGCAATGAAGAGCAGGCAAAGGAATGGACAGACAAGGTCAAGTCATACTTTAATGATGATACAATTGAGATGTTCAGACTCCCTATCAGCATCTGCTGTCACGTTGGTGCAGGTGTAAAGGCTATCGGTGTCATGAATCCATTAGCATAACATAACTAAGCCGTCGGTTATCCGTCGGCTTAATTTCTTTCTAAAAGAAGTTGACATGTCAACTTCTTTGCTGTATAATAGATGTTGACAAATCAACATCTTAGGAGTGGTTATGTGATTAACAGATATGAAAGCTTTTCATAAATGAAATCAAAGCTATGAACAAGCGAATGAACATACAGACCTCGTTCAAGGAAATACAGAAGCAGGATATAAAAACAATGTCGAAGCACGCAGACAAGGAAGCTAATCCGCTTTACCCTGTCCCCAAACTTATGAACGCAAAAGAGCTTGAGAAATTCTATTACAAGGTTTCAGATTGGAGCGATAACTAATGGATACTAATCAGATAGATGTCATATTGAATTCCCAGAAAAAATATTTTCTTGACGGCAATACCCTGCCTGTTCCTTTCAGAATATCTATGCTCAAAAAACTAAGAGAAAGTATTTTGAGGCATTCCAATGATATCAACAACGCTCTTAAAACTGACCTTGGCAAGAGCAACTTTGAAGGATATATGTGCGAAATCGGTATGGTAATGGGCGAGCTTAGTTACATGATAAAGCACACCAGAAGTCTTGCTAAAGAAAAGCGTGTGCACACTCCCCTTCACGAGTTTGTATCACGAAGCTTCAAGAAGCCTTGTCCATACGGAAATGTTCTTATAATGAGCCCCTGGAACTACCCTTTCCTTCTTACTATAGGTCCTCTTATTGATGCAATTGCCGCAGGAAATACCGCTATAGTAAAGCCAAGTGCCTACTCGCCTGCAACAAGCAAGGTAATCTCAGATATTCTTAGTGAAACGTTCAATAGTAATTATATAGCTGTTGTTACGGGGGGAAGAAAAGAAAACTCATTCCTTCTTGAAAAGAAATTTGATATGATTTTCTTTACAGGAAGTCAGGCTGTCGGCAAGGAGGTTATGCGACACGCAGCAGAAAATCTCACACCAGTTGTTTTAGAGCTAGGAGGAAAAAGCCCTTGTATCGTTGACGAAACAGCAAATATCAAGCTTGCTGCTAAAAGGATAGTGTTTGGAAAATATCTTAACTGCGGACAGACCTGTATCGCACCTGACTATATACTGTGTCATAAGTCGGTCAAGGATAAATTCATAAGCGAAGTGAAAAATCAGATTATCAAGCAGTTTGGCGAAAATCCACTTGATAACGCTGACTACGGAAAGATTATAAACGAGAAGCATTTTAGCAGATTATGCGGTCTTATTGATGAAAACAAGCTTATATTCGGCGGTCAGACTGATACAGAAGCATGCAGGATATCTCCTTGTATTCTCGATAATGTCACTTGGGATGATGAGGTTATGGGTCAGGAAATATTCGGACCTATTATGCCTGTACTTACTTTTGAAAACATCGAGGAAGTAATTTCAACCGTTCAGGAGCATCAGAAACCGCTTGCCCTGTATATGTTCTCTTCCTGCAAAAAGAACATTAAGGCGGTTACAAGCAGATGCTCTTTTGGTGGCGGTTGCATCAATGATACAATAATCCACCTAGCTACAAGTGAGATGGGCTTTGGCGGTGTTGGTGAAAGCGGAATGGGTTCTTATCACGGAAAAGACGGCTTTAACGCATTCTCACACACAAAGAGTATCGTTGACAAAAAGACGTGGCTTGACCTTCCTATGAGATATCAGCCGTATAAAAAATTCAACGAAAAGCTTATTCATATGTTCCTGAAGTAATAAAACAGCCACCGTATCATACAATACGGTGGCTTGAATTTTAGCTGTTAGATAAGCTTCTTGTAAAGCTCTGTGATTTCCTCAACGCTTGTATCCTTAGGGTTACCAGGACGGCAAGCGTCATCGAAAGCAGACTGAGCGAGGAATGGAATATCCTCTGCCTTGACGATATCCTTAAGGTCTGCAGGTATACCAACATCTGCAGATAACTGTCTAACTGCATCGCAAGCTGCCTTTCTGTACTCTTCCTGTGTCATATCATCGACACCCTTAACGCCCATAGCTCTAGCGATTTCTCTATACTTTTCACCTGTGCAATCAGCGTTATATTCCATAATTGTAGGAAGTAAAATAGCATTAGCAACGCCGTGAGGAGTATCATAGAGAGCACCAAGTGGATGAGCCATAGAGTGAACGATGCCAAGACCAACATTTGAGAAGCCCATACCTGCAACATACTGACCGAGAGCCATATCTTCTCTACCCTCATCTGTGTTAGCAACAGCGCCTCTGAGACTTCTTGCTATAATCTCGATAGCTTTAAGATGGAACATATCAGAGAGCTCCCAAGCACCCTTTGTGATATATCCTTCAATTGCGTGAGTAAGAGCATCCATACCAGTTGCTGCTGTAAGCCCCTTAGGCATTGTAGCCATCATATCAGGGTCAACAACTGCTACTACAGGAATGTCATGAACATCTACACATACAAACTTTCTATTCTTTTCAACGTCAGTAATTACATAGTTAATTGTAACTTCTGCTGCTGTACCTGCAGTTGTAGGAACTGCAATAATAGGAACACAAGGATTTTTTGTAGGAGCAACACCTTCGAGGCTTCTAACATCCTCATATTCAGGATTAGTTATAATAATACCAATCGCCTTAGCTGTGTCCATAGAAGAACCGCCACCAATAGCAACGATACAGTCGGCACCACTAGCCTTAAAACAAGCTACGCCTGTCTGTACATTTTCAATTGTTGGATTAGGCTTAATTTCTGAATATAGCTCGTATGGGAATTCACCCTTTTCAAGAAGGTCTGTTACCTTCTTCGAAACACCAAACTTTACAAGGTCTGGGTCAGTACAAACAAATGCTTTCTTAAAGCCTCTTGCGCAAAGTTCAGGAAGAATGTTTTCGATAGCACCCTTACCATGATATGAAGTTTCATTAAGAACAAAACGATTTGACATAAATAATCAACCTCCAAATTTTATATTGTAGTTATTTTAACACATATCTAAAAGGATTTCAAGATACAATTTGTTAAACATAACAATGTTTTAAGTGAACTACCCCGACTTATAGAAGTCGGAGCTTCCTGCTTCAACCACCACTGCATCGGCTACAATAACATGTAACACAATGTCTTACACAGTGTCCACAGGCGTATAAGTTTGGGCTATTCCATCCCTACTATATATTTATTTTTATGCAGACTCTTTCAACAGTCGCAAGCCTTCCTGTAAGATGTTTTTCGCTGCATTTTGGTCTCTGTCAAGATTACATCCACAGTCGCAGTTCATCTTACGGATTTTTAAGTCTTTCATCTCAGGATGCAAAGTGCCGCAGCAGTTACAAATCTGGCTACTTGGAAACCATTTGTCAACTTTGACAAGATATTTACCTCTGTCAGTAAGTTTGTATTCTAGCATATTCAAAAACATGCCGTACCCGTTATCCAAAGTGGCTTTACCATTACCAAAGCCTTTATTAGCTAGAGAGCGCATATTTAAGTTTTCTACACAAACAACATCATACTGATTGGCTATCTCAGTAGATTTTTTATGCAGATTATCCATACGCTGATTTGCGATATGTCTGTGAATTTTATTAACTTTTTTAGCTGCTTCAGGTAGTTATTTGATTTTGGTTCATTCTTGCCGGAACCTATTTTTCGTGACAGTCTGCGATGCTCCTTTGCGAGTTTCTTGTGGCTCTCACGATAATATTTATGATTGTTTCCTTTATTACCGTTATGGTCTGTGTAGAGTCCATCAGAAGTGTAATCTAAGCCGATAGCATTTGCAATGTCTATCACATGTTTTGTAACGGACATGTTGTATTCGAAGAGAATGGAGATATAATATTTTCCATCAGACTCCTGTGACACAGTAGCAGATTTAATCATCCAATCTGCATCAGGCTGTCTGTGAATAACTGCTTTAACAATGCCAACTTTAGGAAGCTTAATGCCATTTTCAATAATAGTAACCGTACCTTTTTGATTGTTTGTGGTATAGGATTTACGGCTATGCTTTGCAGACTTGAATTTAGGGAATCCATTTTTGGTCTTACGGACTTTGCTAAAGCAGTTACGGAATGCAGCCTGCAAATCCATCTGTTTATTTGCAAGTGCAAGAGAATCCACTTCTTTCAAATATGGATATTCTTTCTTATATTTAGCGGGTGTAACAACCGGAAACTTTCCCGTAGCTTTGTAGGTTTCAATTTTCTCGGCAAGCATAAGATTATAAACCTTACGGCAACAACCGAAGGTCTTGGCGAACAAGACACTTTGTTCAGTTGTAGGATATACCCTGTACTTAATTGCTTTGTTTGCCATCTTGATATAATCAACCTTTCTAAACATTACGTCTGATTATATTATAACACAAAATAATGCAAAAGCAAAGCCGTGTGTTTCGCGATTCATCCCCCACCTAAGAGGTGAGGGACTTCTTGCTGATTTAGGTTAAAGGTAAATTATGTTCACCACTTTTTCTTCGGGCATTTTTTATCATTAATTAATGCTCTGAACTCAACATAACAGCCACATACTTCACAAGTTCCCCTGTCAAGAAAATCACAGCAAAGACAAACTTCTAGTCTTTGCTTATACTCATCATCATTGACCCTTTTTTCTTTGGGAAGCTTAGCTATGTGTTCTCTTACGCTCTTGACATATTCATTTTCGTCGACAGCATCTAGAAGACACTTCCTACAAATCGCCTTATTATCCATTATTTAATTCTCAAAGAAACAACGCTATGTGCAGGTAAATGTACCTTTAACTTGCTTCCATCTATTTCAAAATCACTAAAGCTATTTATGAAGACATTTTCAGGCTTATCAAAATCGTTATAAGCTGAAATATCTGTGCAGATAATCTCACCTGAAACCTCGCTAATCTCATCATCTGCTTCGCTATCAAGCAGAAGTTCACAATCCTCATTAAGTGAACAGTTAGTAAGAGTTATAAATGTCTGACCGTTATTTACAGATACAGAACTTGTTATCATAGGGAAAGTCTTTCCACATTCGTCAAGCATTGGTGTTGCACAGCTAGAACGTACAAGATGTGCATCATGATGGTCAAGATACATTTTAAAGACATACCAGGTTGGTGTCTTAACCATACTATCACCTTCTGTAAGAATAACAGATTGAAGAACATTAACAACCTGAGCAAGATTAGCCATCATAACTCGTTTGGAATGGTTATTGAAGATATTGAGATTGATTCCTGCTACTATCGCATCACGCATAGTATTCTGCTGATATAAAAAGCCCGGGTTTGTACCATCTTCAACATCATACCAGCAGCCCCACTCATCGACTATAAGGCGGATGCTGTTGTCGGGATTATACTTATCCATAATTGCTGTATGCTTAGTAATAATCTCGTCCATATTCATTGTAGAAACGATTGTCTGGTAATACTCTTTATCATCAAAGTTAAGAGCAGCCCCCTTCTTATCCCAATTACCCGTAGGAACGGTATAATAGTGCAGGCTGATTGCACCGGTGTGCCACGGCTTAAGATTTTGCATAAGTGACTCCGTCCAGGCATAATCATCAGAATTAGGGCCACAGGCAACTTTCAGCATATCCTGATTATTATAATTCTTAGCAAAAGAAGCATATCTCCTGTATTCATCAACATAAGCTTCAGGGCGCATATTACCACCACAGCCCCAGTTTTCGTTTCCGATACCTAAGTATTTAAGCTTCCAAGGCTCTTGTCTGCCGTTCTCTTTACGCTTTAAAGCCATTGGAGAGTCACCCCAATGGGTTATATACTCAAGCCAGCTAGCAAGCTCTCTTACTGTTCCACTAGCTAAGTTTCCAGCAAGATACGGCTCACAGCCGAGCAATTCGCAGAGATTAAAGAATTCGTCAGTGCCAAAGGAATTATCCTCTACTACTCCACCCCAATTTGTATTAAGTATCGGGCTTCTGTTCTTTCCGATTCCATCCTGCCAATGATACTCATCAGCAAAGCATCCACCAGGCCAGCGAAGAACAGGAGTTTTAATCTCCTTAAGTGCTTCTAAAACATCATTTCTAATACCATTGGTATTTGGTATATCACTATCCTTGCCGACAAAAATTCCATTATAAATACATCTGCCGAGATGCTCAGAAAAATGTCCATAGATTTCTTTGTTGATTTTGCTGATAGGTTTAGTATTATCATATTTTATATATGCTGTTTTCATACTTTAACCACTCCTATATAAGTCTTTAAATAATTATATCATAGCTTATTTGATAGTTCAACCAGATTAATTTATTTTTTCATTTTACTTGTGTTTGACAGCACATCATCATTATGTTATACTTAAATTTAGTAGGTGATATAATGGCTAAGATACTCATAGTAGAAGACGACAAAGAAATTAATAAGCTTTTGGAGAAGTTTTTATCTGACTTAGGATATGATATATTAACTGCAAGCAACGGTCTTGATGCAGTAAGAATTATACGAGATGACGATACTCTTTCTCTTGTTATTCTCGATTTAATGCTACCATATCAAAGCGGTGACAGCGTTATTGCTAAGGTTAGAAGCTTTTCAAGTGTTCCTATTATTGTCTTATCAGCAAAGAGTACTGTTCAATCAAAGATTGATGTCTTAAGGCTTGGTGCTGATGATTATATAACAAAACCATTTGACTTAGATGAATTATCTGTTCGAATTGAAGTACAGCTTAGGCGAACTATGACAGATTCACAATCACCAACTAACATCATAAAATACAAAGATATTGAACTCGATACATCCAGTAAAACCGTTAAAATCAGAGGTAACAACGTTATATTCACAAGCAAAGAATATCTCATCCTCGAGCTGTTATTCTCAAATCCTCAAAAGCTATTTTCAAAAGCAAATCTATTTGAGAGTGTTTGGGGAGAGCCATATTTTAATGATGACAATAGCATAAAGGTGCATATGAGTAACCTTAGAAACAAGCTAAAAAAATATGCTCCGGATGAAGAATATATAGAAACTATCTGGGGAATGGGCTACAAGCTTAAATCTTAACCTTTTCTAAACCTTTACTTTACGTTATCTTTATTGAGTTTATGTACA
This sequence comes from Oscillospiraceae bacterium, assembly GCA_045602925.1. GTDB lineage: Bacteria > Bacillota > Clostridia > Oscillospirales > Ruminococcaceae > UBA7477. Next base: position 121,817 of record JAZSCN010000008.1, on the reverse strand, counting down.
ATGATGATAGCAAAACAAAAGGAGTTGGTTTAGTGGATACAATACTTAAATTATCCGGTATCACAAAAAAGTACAAAAAAGCAACCGTTGTAGACAGCTTTTCACTTTCTGTAAAGAAGGGTCATATCTGTGGACTTATCGGTCCAAACGGTGCAGGTAAAACTACAATAATGAGAATTATTGCGGGGCTTACACTTCAAAACAGTGGTGAAATGAAGTTCTTCGGCAATAGTGCATCGCTTGACGATGAACGAAAGAGAATGAGCTTTATGATTGAGGCTCCGGTTATCGACCCTCTTATGACTGCTAAAGAGAATATGGAGTATGTTAGACTTACCCGTGGTGTAGCAGATAAGAATATTACTTCAGAGCTATTAAAGTTTGTAGGACTTGCAGATACGGGCAAGAAAATCGCAAAGAACTTCTCTCTCGGTATGAAACAACGTCTTGGTATTGCAATGTCTCTTATTACAAGTCCTGAGATTATGGTTTTAGACGAACCTGTAAACGGACTTGACCCGGAAGGAATCGTTGAAATAAGAAACCTTCTTAAAAAGCTTGCAGAAGATAAAAATGTGACTATAATCATTTCAAGTCACCTTCTCTCTGAGTTATCCGAGCTTTGCACTGATTTTACAATTATTAATCATGGTAAGCTTATTGAATCCTTCAGCTCGGAAGAATTACAGTCAAAGTGCAGAAGTCGTCTTTGCATTAAGACAAATGATATTAACAAGACTGCAGCGATACTTGAAGAAAAGCTTGGCACAACTAAATACAAGGTTATTCATAATGATGAAATACATCTGTACGAGCATTTGGAAAATCTACAAAAAATATCAAGAACAATCTTTGAAAACGGCTTAGATATCATTAAATTTGTCACCGAAGGTGAATCTCTCGAAGAATACTATCTTTCGAAAGTAGGTGATGTAAATGAATAAGCTTATTAAAGCCGAATGGTACAGAATCAGAAAATCCGGTACATTTTTCATTTATATGATAACAATATTGATTCTCACCTTCTCGATGATGTTTCTGGTAGACAGAAGCTTCTTCCAAAATACTCTCAATGAAAATGCTTTGTCACTAATAGGCTTCGCTTCAGGGTTCTATCCTATGTTAGTTGGAACAATCGTATCGGTAACAGCTTCTATGGCACATCATGCTAAAATTGCCTATTATGAAGTAATGGACGGAAACAAAACCTCGCACATACTTTTAAGCAAGCATATTGTATATCTTGCCATTGCAATGACTCTGTTTATTATTCCAACGGTTACTTCGTTTGCTTTTTGCTACATCAAAAACGGTGCAGGTGAAATGCAGGAGCCATTATGGTTCTTCGTTCTATTTACATTAATTCTATTCAGAATTGTAATTTCTGCAGTAAATATTGCAATGTCTACGAAGAAACTCATTGTATGTGCTATCTTTGGATATATAAGGTCATTTTTAGAAACAATGATCGTTTTGCCTTTCATGATGATAGGTGATATAAAGAACAATCAAAGCATTATAGATTTTGGAGAAAATTTGAAGGATATATTCATACCATTCCAGATTGAAAAAATTGCTGCACATTGTCACGAAACCAAGTTTGTTATAGCTGTAATTGCTTCAGCTGTTATTGACATAGTACTTGGATACTTTATTGCTTATCGCTCATACAAGCGCAAGCAATTTAACTAACAATAATAAGGAGGTGCAATATGGAATTAGCTTTAGCTATTATCTCTTTGTGCCTCCTTGTTGCTTTTTTAATAATTCTTATTCGTTATATAGGATATAAAAAACAGATTAAAAAAATGGCTAAGGAAGTTCAAAAGCTATCTCACGATGAATATACCCAGCCAATAAAAACTAATTATTTTACCAACGATATGGTTGAGCTTATAAACGCTATCAATGAACATATAAAGCGTGAAAAAGAGCTTACTATCTCCTACTACAATGATAAAAAAGAGCTCAACAACATTATATCCGGAATTTCACACGATTTCAGAACTCCCCTTACCGCTTCGCTTGGGTATATACAATTACTACGTAAAACCAATAGGTTTACAGACGAGCAAAATGAATATCTGGATATTATAGAAAACAAAAACCAATACCTCAAAGAGCTGGCTGACGACTTCTTTGATATTTCAACAAATACTGAAGTATCACCAGAACTCAAAGAAACAAACATCAGTAATATTCTCTCAGAGCTGACCCTACAGCAGTACAGCTGGATTGAAGAAAGAGGAATAAATATCACTGTAGATATAACTGAGAATATAATTTCAATAACTGATGCACATTCAATAAAAAGAATCATAGATAATCTATTTTCTAATTGCAGAAAATATGCACTGAGCGAACTTTCTGTTTCTCTTAAAACTAAAAACAATAAGGCTGTCATTACAATTGCTAATGATTTTATTACGGAAGAATCTATCAACATAGAAAAGCTCTTCCAACCGTTTTACAGAGGAGTTTCAAGAACGAAGGAAGGAAGTGGACTCGGGCTATATATCTGTAAGGCACTCTCTCGAAAAATCGATGCACTAATAGAGGCTACAATTAACGATACCATATTAACGATTACCCTTTCAATATAAATGCCTATGAACCTCAAAATGGCTCATAGGCATTTAAAATTTAATTCGTCATTTAGTTATCAGTATTTTGATTCGAACGATAAGCACAATTCATTCCGCAGCTTCCACACGAACCACCGCAAGAGCATGAATGCTTACCATTCTTCAAATTAACAATTCCTTTAATCACAATTGATAAAAATATAGCACCGATAATTGCTGAAATAATAATTGTTGCAAGCATTTTCCACACCCCTTGTCTTATATTACTTTGATGTTTTCTTATTTGAATGCTTATTTTTTCTAAAGAGCAGGTACATAAGCATTAAAATAAGTAAAAACGCAATTACAGTAGCAACTCCGAACGTTCCCTTTGTTATAAGTAAGCCAATTTGGTAAACAATGAACGAAATTACATATGCAAACAGACACATATATCCGATTGTTGCCAATGTCCACTTTGCACTATTCATTTCTCTCTTAATAGCACCCATTGCTGCAATGCAAGGAGCACAGAGAAGATTGAAAATCATAAACGAAAATGCTGAAAGCTTACTACCATCGAAGAATTCCTTACCAAGAATTGAAAGGCTTGATGAGCTTTCTTCTGCAAGCTCAATAGCACCTTCAACTACTGCAGAGTCAGCCATTGAAGAAAGCGAACCAAACACGCCAACAACCTCTTCCTTAGCTAAAAGACCAAGGATAGTAGCGACAGCTGTCTGCCACTTACCAAAACCTAAAGGCTTAAAGATTACAGCAATAAAGCTACCGATAACATTAAGAATTGACTTTTCATCACCATTACCTATATAATGGAAGCCACCTTCGAATGTAAGGCTGTTAAGAATCCAGATGATTATACTTGCTGCAAGGATAACAGTTCCTGCCTTCTTAATAAAGCTCCAGCCTCTTTCCCATGTTGTTCTAAGAACATTCTTGCCAAGTGGGAGATGATAAGAAGGAAGTTCCATAACGAACGGAGAAGGCTCGCCTGCAAAAGGCTTTGTTTTCTTTAAAATAAGCCCTGAAACAATAACAGCACCAACGCCTATAAAATATGCAGATGTAGCAATCCAAGAGCTGCCGCCAAAGAGAGCACCGGCTATAAAGCCAACAATTGGCATCTTAGCACCGCATGGAATAAATCCCGTGGTCATGATTGTCATTCTTCTATCTCTTTCCTGCTCGATTGTACGACTTGCCATAATACCGGGAACTCCACAACCGGTAGCTACAAGCATCGGGATAAAGCTCTTGCCCGATAGACCGAACTTTCTGAAAATTCTGTCCATAATAAAGGCGACTCTTGACATATATCCACAATCCTCAAGAATTGAAAGCAGAAAGAACAGAATAAGCATCTGTGGAACAAACCCCAGAACTGCACCAACACCGCCTAAAATACCATCAGTGATAAGACTTGTAAGCCAAGCTGCACACCCAAGACCATCAAGTGTTTCAGTTACCCAAGGAACGATTGTTTCGCCAAAGAGAGTTTCGTTCATAAAGCCTACAGTCCAATTCCCTACTGTACCGATAGAAATCTTATATACTGCCCACATTATAAATGCGAAGATAGGTAGTGCTAAGATTCTGTTCGTAACAATTCTGTCAATTTTTTCAGAAACAGAAAGCTTACCTGCATTCTTCTTTATAAGGCACTTTTGGGTTAATGCCGTTATATAGTTATAACGTTCATTAGTAATAATACTTTCAGCATCATCGTCAAGTTCTTTTTCTACAGCTTTTATATCCTTTTCAATATGCTCTATTACAGACTTTTCGATAGTTAGATTTTCAGCAACCTTCTTATCTCTTTCGAAAAGCTTTACAGCATACCAGCGTTGTTGCTCATCAGGAAAATTGTGTACACAAGCTTCTTCAATATGTGCAAGTGCATGCTCAACAGTTCCGGAGAAAATATGCTTAGGTATAAGCTTACCGTTCTTAGCCTCTTCAATAGCAAGCTCTACGGCCTCAGTAACACCTTCATTTTTAAGTGCTGAAACCTCGACAACCTTACATCCCATTCCTTTGCCCAGCTTCTCAATATCAATTATATCGCCGTTTTTTCTGACAATATCCATCATATTAAGTGCGATTATAACAGGAATGCCAAGCTCCATAAGCTGTGTTGTAAGATAGATATTTCTCTCTAGATTTGTAGCATCAACAACATTAATAATAACATCAGGTGCTTCATCAACAAGATAATTTCTTGCAACTACTTCCTCTAAAGTATAAGGTGAAAGAGAATATATACCAGGAAGGTCTGTGACAAATACATCATCATACTTCTTGAGCTTTCCTTCTTTTTTCTCTACAGTTACACCGGGCCAGTTGCCTACATACTGATTAGCACCTGTAAGGGCATTATACATTGTTGTCTTGCCACAATTCGGGTTACCGGCAAGTGCAATCTTAATACTCATTAATTTTCCTCACTTTCACAAGTTAGATTATGCTAACTTTACAATAAAAAGAAATCGTTACTCGATTTCTATCAACTCGGCATCAGCTTTTCTAAGCGAAAGCTCATAGCCTCTTACCGTAAGCTCCATTGGGTCTCCAAGTGGTGCAAGCTTTCTAACGGTAATCTCTACACCTTTAGTAATACCCATATCCATAATTCTTCTTTTAAGTGCACCGTCGCCGTGCAGTTTTACTACTCTGGCAGACTTACCTACTGAAACTTCTTTTAATGTTTTCATAAATACTTGCCTCCAAACACGCGAGCTAATCTCAAGATTAGCTCAAGCTAACTTTGTGCTTAAAAATCAAGTTAGCCTCGACTAACTATATTTAGTTTATACTAATTTAAACCATTTGTCAAGTGTTTTTGAAAGAAATCTTTTAAAACAACAAATAACTCTGTTTTGCACAAAAGATTTCGCTTACTTCATTATAAATTATATTCAAAAGTATATGTTATATTTCTAAAAAAGAAAAATCACCTCACGATTGTAAGGTGATCAATAGCTATAAGGACATATCCTTATCAACAACGATAACAGCAAAGTACTTTTCGTCAATATCTGAAAGACGCTTTCGTATCGTTTCTACAAGCTCAGAATCACTAAGAGAAAATCCATAAGGAACAACAATATCGAACAAGAGATTAACGTGGACTTCGCCCTTTGTCATTCTAAAATCATGGATAGTAAGCTCATTATCTATATCTGTAACAACCTTCATAACCATATCTTTTGCCTGATTAGTTTCTTCATCAAAAACGGCTACAGGGTCCATATGAATTGTTGCAAGACAAGAATAGTGAGTTTTAAGGTCATCCTCGATAATATCTATAAGCTCATGCGCCTTAGTAAAATCCATTTCACAAGGGACTTCGGCATGTAGAGAAACTATCATATTCCCTACTCCGTAATCGTGAACAATAAGGTCGTGTACGCCAACAATATCCGGATAACTCATAACCCTTGTGTAAATATCCGACACAAGCTCCTTATCCGGTCTTTGACCGAGAAGTGGTGTAAGACTATCTTTAAAAGTATTTACACCAGAATACAAGATAAATAACGAAACAAACACACCGGCAATTCCGTCAGTATTAAAGCCACTAAAATAGCCTATTACCATTGACAAAATTACAGCAGTTGTAGCGATTGAATCAGTTAGGCTATCCATAGCTGTAGCTTTAAGCGATGTAGAGTTTATTAGCTTACCTAGTTTACTGTTAAACAGTGACATCCAAAGCTTAACCAATACAGATACAATAAGAATACCAAGTGATAACTTATTGAAGTCAATATCCTCAGGATTTATTATTTTAGAAACAGAGCTTTTAAGAAGCTCAAAGCCCATAAGCATAATGATAAATGAAATAATAAGTCCTGTTACATATTCCATTCTACCATGGCCAAAAGGATGCTCCTTGTCGGCAGGACGTCCAGCAAACTTAAAACCTATAAGAGAGATAACAGAAGAGCCTGCATCCGATAGATTATTAAAAGCATCGGCTATAACAGAAACTGCACCTGCAAGCAAACCGGCAATAAGCTTACCAACAAAAAGCAGAATATTAAGTGCAATTCCGGTAAAGGAACCCAGATATCCATACTTTCTTCTTGTTTCAGCATCCCTGACATCGCCATTTTTTATAAAGATTCGTATAAGCAACGAAGTCATTGATAAAAACTCCTCAAAAATTTACTTTAGCATAAAGTGAAGTGGCATACCATTTCTCATAAAGATATCAACTTCGCCCTGAATAAGCGGGAGGAAATATTTAAGTGCATCCTCAGAAACATTATTACCAGCATCATTAATCCACTTCACAGGGAACATCTTTTCTTTATTAGCTACTTCACAAGCATCAATTTCTTCAATGGTAATTACATAAGGGATACTGCTAAGGCGCTTATAGTACATCATCTTTCCGCTATGTCCCTTCATAGCTGCGATAAGACCCTTTGCACCGATTTCTTCAGCCTCATCAATATCTGTCTTAGAACAAATATGGCTAGAGCATCTCTGCATTACATTTAACTCAATTGAACGAACCTTGCAATTAATCTCTTTAGCTATAATTTTTTCAAGACATTTACCGATACCGGAAAGATATGTATGACCGAACGCATCGGTTGCACCCGACTGGAATTCAGTAATGTCAACCTCTTCAGGATTAATCGTAACGCCTTCAGAAACAGCAACTATTACAGCTTGGTGCTTTGCCTGCTGACATCTTACATCCTCAACAAACTGCTTAACACTAAAGTTACCTTCAGGGAGGTAGATAAGGTGTGGTGCAATTTCTCCGTTAGCTCTGAGCATACAGGTAGCAGCAGTAAGCCAACCTGCATTCCTACCCATTATCTCAATAATAGTAACGCTTTCGATACTATACACCCTACTATCACGGATAATCTCCTGAACCGATGCAGCTACATACTTTGCAGCTGAACCGAAACCGGGAGTATGGTCGGTAACACACAGGTCATTATCGATTGTCTTAGGAACGCCAATGACGCATATATCGTTTCTGCCAATCTTTTCTAAGTAATCGGAGAGCTTTACAACGGTATCCATTGAGTCATTTCCACCGATATATATAAACTTTTTAATGCGATGCTTATCAAAAGTTGAAATTATCTTCTTATAAACTTCTTCATCAATCGAGCTATCAGGAAGTTTGTATCTACAAGAACCGAGAATAGTTGAAGGTGTCTGTCTTAAAAGTTCCATATCATGATTAGATGTAATTGTAGAATTTAGAATAATAAGGTCATCGTTAATTATACCTTCGATGCCATTAATGGAACCAAAAACAGAATCTATTTCCGGTGTTTTCAAAGCTTGTCTGAATACTCCGACTAAAGAAGCATTAATGGCACAAGTTGGGCCACCTGACTGAGCAACTGCAATATTCATAATAATCTTTCCTTTCGTATGTCCATATACAAGATCATTATACCATATTCTTTAAGTTTTTACAACAAAAAAAATCACAGCTTGAATAAAACTATTTTGTTTGATTAGAAATTTGTTCATTTGACTTCTGCTTAAGCTCTCTACTTTCTTTGAGAAGTTCATGAAGCTTTTGTGAGTCATCATTTAATAGGCACTCTCTATATTCGCTGAGCGCATTTATAACGCTGTCGAGCTCCCCTATCAACGCACTTTTATTGAGAAGAAAAAGCTCTGTCCACATATCTTCATTTAGATATGCGACTCTGGTCATATCCTTAAAGCTACCTGCTGAAAAGCCATCCTGCTTAAATAGTGATGGGCTCTTAACATAAGAAGCTGACACAACGTGTGCAAGCTGAGATGTGAAAGCTATAACCTCATCATGACGCTTAGGCGTACTTTCAACGACTCTACGAAAACGCATTTCTTTAGCAAGCTCCTTGAGAGTCGACACTGCCTGTATATCTGAATTTTCTGTTGGGGTAATAATACAGCTTGCATTATCGAAAAGATTGTCTTGCGAATATTGGAAGCCTGAAAATTCTCTGCCTGCCATCGGATGACAACCAACAAAGTTAACTCCTACATCAGCCAGTGGTTTTTCGAGCTGGTTAACAATGATTTCTTTAACGCCACAAGTATCAGTTACTACTGCACCCTTCTTAAAATTGTTCAAGTTATCAAGAACAAACTTAACAATTGAGCCGGCATACAATGAAACTATGACAACATCCATATCGGAAAGTTGCTCGCAGGATATTTCTCCGTCAATTGCTTCTTGATGAAGTGCAAGCGAAATAGTATCCTTGTTTCTATCAATACCATAACAACTATGAGTAGTATTTTTCTTAACAGTCTTGGCAATTGAACCACCGATAAGACCAAGACCTACAACTGCAATCTTCATAATATTCTTCCTTAACCGCAGATTTCTATAATTGCTTGTGCATAAACTCTAGCGAGTAACACAAGTCTGTCAATTGCTATGCTTTCATCGGCACAGTGCATACCATTATCTTCTCCGAGCATTTCAGCACCAAAAGCTATTCCGGTAGGGGTATTATGGACATAGGTTGCACCTGATTCACAAATGCAAAAAGCCTTTTCGCCAACAATATCTTCATAAGCTTTCTTTACAGAAGAAATAAACTCAGAATTTTCATCAACATAGTGAGCTTCCATTTCATTCTGCTTTGTAATTTCATAACCAAGCTCACTAAGCTTAGAAACAATCGGCAATGCGATATCTGAAGCCTTTTTACTTACCGGGAATCGGCTATCAAGACCAAATTCAAGTGTTCCATCATTAGTATTGCATACAGTAAGTGCGAGCGAAACTTCACCAGAAACATCATCTGCAAAATTTACGCCAAAGCTCTTTCCATTATACTCTTCATAAGAAAATACGGTGCAAAGCTTAGTTGCTTCTTCAATATCAAGCTCGCTTAATAATCTCAAGAGCGCTGTGAGAGCGTTCATACCATTTTGTGGCTTTGAACCGTGAGCTGACTTACCTGCTGAAGTAATTACAACATTGCCTTCATTTTGCTCGAGTGAAAACTCAGTTCTATACGGCATATTTTCAATTGCTGAAAGAATATGGTCGATAGCAAAACCCTTAACAGTTGCAACAGCCTTCGCAGGAATTGCATTAACTGCACCAGAGCATGTTATATTGATAAGCTTATCGCTTTCAATCTTCTTTTTAAAGAAAATTTGGACTATACCCTTTTCTGCATTAACAATAGGAAATTCGCCATCAGGAGTAAGGAGCATTTCAGGAAGAGCTTCTTGTTCCTGGTAGTACTCAATATCATTACAACCTATTTCTTCGCCACCACCGAAAATAAATCTAACGTTCTTTTTAAGTTCAATGCCAAGGTCACTTAGTGCTTTTACTGCGTATAGAGCAGCAACAGCAGGGCCCTTGTCATCAATAGCTCCTCTACCATATACTCTGCCATCATTTATAGTAAGATCAAATGGTTCGTATGTCCAGCCTTCACCTGCTGGAACAACGTCAACGTGAGCAAGAATACCAAGGGCGACATCCTTTTCACTTTCACCATAATCAGCTGTTACAACATAATTTTGAAAATTTCTGGTTTTTAAACCGAATTTCTCAGAAAGCTTTTTGATATAATCAAGTGCTACTGCAGAACCTTCACCATACGGCATGCCCGGAATAGGCTCAGTGCACACGCTGTCAATCTGCATTATACCTTTAAGGTCATCAAGCATATTGTCAATATTTTCATTAAGATACTTGTTAATCTGTTCTTTCATTATAATATTTCACTCCATTCAATATTTAATATAATACTATATTTACACACTAAAGTCAAGAAAAACAAAAAATCGGAGCTATTATACTCCGATTCTTTGTTGTGACCAGACCTATAAGCCGAGTTTTGTCGAGTGCGGTAATCTATCTAGTCTTTACGTCGCCGTAAAGCTCAAGCCTCCTATAAGCATTGACCTGCCGAGCAGACATTGGTCTTCTGCTTACCATTGGAGTTGCATCGGGTAGGGTTTACATAGCATTATTCTCTCGAATAACCTGGTGCGCTCTTACCACACCTTTCCACCCTTACCACAAAAGTGGCGGTATATCTCTGTTGCACTTGCCCTAAGGTCGCCCTCGGCTGATGTTATCAGTTACCCTGCTCTGTGATGCTCGGACTTTCCTCATAAACTTATTCGTTCACGCTACCGCATAGTCTGCTCACAAATTGTATTATAACTCATAATAATACACTCGTCAAGTGGTTAATATGCAGTATAAAACCTCTTTATTCAACATTATTATTAACAAAAATCGAAAAATGTTGCAAAAGTCTTTTCTTTTTTCTTAAACTATGGTATAATTATTTCAAATGCTTTTATTTTTGGGGGTGACCGCATTATAGCGGACAACTTATGAATAAGATATATAATCTTGGTATTGACGTTGGCTCTACAACCGTCAAGACTGCAATTATTGATAACGGTGAAATTATTTATTCAAAATATCAGCGCCATTTTTCAAAGGTAAAGGAAACTGTAATTGAACAGCTTCAGATTATAAGTGAAAATTATGCAGATTGTTCTTTCAAAATTGCAATTACCGGTTCAGCTGGACTTGGTATTGCAAATGCTAGCGGAATATCCTTCGTTCAAGAAGTTTATTCGGCTTTTGTTGCTGTTGAAAAGTCATACCCTGACGCAGATGTTGTTGTAGAACTTGGTGGTGAGGATGCTAAAATCATCTTCCTTACCGGTGGCGTAGAACAGCGTATGAATGGCTCATGTGCAGGCGGTACAGGTGCTTTCATCGACCAGATGGCTACACTTCTCGGCGTTACTCCGGATATGCTCAATGACCTTGCACTTAAGCACGAAAAGATTTATCCTATTGCTTCACGTTGTGGAGTGTTCGCAAAGTCAGATATCCAGCCACTTCTCAACCAAGGTGCTAAGAAAGAAGATATTGCTGCATCTATTTTCCAAGCTGTTGTAGACCAAACTATTTCTGGACTTGCACAAGGAAGAAAGGTTGAAGGAAAGGTATTATTCCTCGGTGGTCCTCTCTCCTTCCTTCCTGCACTCAGAAAGGCATTTACTGACACATTAAAGCTTGATGATGAACATGCTATTTTACCAGAGCTTGCCTCTGTATTTATGGCTTATGGTTCTGCACTCCAGGCTGATGAGATTTCTAGCCCAATGTCAATCTCTGACGCTATTGAAAAAATCACTAACGCAAAAGCTGATGATAATATAGTTATCGGTAAGCCTCTGTTTGAAAACCAGGAGGATTACCACGAATTTGTTGAAAGACACAAACAGAGCGACCTCAAGTACGAGGATATAAAGACGTATGAAGGTGATGCTTACCTGGGAATTGATGCAGGCTCAACAACCACTAAGCTTGTACTTATTACTCCGGAAGGCAGACTTCTCTATCGTCACTACTGTTCTAATATGGGTCAGCCTCTTGATATTATCGCTGATAAGATTAGGGAAATATACGAGATTGCTAATCCAAACCTCAAGATTCGTTCTTCTGCTGTAACCGGCTATGGCGAGGACCTCATCAAAGCAGGTCTTGGTCTCGACTTTGGTATAGTAGAAACTGTTGCTCACTTTAAAGCCGCTGCATTCTTCTGCCCTGATGTTGACTTTATCATTGATATTGGTGGACAGGATATTAAGTGCTTTAAAATCAAGAACAATGCGATCGACAGCATTATGCTTAACGAGGCTTGCTCATCGGGATGTGGCTCGTTTATTCAGACATTCGCGCAGGCACTTGGATATGAAATCGGCGATTTTGCAAGACTTGGTCTTTTTGCAAAGAAGCCTGTTGAGCTTGGTTCACGTTGCACAGTATTTATGAACAGCTCTGTAAAGCAGGCACAAAAGGATGGTGCTGAAGTAGCAGATATTTCTGCAGGCCTTTCTTCATCTATTATTAAAAATGCTATATACAAGGTTATTCGTGCAAAGAGCATTGATGAGCTTGGTAAGAATATCGTAGTGCAAGGTGGTACATTCTTAAACGATGCTGTTTTACGTTCCTTTGAAATGGAACTTGGCAGAAACGTTACCAGACCTGCCATCGCAGGCCTTATGGGTGCATTCGGTTGTGCTCTATATGCTATGGAAAACTGCGATTGTGAGCAGCCTAGCACATTGTTAGACAAAGAAAAGCTTTCAGAGTTCAGCTATCGTTCTACAGCTACTCAGTGTGGTGGATGTGGTGCAAACTGCAACCTTACAATAATAAGATTCAACGACGGCAGAAGATTCATCTCCGGAAACCGTTGTGAAAAGGGTGCAGGAATTAAGACTACTGTTACTAATGAAAATCTCTTTGAATACAAGTACAGAAAGATTCTTAGCTATGAAGAAAACAAGCCAAAAGTAAAGCCAATTGCAAGAGTAGGTATTCCACTTGCACTTAGCTTCTATGACCTTATTCCGTTCTTCTCTACCCTACTTACTGACATTGGATTTGAAGTTGTGTTCTCTGAAGAATCGACAAGAGATACATATTACAAGGGTCAGCAGACAATACCATCCGATACCGTTTGCTATCCTGCAAAGCTCGCACACGGACATATTGAAAGCCTCTTAGAGAAAAATGTAGACTTTATCTTCTATCCATGTATGAGCTACAATGTTGACGAAGGTGGAAGTGACAATCACTACAACTGCCCTGTCGTTGCTTACTATCCGGAGCTTCTTAAAGCAAACAATTCAGAGCTTAACAGTGATAATTTTATAACTCCTTACATCGACATAAACTGTAAGAATCACACATCAAAGGCTCTTGCAAGAGTATTCGGTAAATATGGAATTACTCAAAAACAGATTTACAAGGTACTCAACAGAGCTTACTCTGCTCAGGTCGATTTTAGAACAGACATTGAGAACAAGGCTCTTGAAATTATTAAGGTAGCAAGAGAGAATAAGCAAAAAATTGTTGTTCTAGCAGGCAGACCTTATCATATTGACCCCGAAATCAATCACGGAATCCACAAGCTTATTGCTTCGCTCGGTCTTGCTGTTGTTACTGAAGACAGCGTTTCTAACCTTGTAGATGTACCTGCACTTGACGTACTTAACCAGTGGACATATCATTCAAGACTTTACAGAGCAGCAAAATATGTATGCTCTCAACCTGATATGGAACTTGTACAGCTTGTATCTTTCGGATGTGGAATAGATGCTGTTACTACAGACGAAGTTAGAGCAATCCTCGAAGAAAGCAACAAGCTATACACTCAGCTTAAGATTGACGAAATCAATAACCTTGGAGCTGCAAGAATAAGACTTAGAAGCCTTGTTGCTGCACTGGAAGAAAAAGACAAGGCATAAATCTCCTCGTTGAAAGGATGAATTCAGATGAGCTCAGAAAGAGTTACCAAAACAATATTTACTGAAGAAATGAAGAAGGACTATACAATTTTAGTCCCTGATATGCTCCCTATTCATTTCAGACTTATAATGAAGATATTTGAAAAGTATGGATACCGTATGGAGCTTCTCACTAACGATTCACGAAATGTAATCGACGAGGGCTTAAAGAACACTCACAATGATACCTGCTATCCTGCTTTACTCGTTATAGGACAGTTTATGGATGCACTTAAGAGTGGCAAGTATGATGTAAATAAGACTGCACTTCTTATGTCACAGACAGGTGGTGGATGCAGAGCTTCAAACTATATTCACCTCATCAGAAAAGCTATCGCTTCGCAGTTCCCTCAGGTTCCTGTAATTTCATTAAACTTCAGTGGGCTTGAAAAGGAACAGGCATTTAAAATTACCCCTGCGATTGCCATAAAGCTTATCCATGCTGTTTTGTACGGAGACCTGTTAATGCTTCTATACAATCAGTGTTTACCTTACGAGGTTCACAAGGGTGATTCGGATGCATGTCTTAACAAGTGGCAAATCAGACTTGGCAATATGTTTGCGAGAAACAAATACTTTGACACTAAGCGCCATTACAGAGCTATTCTTGATGACTTTGCGAAGATTGAAAGAACAAGTGAGAAGAAGCCAAGAGTTGGTATTGTTGGTGAAATCTATGTAAAGTACTCCCCTCTTGCAAACAACAGGCTTAATGAATTCCTTGTTTCTGAAGGCTGTGAGCCTAACGTACCAGGACTTCTCGACTTTGTACTTTACTGTGCATCTGACTCTGTTAACGACGGAAAGCTTTATGACAGACGTGACAAGAAGGTTCTTGCATATACAATAGGCTATGACGTTCTTTATCATTATCAGAAGCAACAGATAAAGGTTATTAAGGAACACGGCGTATTCTTCCCTCCTCACGATTTTGAAGAACTCAGAGCTTATGCTGATAAGTTCATTCATCAGGGTGTAAAGATGGGAGAAGGCTGGCTTATTACGGCTGAAATGGCAGCACTTGCAGAAACAGGTACAGACAATATAATCTGTACTCAGCCATTTGGTTGTCTTCCTAACCACATTGTTGCTAAGGGTATGATGAGAGTTATCAAGGATGCTTATCCGGATGCAAACATAGTTGCTATCGACTATGACCCAGGTGCAACAAAGGTAAACCAGGAAAACAGAATCAAACTTATGCTTGCAAATGCTCGCAGAAATAAATAAGACATTGTAAAAGGCTTCAGCAGTAAAATGCTGAAGCCTTTTAATAATATCTAGCGCAAGTCCTCTAACTTTAAGTTGTAAAAATAATTACCTGCAACTACGCCTATACGATTGTGTCCCAATTGGTGCGAAACAAGAGCCATTGCACGCTTATCTAAGATAATCCCCTTCATATCGCGTCTGCAAACATACCTATCTTTTTTAGGAATTAGGGATACAGGTCTAGCTAGAATAAGATATAAATTCAAAGCATTCATAGCACGATATTTATGCGGTTTAATTCCGCTAGGAATAGATTTAAAAACTCTATTTTCACCAGCTTCTTTCATAAGGCTGACACAATTTTCAATCGTAATATCATCACCTATGATTCTTACCCATCTTTCACGACCGCCTTTGGCTCCTCTGACTATATGGATAAACCATTTTGAGCCACACTTAACCAAATCAGTACCTCGCAACATACTTACCTCTTTACGTCTTAATCCCGTTGCAATTAGGAAACTCACCAAGACCATATGTCTAATTTCACATACAGATAGCGAATCATAATTATAGTTGCGATTCTTTTTTATATCAGCTCTCCTCATTGGAGGAGTTTTTGGTAAATATTCATTTTTCAAACCTAATAGTTTTTTTAACGCGCTTTTATAAGTTGAAATTGTTCGTGGAGAATAATTGCGTTCAATTAGATTATTTATCCACTCATATGCATATTGAATGCAATCAGATAATAATCTACATCCATATTTTTTGCAATACTTTACAAATCTACAACCAATAGATATGTAGTCGAAAAGTGTTTTAAACGAGTATATATATTTTCTCGTATCTATTCCTGCATGCCTCTCTTCATGTTTACTTATTCCTTGGTGGAACTTGCTAGAGAGATTAAGCTTAGTTTGATAAACCAACGAACCATATTTAGACATTTTTATTTTCACCCTTTCTTGTTATATAGTCATAAACTATTTTCACATACATTCACCTCCTTTCATAACATTTAATCTATTTTAAACAATGGACACGAGCATTTTATCTCATGAATACTTATAGATATAAATTGCACTCTTTAAACCTATAAGATTTTTAAATCATTTTAGACTTGATTTAAAGTCACCCAGCATAAAACCATCGTTTTGACAAGTGCATGCCTTTTGTCTTTGTTAAATCTTATTTTTCAAATTATTTTAATTACTCCAAAATATATAAAATCTATCCTCTTAACTTTATTTAAAAAGCTAAGGAAAAATAGCGACAAAAAACGTTGTTATATAATAACAACGTGAATCTAATATATATATACGACATAAGCATAAAAAAAGCAAGAAAAAAACTCGACTAAATAGCCGAGTTTTAAAAAAAAAATTATTTTTTCTCGTGGTAGTCTGTGTTTTCTCATTGTCTGCATGCACATAGATAGGTGCTACAAACTTTACAAGAAGCTTTCTTCAGGCTTATTGCGAGGGCCCGTCCAAAAAGAGTGATAAACTATTCTATCTATCATATGAAAAAAGAAGTTGCTTCCTATAAACCCTGCGCTGCCCGTTACGATAATTGTTATATTACGTTGCCTACTCAGAAAAACACTATAACTATTAGCATTCAATAAAGGCTTCAGCAGAAAATTGCTGAAGCCTTTGTTGTAATTATTCATCTAAAAGTGCAATGATTTTATTTGCGCAGTCATCAAGCCATTCGCCCTCGAAAAGTTCAATAAGACCCGCGTCAACCTGACCGGCAAGCTCTGGAACTATCGGAAGTTTAGCGAGTACCGGAATATCATACTGCTTTGCAACCTCGTCTATATGGCTTTCACCATAGAGCTTAATTTGCTTTTTGCAATCAGGACATTCAAAATAGCTCATATTTTCAACAACGCCTAATATCTCGATGTTCATCATCTTAGCCATCTTTACAGCCTTTTCTACGATCATAGAAACGAGCTCCTGCGGAGAAGCTACAATAATAATTCCGTCAAGCTTTATTGTCTGGAAAACTGTAAGCGGAACATCACCTGTTCCCGGAGGCATATCAACAAACATAAAGTCTACATCATTCCAGATAACATCCTGCCAGAACTGCTTTACAACTCCAGCAAGCACCGGACCTCTCCATACTACTGGGTCAGAATCGTTTTCAAGCAAAAGATTTACTGACATAACTTCTATTCCCTTTACAGTTTTTACTGGGAATATAGAGTTGCCATCGCCTGTTGCCTTTTCTTTAATTCCAAAAGCCTTTGGAATAGATGGACCGGTAATATCAGCATCAAGAATAGCAGTAGAAAATCCATTTCTGTTTGTAAGTGTTGCAAGCATTGAAGTAACGATAGACTTTCCTACTCCACCCTTGCCACTTACGACACCAATAACCTTCTTAATCTTGCTAAGCTCATGTGGCTGCTCATGGAAGTCTTGCTTCTTGCTAGCACAATCGAGCTTACATGTTGAACAATCGTGTGTACATTCGCTCATTATATATTTCTCCTTATATAGAAAATTATTAATCCGGTAAGTTAACGGTTATTATATAACCATCAGAATTATTGCCAGAAATTGTAAACTTATAGGTATCACCATCAGAGTCAGTTGGTATCTTTATATTTGTCTGCGAGCCTTCGGAAGGCGCATAATAAATAGCGTAATTCTTACCATCATCGGTAGTGTATCCAATAGCATTATCATAACTATAATTCTTGAGATATTCAAGATATTCTTCAAGGCACATATTGTTCTTATACATTATCTGTGAATGAGGCAAACCAACATATCTTAAAACGCCTGCAGAATCATTCATACCGGTAACGGTAGCTTTCTCATTTGGATAACGTAATATAAAGCCATATCTATAAGCATTATCCGCAATCCAAGAATAAGTACCGATTGGGTTAAAGACAGAATATGAACCATCAGAATTATGATAGAAGAACTCCAAGGAATATCCTGCAGCGAATTCGGAAAGTTTATCATTAGGATTGTATGCGTTCATTAAGACAATTGAAGCACTACCATAAAGTGAATAGAAATCACTCATCATATCCTTAATATTCTCAAGAACAATACCCTTGGCTTTGACTTCATTATTCTTTATAGAAAAGAGCTTATCTCTATTATCGTTAAACATATAGTCATACGAAGAAATACAATCCTGAGGTGTTGTGCCTGTATATGAATAATTAGGGCTAACTAAAATAAGTGTACCCTCATGCATAGCAGTCTCAGAAAACTTCAGATAGGTGTATTCAATTTTGCCAAGTACAGTGTCAGGATTGGTCTGAACATCAGAAGAATCGTTACTTGAATTATCGACGATACTATCGGTGCTCGAAGAATCGACACCTGATGAAGAAGATGAATCATCGTTTGCAGTGGAATTCTTAATCAGAACGACAAGAAAAATCACAAAAGCAATTAAAGCAACTGCAAAAAAGATATTCTGATACTTAAGTCTCTTATACAATGGTTTCTTACCCATAACAACCCTCTTTTCCAAATTAAATTAACACTCTTACTATTATAACACAAATCGAGCAAAAAACTATTAACAAATTATTAATATACAGCATTAGCCAAAAACAACTTCAAAAAATTACAAGTTCAATATCAGAATATAACTAGCTTAGTCGGTTAGAATATGATTACGGCAACAAAGCCGACAGCAATTAAGCTGAATACAAGGAGCAAAATGAATTGTATTTGTTATACAGATAGTAAAAAGTATTATACGAGATTAAAAGAATATTTTGAAAAAAGTAATTTTCCTATTCTGATAAAATTACTGGATAATAATTCTTTCGATAATAGTAGTAATACAAAACCAAGGATATTTCATTTGTCCGAAGGTAAAAATTGCAATAGTACAAAATTTGAAAAACCTTTGGCAATAATCATTCCATATGATAAGGTTTGTATTAAATCAAAAGAAGTTTATGGTTGCTTGCCGATAATTACCTATGGTTTATCGAGCAGGGCTACAGTTGCCTGTTCTAGTATAACCGAAGATAGTCTTATGATATCGCTGCAAAGAAGTATCAAAACTATTTTTAAAAGTACTTTAGAACCATTTGAGATTAAATACAGCATGCCAAGTTTTCAAAATGATATAACGCTTGCAATGATTGCTGCTTCAATTGAAATATTATTGAAAAAGTAATTCAAATTGCTCAAAACTATATTTCAAGGAGTGTATGTTATGAAGGGTATCACAACAGACCAGGGTAGACAGACCCTCGAAAGATTTAAGATGGAAGCTGCAAATGAAGTAGGTGTAAACCTCAAGCAGGGTTACAACGGTGACCTCACTTCAAGAGAAGCAGGTTCTGTAGGTGGTCAGATGGTTAAGAAGATGATTGACTCCTACAAGTCTGGTAACAACAAGTAAGTTCGTAATATTACCAAAGCGGTATGGAAATATCCATACCGCTTACATTATGGCATAATATTATCATTAAGATAATGCATATCTCTATACTTCTTTGGAGTTACACCGGTTGCCTCTTTAAATACACTTATAAACGCACTCTGTGTAGAAAAACCTAATGCTAAAGAAATATCTAAATATGAAAAATCCGAATATCTCAAAAGATTTTGTGCAGTTGTTACCTTGGCATTAATTATAAATCTACGAATAGTAACACCAGTTTCCTTTGCAAAAAGCCTTGAAAGATATGAAGGATTTAATCCTACAAAATCACTTAAAGCTTCAACGGTCAACTTATCTTCGAGATGGTCATATATAAAGTCGATACACTTTCTGATATGAAGAGAAACAATATTATTCTTTTTAACCTGTCTCATTCTGTTTGTAAAGTCGATTTGCATCTCTCCATTTAAATCTAAAACTTCATTTAAGGTTGTGCACAAATCAGCCTTTTGGATATAAATATCGCTTAAAGTAAAAGCCGTATCGTGGCTCATGCCACCCTCAACACAAATTCTGGAAATGAGTGCAACGGATATAATAAAATGATATTTTGAATTACGGACAGGGTCATTCGAAAGCTTCCCTTTTCCATCGAAATAAGTGTGTCTTGACTTTTCGATAGACTTCTTTACTTTTTCCGTGTCGCCAGACTGGATAAGTTTATATCGTTCAAATTCAGTTTCAAAAGGAGTACGTATAAAACCACTTGTTTTCTGCAGATAAAGCTTATAATTCAAGTCTCTATTTGTGTTCATATTAGTTAAAAAACCTCCTTAAATTATATAAATATCTTGTTATAACTATTGTATCACCTTTTCGACAAAAACGCAATACTTTTGATATAAATAAAATTAGTTTTGTTATAATGTTGAAGTGGATAAAATAAGGAAATAACAAAGATATTTGAGAGGAGAAAAACCGAGGGGCTCGGTATATATAACTATGGCAAATACTTACGATTTAACTACAGGTAAAGTATCAACAGTGGTGCTAAAATTTTTCTTTCCACTGTTCTTTACGAATATGCTTCAGCAGCTATATACTATCTGCGACACAATTATTGTTGGTAAGGGAATCAGCGACAACGCACTTGCTGCTGTTGGTAACATGTCATCACTGACATTTCTTGTTATCGGATTTTCAATGGGCTTAGCGAATGGATTTTCTGTTTCAACAGCTATAAGCTTTGGCGCCAAAAACTATTCAAAGCTAAGAAGAGTACTTGCAGCATCTATAAAGCTGTCTTTTGCAATTTCTATTATACTTACAACGGTGAGCATAATATTCCTAAAAGATGTTCTCGAGCTTCTCCAAACCGATATAGAGATTATGAGTGACAGCCTCATATATGGCTATATTATATTTGGTGGTCTTATTACAACAATCGCATACAATCTATGTGCATTTACATTGCGTTCTCTTGGTGACAGCAAGACGCCTTTCTTTGCGATTGTTGTATCAACTGTAATCAACATAACACTAAACTATGTATTCATTTGCATTATAGGTATGGGTGTAGAAGGTGCTGCTATTGCAACTATTATTTCGCAAATTGCCTCTACATTAATTTGTATACATAAGCTTCGCAAGATTGAAATATTAAAGCTTACACATGAAGACTTCAAGACAGATACTTCTTTGTATATTGATCTGTTCAAAAACGGACTTCCAATGGCTTTGATGAACTCTATAACTGCTATCGGTTGTATGGTTGTGCAATACTTTGTTAACGGTCTTAGCGTTGCTCACACAACAGCATACTCTGCTTGCAGTAAGTATATCAACCTATTTATGCAGCCAGGTTGTACAGCAGGATTTGCAATGTCTTCATTTACAAGCCAGAACTACGGTGCCGGTCAATACAAACGTATCAGAGAAGGTTTGCACGTTTGCCTTAAGATTGCGATAACTGCATATATAATACTTGGCTCAACGATGATACTCTTCCCCGGTGCACTTGCAAAGACAATGATGAGCAAGCAAGAATCTATCGACCTTGCTAAACAATTCCTACCAATCTGTGGTATTATGCTCATATTTGTAGACTTTCTATTTATTTTCAGAAGTGGCTGTCAGGCAATGGGACATCCATTCATTCCAATGTTATCTGGCATTGTAGAAATGGCAATGCGAATTGCAACAATATATTTCCTTGTCGATTTACTTGATTTTAAAGCGACAGCATTAGCTGAATGTGCTGCTTGGGTAAGTGCATTCATACTTAACTTTATTGCATTCGAATATCTCTTAAATTCTATTATCAAGAATAAGTACAAAAACAAACCAGGCAAAAAAATTTTATTTAAACATCACCTAAGAAAGAGTGAGATTTAATTATGGCAGAACACGAACTCCCGAAATCACCTTCCAGAAATTTTGAAAAGAATATTTTTGTAAATCAGATGGGTTATCTTCCACACGAGAAAAAGGTTGCAGTCATAAAGTCTGATTGCAAATCGTTTAAGGTTATAGACGATAAGAGCAACATAGTTTATGATGGCAAAGTATCTTCGTTTGGTCTAGATAAGTATTCTGAAGATACAGTTTGGCAAGCTGACTT
Organism: Oscillospiraceae bacterium; assembly: GCA_045602925.1. Classification (GTDB taxonomy): domain Bacteria; phylum Bacillota; class Clostridia; order Oscillospirales; family Ruminococcaceae; genus UBA7477. The sequence continues at coordinate 99,689 of JAZSCN010000008.1, read as the reverse complement.
CTCCTCACTCAAAGAATGTGGAACCTATAAAATAATCACTGATAATGGTGATGAATCGCTCACATTTAATATTTCTGATAATGTGTACGACAAGACTCTTTATGACACTTTAAAGGCCCTGTACTTTCTACGTTGTGGCTGTGAGCTCAAAGAAGAACATGCAGGAAAATTTACTCATAAAGAATGTCACACTGATAATGCTTTATTATGGGAGGATAATACGGTCTCTCTCGATGTTACAGGTGGTTGGCATGATGCCGGAGATTATGGAAGATACATAACTCCCGGTTGCTGTGCGTTAGCTCATCTTCTATATGCATATAAGCTTTATCCTGATGTGCTTCATAGTTTAAAGCTTAATATTCCGGAAAGCTCAAATGGTATTCCGGATATTCTCAGCGAGTGTCGTTATGAACTCGAATGGATGTTTAAAATGCAATGTGAAGATGGTGGTGTATACCATAAGCTTACCAGCTTTCAGCATGCACCATTCATTATGCCTGAAGAAGATAATAATCAATTATACATATTCCCTGTTTCCTCAATGGCTACGGCAGACTTCTGTGCTGTTTGTGCTCTAGCCAGTGGAATATACAAGGTTTTTGATGAAAAATTCTCAAAAAAATTATATGATGCTTCAATTAAGGCTTATAACTGGCTTGAAAACAATCCTGAATTCTTAGGTATCAGAAACCCTGAAGGCTGCAATACAGGCCCATACTTTGAATCTGATGATAAGGACAATCGCTATTGGGCTTACTGTGAGCTATACGCACTTACCGGTGAAGATAAATTTGCTACTATGATTCAAGCTCTAATGACAGAAGAGTTTTCTCTTACAGGCCTTGGATTTGCATCAGTTGGTGGATTTGGTAGTATTGCCTATTATTTAGCAGATACATTAAATCGCGATGAAAAATTACTTAATAGAATAAAAACTGCTTTTATGAGCGAAGCAGAACTACTAAAGAGTTTTTCTGATAAGTGTGGCTATAGGGTTGCAATGACAGAAAAGGACTACTGCTGGGGAAGCAATATGATTGTAATGAAGCAAGGTATGACATTTGCAATTGCAGACCTAATTTTAGGAGACAATACTTATTACGATTATTGTTCTGCTCAGCTTGATTATCTACTTGGAGTTAATGCAACCGGTTATTCATATGTAAGTGGTAACGGAGAATTCTCTGTAAACTACCCTCACCTACGACCTGCTCATGCTGATGGTATTGAAGAATGCATGCCGGGAATGGTTAGTGGTGGACCTAACAGAAAGCCTTGTCCTAACGATATGGAGATTTTAGGTTATCCAGAACACTTACCACCTATGAAGGCGTTTATAGATGATGTAGGTTGCTACTCACTCAATGAGATTACAATCTACTGGAATTCACCTACTGTATTTACAATATGTAATATACTGTACAGAAATAAGTAATTTCGAATCAACAACTAAGGGTATCAAGATTTTTCTTGATACTCTTTAACTATATATACTCAAATTATAAGCCAACACGTTCTAAAAAATCTTTCATATCCATAGCTTGACCTTTAGTTATGTTACTATTTATTGAAAGCTCTCGTTTCGCTTTTTTCAGCCTGCCTCTAAATATAAGGCTAAACCATCGTCTAACCTGCATAAAAGGAAATAACCATTTATGCTTATTGAGAATTGGATAAAGAATTTTCAAAGAATTATACGATAAGAAAATTCTAGACAAAGCATATTTTATCTTACTGCCCTTTTTAGACTGTGAAACAGAAACCTTGTTTTCTAAAGATCCGTAAACGCCACCTTTTAGAATAAATTCTTCAATTTGTCTGGAAATATCAGAATGATGCTTATCGCCAAACCAAACCTCAGAAACTTCCAACATATTATCATAGAAAACTTCGATTTCGGATTGTCTGAAATAATCTCTAACAACGCTTTCGTTATATTGCATCTTATTCTTAATTATGTACAAATCAATGAAAGGTCTTATTCCACATCCACCGTTTTCAAAATGCTTTGCCATATGAGCAATATGATAAAAGCAAAAGAATTCTTCTGTCATTTCATAGCAAAACGAGGAGCCCTCACACACTGAGGCGTTATCCCAAACGGATTTTAAAATCTCAATAGAATTATGGACGCGTCCTTCTTCAACTAAATCAAAATGAAGTTCAAGATGTACATCTTGTGGACTAAAAAAAGATACGTCGTGTGAAGCGTGTTCTTTTTTAGAATATTTGAGATTTCCTTCTATGCAAGAAACGGCATAATCTAAATCATCTTTATGGACCAATATATCAATATCACAGCTTGTACGCATCCACGGTTCATAATAGAACTTTCTTAGAACAGAGCCCTTGAGGGGAAGAAACTTTATCTGAGCTTCTTCTAGCGACAAACATACTTGCTCTGATTCATAATTTTGTTGCTCAAAACGATATACAGCATTATAAATATACTGTTCAAGCTGGGGCTTTGTTTCCTCACTTACAAGATTGTTATTAATTAGTCCAAGAGCGACAAGATGTGCAATATCATGTTTGGAGGCAATTTTTACAACCTCCGAAATGATTTCAGAAGTAATTTGCGGCTTTTCATTATCGCTAATCTTGGTATTATGTAAAACGGAGCGCAACAATGAAAACAGTAAGCTTATACTTTCATTTTTCATATTATTGCCTCCTTTTATTTTACTTAATATTAATCCCTTCTAAATATATCTCGTGTATAAACCTTATCTGCTACATCATCAAGACTAGCATCATATCTATTAGCGATAATCGCATCGGACATTTCCTTGAATTTTTCCAGGTCATTCACAACGATACTGCCAAAGAAGGTTTCACCATCGTTGAGAGTTGGTTCATAAATAACAACGGTAGCACCCTTTGCTTTTATACGTTTCATAACACCTTGGATTGAAGATTGACGGAAATTATCACTATTGGATTTCATTGTCAAACGATATACACCAATAGTACATACCCTTTCCTTACTTACATCCCACTCACTATTAGATGAATAATAACCAGCAATAGCAAGAACTCTATCAGCGATAAAATCCTTACGCGTACGATTCGACTCTACAATTGCAGACATCATATTCTGAGGGACATCCTCGTAGTTTGCAAGAAGCTGCTTTGTATCCTTTGGCAGACAGTATCCGCCATAACCAAACGAAGGGTTATTATAATGATTTCCGATTCTAGGGTCAAGGCAAACGCCATTAATAATCTGCTGGGTGTCAAGCCCCTTCATCTCAGCGTAAGTATCAAGCTCATTAAAATAGCTTACACGAAGAGCGAGATAAGTATTAGCGAAAAGCTTTACTGCTTCAGCCTCTGTAAATCCCATATGGAGAACAGGTATATCCTCTTTTAATGCACCTTCAACAAGAAGCTGTGCAAACTCTTTAGCCTTGTCCATTGACTCATCATCACATGATACAATAATTCTCGATGGATAAAGATTGTCGTAAAGAGCCTTTGATTCACGGAGAAATTCCGGACTAAATAATATGTTTTTTGTGTTATACTTAGCCCTTACGCTCTCGGTATATCCTACCGGAATTGTGGATTTTATAACCATCATTGCGTTTGGATTCACCTTGAGCACAAGCTCAATAACCGCTTCAACAGCAGAGCAATCGAAAAAGTTTTTTTGACTGTCGTAGTTAGTCGGTGCAGCAATAACAACAAAATCAGCGTCTTTGTATGCTGATTCAGCATCAAGAGTTGCTGTAAGCTCAAGATTCTTTTCCAAGAGATATTTTTCAATATAGTCGTCTTGTATTGGCGACTTTTTGTTATTTATAAGGTCAACCTTCTCTTTAACAATATCAACAGCCACAACCTTATTGTTTTGTGCTAACAATGTGGCAATCGACAGGCCAACATAGCCTGTACCAGCTACTGCGATTTTCATATTAAGCTCCTTTATTCAATATAAAAGTTTTTATACCACTGTGCGAACTTACGAAGTCCATCACGCAAGCTTGTACTTGGTTTAAAACCAAAATCTTTTTCTAATGCAGAAGTATCTGCAAATGTAACAGGAACATCTCCCGGCTGCATTGCTACAAGCTCCTTATGTGCATCAAAGTCAAAATCTTTTGAAAGAACTCCGGCTAAAACAAGCTCCTCACTTAAAATCTGAACGAAATCTAAAAGATTTTCAGGATTGTTGTTGCCTATGTTATAAATCTTATATGGTGGAATTGGGAGTCCATCATCGCCATTTTTCTTTTCAGGAGGACTCATCATTACTCTTTTTACGCCCTCTACAATATCATCAATATAGGTAAAATCGCGCTTACAGTTTCCAAAGTTAAAAATCTGTATCTTCTCCCCTTTTATAAGCTTATTAGTAAATCCAAAATAAGCCATATCAGGACGTCCTGCTGGACCGTATACAGTAAAGAAGCGAAGTCCGGTTGACGGAATATTGTAAAGCTTTGAGTATGCGTGAGCCATAAGCTCATTAGATTTCTTTGTTGCAGCATACAGAGAAACAGGATTATCCACCTTATCATCAGTAGAATAAGGAACCTTTTTGTTTGAGCCGTACACCGATGAGCTGGACGCATACACAAGATGCTCGACAGGATGATTACGACATGCTTCAAGGATGTTATAAAAGCCAATAATATTTGATTCTATATATGCATCAGGGTTTGTTATAGAATATCTTACACCTGCTTGTGCAGCAAGATTTACAACAATATCAGGCTTATGCTCTATAAAAATCTGCTCAATTAACGTCTTGTCTGCAAGGTTACCTTTAATAAAGATGTACTCACAATTCGGCTTTAATTTTGAAAGTTTTTCAATTTCAGAGAGTCGATACTCTTTAATAGAAACATCATAATAGTCGTTCATATTATCAAGACCAACAATCTTTATATTATCATAATCTTTAAGTAATTCTAACACAAGGTTACTACCGATAAATCCAGCAGAGCCTGTAATTAAAATTGTTTTGTTAGTTATTTCTTGCATTTACTTCACCTTCAACAAATATAAATTTCACTAATTATCTCAATAAATTTGAAATACTTTTATTTTTACTTCTATATGATAATAAACAAATAAAAATTGCCAATAGTGATATAACGGTAAACTTTACTACTCCACTAGGTGAATAACCTATAAAGTCTAAATATATAAAGTAGATAGTCCTTAATGGCGCATGAATTAAATAAACACCTGTACTTAAGTTTCTAAGAATTTTTGTATTAGAACTGTCCGATGTATATTTAACACACAACAAACATAATGATACACAAAACATGGGAAGAATTATAAATAATGAACCGTCATCTTTCATTTTAACATTTCTAACCATATACAACTCAAAAATATATAAACAATACAAACACAAAGTTGAAACTGCCAGCTTCCAAGTCCTTATATTTTTCTTTCGATTTATATCACTGATTAAAATCCCTAAATATATAAATATAAAGCCTACAAACAATCCATTTCTTGCAGATAAAGCTATGTCTAGATATGTATCTACATTTTTTTGAAATACTGTCCCCTCAATCACAAAATAATAAGAGTTGCATAGCATCGAAAAAGCATACAACAAACAAGCTGTTGGTAAAATCAAATGTTTCTTGTTATACCTTATAAAAAAATATATTATCCATACTGCCACAATACAAGCCTGAATAAACCATAAGGCTCCTTGGGGATAAAATATAACACCTTTCATCTTTAATTGAAATCCCTTAAATACACTCTGACCTCTATAAACCTCTAATAAGGAATCTAAAATTATTGAGATTGGTTCAAAAATTAATAGTAAAACAAACAATCTCTTTGAATAGTGAACAAACATCTTTTTTATATCAATTATTGACCTTATATTAGACATCTTCTCGCCCAGCAAAAAGCCGGAGGTAATAAAATAAAAAGGAACTGCAATTCGAAATAATGCTTTTTCTAACCAATAACTTACGCTATCATCAAATGCTGACAAAAATCCAGTATGTAAAGCAACCACAAAAAAGCAACATACAAATTTTACAATATCTAACATAAAATAAAATTTTTTTGATGCTTCAGCTACGCTGTAATCACTCTTCATTTTATACACCTTTGCTAACCTTTCTTTTAAGCTTTCCTAACAAAGAATTTACATTTTTTCGATAAAATATCAGATTCATAACTATTGCTATTACAAGCCAGATTGCAAATACTTCAAGAGCAAGAATAAACCATGATATATATGTAACAGAAAGCAACGGAATCTTAAAGGTAATCAGACTGGCTAAAACGACAGTTATTCCATCGACAGCAATTTGTTTTAGAAAGCTTTTAAACGGCCAACTAATTATATTCTTAGAATCATACCATGCCATCCACACGGTCTGATACATCATCGCTACCAATGTTCCGATGGCAACACCAACCAGACCCCATAGTTTAACAGTTACAACAGAAATAACTATATTTAAAACCATAGCAACAAAATAATGATTTTGTGTCTGTTTATAATGTCCAGCGGCTAGAATAAGTATATTATAAGGTAGTCTAAGACAATGTCCAGCATTTGCTAATGTTATTAATACCGCAAATAACGGCTGAATATAATCGGCATCATTTATTCCATTTGTATAAACACGGACAAACGATACAATCAATATTCCTGTACAGCCGAAGAAAAGCGTAGTACCTGTATGTAATATCCATTCAACATAACTGAAAAAATTTCTTAGTTTATCAATTTCTTTTTTTGCATACATTTCGCCAATCAGTGACTGGAAACCATTTGTAACAGACAAAAACAAATTTTTAACTCCTAATATAACAGTATTGTAAACTGAATATATAGAAACATTTGATAATGTCGAAAACAAGGTTAGAACAATATTATCAGTTCCGCCCAGCACATACGCTGCAAAATGCTGCACCATACCATTCCACTTCTGCTTAATAGGTTCTTCGGTATACTTGACTTTTCTGTCAATACTATAATGCTTGTTAACATACCAATTTAAGAACAAAGGTCTTATAAGAAAAATTACTGATGTTGTAAGTTTCACTACGTGTATAGAACATCCGAAAAATATTAATACGGAACATGCAACAGTGTTCAATATAAGTGTTATGATACGTGTAGTATACTGAACATATCCTTTTTGATCTGCATTTAAGAGCAGACTATTAACTATGCCAAAAAAATACTGTCCAAAATTGCTTATACTAATTACTGCAATTAAAATCAATGTGTAGCTGTAATTAAACTGTTTACTTACAATAAGTGGATATATAAACATCAGTACTACTACATATGCTAAAAAAATCATAGCTAGCCTTGTGAAGAACTTCTTCGAAGAATCATATATTTCACTAATTCTTCTGTGATTTTTTTCAGCAAGAGGTTTATATAAAGTCGATTGAACAACAGCACCTACGCCTAAATCCAGAAGCGTAATAACCCCCAAAAATTGTGTTATACTATTAATTAGACCATTAACATCCGAACCATATGAATTTAATATTAAACGTGGAAGAATAAAGCCACAAATTATTGTGACTACTTGTAATGTCAATGAGGAAATAGTATTTAGCGCAAGTTTTTTTGTTCTAGTTTTTTCCATCATACCACTCCAAAAGAATCAAACATGCTGTAATATTATTATAATTCTATATCATTTAAGATTCTTTTTAAATTATCTACACCGAGTTTTTCTGGTGTTCTGCCTTCAGATCTAAAATCTCTATTTAATGCTGCACTAGCAATTTCGATTAACGAAGTAGCAATTGGTGTAGCAATATTTAACGAGTTTCCAAGAGACTCCAATAGAACTAAACCTTGTGGAACATCTTCTGTAATATAACGAGAGTTAACATTTATCGGTCCCTTAGCTCGAGTCGGCATTGATGCATATCCAAAAAAAACATCTTTAGCATCTCTATTATCATCTAACGAGTTTCTTATTTTACAAGCCTCAACATACGAAATTCGCTCTAAACCAAGTTTTTCAAGAACATCCATTTTCTCAGAATCCAATTTTTCAAGCACATTCCATACATGGCTAGTAAACGATCTATGATACATGCAAAAATCACTTCCCATAGAATCAATCATAGGAATTGCCATTATTGAACCTATAGTATGAACTATCATATTAGGATTATGTAAAGCTGCACCTACAACGTTATTCACATAAACAAATGGAAAACCTAACGCACTAAGCTTTTCTTTAGCTTTAACTAAATCCTTTCTTGGATATACGCCTAAAGGATTCCTTACATTTCTAAAACCAACTTTAAATTTACCTGGCTCTATAATTCTACCATCTATAAAAGAACTTTGTGCTTCAACAACAGTAACATTTTTATTACAATGTTTTAGAACATATGCTGTAGACAAATATCCCGGATTAATTATAAGTATTTGTCCATCAACTAAATAATTAGAAATTTTCTTTATAACATCTTCATGATAATTCGTCTGAACATAAATAATAATTATATCCATATTCTTAACAACAGATAAATCTCTTGTGACGCAAGATAAAAAACCATTTTTTTCTGTTTTTTCTAATTCATCAGGATTCATGCTACCTGCTACGCCAAAATCAATCAATGTCATCTTACCGTTGTTATTCTCAAGAAATTCAAAATTATCATCATGCATTGCATTCGATGTTTTAATCAATGTAACATCTAAACCTCTATATGCCATATCCCCAGCAACAGCGCAGCCCGCATTTCCAGCTCCTATAACAGCAATCTTCATATATACCTCCAATTATAAAATTTTCAAAGATTTCAACGCATCAAAAACATTATTTCTTACGCCAATCTTTAAAGGCGATTGCATGACATCAAAATCAGGTCCATGATTAGCTTCGACAAGTTCTATATCCCCATCTTTTCTTAAAGCTACATCCCGACCGGCAAAATAAACATTTGGAATAACATGTGTTGCATTTATACATAACATTTTAATTTCATCCCATTTAGGAATTGTAAAGCCTTTAATTTCCTTTTGGGTAATAGGATGTTTTTCATAATGATTATTGTTTGTATCAATTCCACAGCTTTCAATAACACCAGTACTTACATTGATTTGAGCAAAAATACCACCTGAATGGGCATTATCAACACAGTTGTTATTATTTCCAAATCTTATAAACGCACCAAATACAATCGCTTTTTCATTATTAGAAAATGTGACTACTCTAATTGTATTTAAGGATTCTGGGTGAAAATCGGAAATTTCATCACAAGCAGTAACACATTCTTCAATTAAATATTCACCGTTAGACAATTCAACATTTCTTAATTCATCGTAATCTTTAGCAGTATTTTTTAAGAATTTCTTTATACCAATTCCAAGAGATCCATTTTGAGGTTTTAAAATGCAATCATAATTAGATAGCATCTTTTATAATTCGTCAATTGAAGTATTCTTATCACACAGAATCCATTTTCTGTGTATAAAAGGATCAAACTTATATAAGAATTTGCTCTTATTTAAAAACGTATCTCTTACTTCAGAACTTACTAATTTACGATAAAGCTTCTGCATTTCACTTCTTGAAATGAATTGTTTTCTTTGAAACTTTGATAACTTAAATAATTCATACTGATAATAATACTCATTAAAATTTACACGCATAGAAATGAAGCTCTTATGCCAATCATTAAATAATCGTCTTTTCGTCGTATTATCCAGCTTTAATTTTGCTATGCATTCCTTCGCTTCAAGTTTAAATCTTTTGTATTCAGATATAAAGATGGTTAGTTCTTGTCTGAAATTAGTCATTTCTTAATACCTAACAGTGGTAAATTAATCATACTACCATACAACTTGTCAATTTCAGGAAGAATAGCATTATCGAATCCTGAATCAGGATAAAATGTCATTTCTCCAAAATACAGCTGACCGGAAACTTCATAAAAATCTACTCTAACAAAAGGAATTCCATTTGATAGCAATTTAGAAAACTCATACATTTTATCAAAATTAACAGGCTTTGGTAATGTAAAGCCCTCTGGCGCCCTTTTGCCCCAGCCATTATGTCTTAACAAATTCCAATTAAAATCAAATGAGTAAAATTTAGTTGCTTCATCTTTATCACGATCTAAGCAAATCATTATTTTATACGGCTCACCATTAAAACAATAAATCTTATAATCTGCTGGCACATGTCCATCCTCGCTGATAAACTTCTCAGCAATTATTCGTCTTGGCACATTTTTATACGGCCATTCTCTACCAGAAAGATAATAGTCTTGCTTTAAACCTTTTGCAAGTTCTTCTTTTACTTTTGAAATATCAAGCTTAGACTTATCTTTACAAATACACATTCCAAGCCCAGAGTTATGATTGCATTTCAATACAAATTTATCCGGAAGCTTATCAAAATCAATTTCATCGGGAGTTTTCCATACGCCAAGTAATGGAATAAGGTACTCTTTCCCCAATTTTTCAGCAATATACTTTCTTACCCTATATTTATCAACCATCATTGTGTATTCAGGCCTACGGTCATTAAGTTTTAACCACTGGAGCTTCTCACTAAAAGTTGTCGGATTATCTAAGTCGAGTTCGCGTTCCATTTTGACTTTGTATTTTTGTTTTAAATACTTTTCGTCTGACATATGTTTATATAAGCCTCTTCCATCGTTTATAATAAAACGATAATTAGCGTCAAGTATGTATTTTTTTACTTTTTGAAAAAATCCACCAAATTGCATTAAAATATATCCTTTCAACTCTAATTGATATTGTTCATTCAATAAGTGTTATTTCCAGAATAATATATACTCTGTTAATCCATTACTTTTAAAGGAATCATTTAAATAATAAATAATTATTGCTTGTAAAATCAAATAAACCAAAAAGCATAAATTTGAAAGCACAACCTTATATTTTGAAGATACACGCAAATAAATCCTGTCTTTCTTTAAAACAAAAGAAGGAGCCCAGAAAATATAAAAGTAATAAAAGTAATATACTGCACGTCCAACTCCGGAATATTTATATCCTAAAGAACCCAACAAAAAAGTCATTAACCCAAAAATAATATACAGTCCAAAATGTTTGTTGTTTTTTTGGTGTTCGTATTGTAGCGCTAAAATCACAAAGGTAAAAACGAACAGAATAAGCTGTACAATTCCCAAACCATTAGCATTGTTATCTTGATATACATAATATTTAGAAAACATTTCAACATTTAATATCATATAATTAATTAGTGGCTCTAATAACAAGCTAATTAAAACAAAAACACCTGCTATACAAACTGCTTTTTTAATATCAATTCTTTTACCAAATAATTTATACAACAGATAACTCAATGCCGGAATAATACTAGTATAATGAAATAAAAAAGCTAATACAAAACAAATAATACATCTTTTCTTTTTATCATAAATTTCATATGTGAAAGCCAAAAACACAAATCCAACAGCAATCATCATTCGCAATAAATGAAAATTGAAAATATATAATAAAACGGAATAAGATAATACTGCTAATCCTATATTAATATTTTTACGCTGTATATATATGCATCTATAGAACAACGTTAATGCAATTACCTTTACACATCCCAAACCAATGTAGGGGTTTGGGATAAACCTTTTTAGAACAATAAAAAGTAACTCAGCACCAAATTCAAACTCAAAATCGCTCAAATCTTTTATAGTCCATGATTTATAGTAAAAAATATAATTGGATATATCTGTGCCACTTTTGGTGAGAAAGCAACAGCCAGCCATTAGTAAAAAGGATAGATAAAACAGCCAATTTGATGTTCGTTCATAACAAAAAGAATTACCATGCTCATTTACTGTTATCGGTGTTTTTCTTCCTTGAGATGCTACTGCACATATTATTGATATGAAAGTAACAATCAAATATATCGACATTCAATTTCCTCCATAATAGTTATATTAACTTCTAAAAAGACTATATCTAGTAAACAAAGAATAATACAAAACTGTTTACAATACCGTCACCGGCAATTGCAGATATTTAAAGTTATCACTAACCTTCATTTTTTAGCCAATAAGGCATTCAATGCCTGAAATCCATTTTTCAGTTATTGTATTAATTGACAGTGCATCTTTTATGCAAACAGAATTATTACCTATCTTTTTAGCAAAGCTCGGATTCTCAATTAATTTTACCATAGCTTTATACAAACACTTAGTATCGCCCACAGGTACCAATATTCCGTTCTCATGGTCTTTTATTACAGCCCTAGCTCCACCAGATGAATGGTCGGTACTTATTGTAGGAATCCCCATAGCCATTGCTTCAAGCATAGAGTTGCTCATTCCTTCATAATCAGATGAAAGAATAAACGCATATGCATCCAAAATATCCTGATAAAGATTCTTAGAATTGCCCATCAAAAGCACTGAATCATTCAAATCCATATCAGCAATATATTGCTCTAAACTGCTTCTAAGCGATCCTTCTCCGTAGATTTCAAAGCAAAATCTAGGATATTTCTTATGTACTTTCGCAAATGCATCTATAGCCATTTTTAAATTTTTTTGTGGTTCCAGACGAACAGCCGTCACAAATCGTTTACTTCTTTCTCCTTCAAATGGCTGTGGCAGCATAGGGTTGACTGGGTTAGGAATAATAACGCTGTGCTTTTGGATTTTTTTAGAAAAATAGTCTCTTTCGCCTTTTGTCTGAAAAACGTAGCCATGAGCAAACGGATACAAAAGACTACGCATAATTCTTGAAATCTTTGACGTTGGGTCATAACGAGGGTCGTTGCGTTCTGCTAGAATTAATTTACATTTTGTAAATGCACATGCTAATACAGAATACAAATTAACAGCGACAGTAAAAGATACGCACACTTCAGTTCTAAATTCAAGTAAGGATTTCCTTATTTTATTCACACGATTTATGAATCCTAAGCCCTTAATTGAAGCTTTCTGTGAACAATCAATAATCTTTACGCATTTATCAACCTCGTATGTGCAACTATTGGATGCAACTAATATAACTGCAACATTGTTCCCTCTTTTAGCTAATTCAGAACAGAGTTCAGAAACTACTCTTTCTGCACCGCCTCCTGACAAGCTGCCAACTACAAATGCAATTCTCATATACAAAACCTCTAGATATCCGTAGATAATTGTTCAAGCACAGAACAGTAGTACTTCCCTGCTTCTTGTGCTGTGAAACCATTTGTTCGGATTTTTTCAATACAGCATTTTACATTAAGCTTCTTAGATGCCATATTTTCAATTATTTCAACCCACTGCTTGGTATTGTCTTTGTTCGCAAAGCGAACCAAATCAAGTCCCATATCACATTGAGGAGTGACTACATCAGAAATGATAATCGGAGTTCCCGTCGCTTGACATTCAACAGCTACCGTTGGAAGACCCTCATGATGGGATGGTAAAATCATAATATCTGCCCACTGCATTAATTTTGAAATATCACTTCTACGACCGGGAAGCCTCATTATATCCTCAAGCTTATGTTCTTTTACATATTGCTTAATTTCGTCAAACCTTTCACCATCGCCGATTAAAACCATTACGAAAGCCGAGCCTTTGCGCTTCAGTTGTTCAGCGATTGCTAAAATGCCTTCATGATTTTTTGGTGTGGAAAATCTACCTACGTGAAGTATAACTTTTACTCCGTCAGGAATTTCAAATTCATTTCGATAATTGTCTTTGTCTTCGTTTGTAATTACCTGCGAAAACAGTTCTTCCTTCATACCATTCGGAATAAGGGTGCACTTTTTTTTCTTAAGGTATTTCTCTCCAAATATATAATTTGCAGCTAAATCACTACAAGTCATATATTCTGTAGCAATCTTATAATTAATCTTTTGATTTAATTTTTGCATTAGCGATAGTCTGTCTAATCGGCTATCATACAAAGTAGTGTGAGCATGTACAATAAACTTCTCGCTGCCGTGTTTTTTCGCTACTTTATAAAACATCCTAGCTATCCAGCCGGAGATATGACAATGTACTACATCATATTCATTGCTTTCAAGCAACTTATTCAGATACTTAAAGAAAACGCGAAAACCACGTTTCTTAAAGCGAGGCATTGTATAACACTTTCCACCCTGATTTTGAATTCGCTGACAGAACTGTTCTCCACCTTTATAACTAAATGCTAAAGTATCGAATATGAAATTTTCATTTCTATTTTCAACAAGATTTAAAATCAGCGAAGAAATGCCTCCTCCGAAGCCGGAGAAAATGTGTAAAACTTTCATATAACTGATTCCTCTTTACTTCCCCACGACACTTTGCAGTGCCTTTTGATATTGATCACGAAGCTCATTGAGATTGGCTTTATTGCTTACATATACTTGTGCTTTAGCCCTAATTTCGCAGTCACTCATATCTACTACAGCTTGAATAGCATCAACAAAGCCCTGTTTATCTTCAAGTGGTATAGCCCAACCGACATCATTTTCGTTTACATCGTTCCATGGTGTCTGGTCGCTGATAATAACCGGGCAACCTGCAAACATAGCCTCAGCAATAACATGTCCGTAATTTTCGCTAAGTGTCGGAAAAAGAAAAGCATCATACCTACTAAACGCTTCATGCACTTGATCATGAGATAATAGTCCACAATAACCGACCTTAATGTTCTCAGGTAATTTACGAATTTCATCTTCACAACGTGTCCAATATTCCTTATCCTCTATCGGACCATAAATATCATACTGAACGTTACCCTTTACAGAATACAAATACTCAATTGCAGAAAGGAGATTCTTCTTAGGATGAATTCGTGATAAGAAGATAAGCTTCGCAACTCCTACAATCTTTTCTATGTATTCATACATTTTTGAAGGTATAGACGGAATATTGGTTAATGAATAAATTCTTTCACTAGGAACGCCCAAATGCTTCATAATACATTCAGTTTCTTCCTCACTTGTAGATTGAAAAGATACATTATCTAGTAATTTTAGGAATTTCAAGCAAGCAATATAGGGAATCTTCTTATACTTCTTTTTAAAGGCACCCTTGCAGAGCTCACCTCTTGGTGCGAGAAATACCTTGATTCCTTTCTTCTTTGCAATACGCAAGCAAGGGAATATACATTTTTGAAATAATCCTTGTAAATAAATAATGTCAGGGTTTATATCATCAACAATTTGAGCAAATGTTTCCGAGCAGTAGTCCTTATCGCTCAGATACTTCACCAAACAATTATCTCTATGTATCCAAGTATTGGATTCTAATCCTTCATAAGGCTCTGAGCTCCCCATATCGTGATTACTGGTCACGATATAGCAGGCATCATTATTCATCAATGAGCAAAAATTATCTACACTAACAGGTGGTCCACCATATTTTTTTCCAGGAAAAAAGCCACCCATTACTATTAATATCTTCATAGTGCTTAAATTGAATATCTCCTCTAAAATTTTAAGAATTAAAATTTTCTCCAAACCATTTTATCAACAACGCCCGTGTAAGATTGAATGATTTTCACAACTTTTGTGGAAACATTTTCTTCAATATAATCTGGCACAGGAATACCATAATCCCCATTTTTGTTCATCTCAACTGCCGTATCAACCGATTGTAAAAGTCCCTTTTCGTCAATTCCTGAAAGAATAAAACAAGCTTTATCAAGAGCTTCTGGTCTTTCTGTGGATGTACGGATACAGATTGCCGGGAATGGATGACCTATGCTTGTAAAAAAGCTACTCTCTTCAGGAAGTGTGCCACTATCTGAAACTACAGCAAAAGCGTTCATCTGCAAGCAGTTATAGTCATGGAAGCCAAGAGGCTCATGCTGAATGACACGTGAATCAAGCTTAAAGCCACAAGCTTCAAGTCTGTTACGACTTCTTGGATGGCACGAGTAGAGAATTGGCATATCATACTTCTCAGCCATTCTATTGATAGCACCAAAAAGGCTGTTGAAGTTCTTTTCGGTGTCGATATTTTCCTCACGGTGAGCAGAAAGAAGAATATACTTACCTTTTTCAAGGCCGAGTCGAGTATGGATATCACTAGCTTCGATTTCGGCAAGATTGTTATGAAGGACCTCAGCCATTGGAGAACCCGTTACATATGTGCGCTCCTTAGGCAGACCGCAGTCGGCAAGGTACCTTCTTGCGTGCTCTGAGTATGCCATATTTACATCAGAAATAATGTCAACTATTCTTCTGTTAGTTTCTTCAGGTAGACACTCATCCTTACAACGATTGCCTGCTTCCATATGAAAGATTGGAATATGTAATCTCTTAGCACCAATAACGGATAGGCAGGAATTTGTATCTCCTAACACCAGCACAGCATCAGGCTTGATTTCTGACATCAGTTTATAAGACTTGGCGATAATATTACCACAGGTTTCGCCTAAATCAGAACCGACAGCATCTAAATACACTTCGGGTTCGTCAAGCTTCAGGTCCTTAAAAAACACACCATTGAGGTTATAATCATAATTCTGTCCTGTATGTGCAAGGATAGTATCAAAATAAGTACGGCACTTATCAATAACCGCAGAAAGACGGATAATTTCAGGGCGAGTACCTACGATAATAAGCAACTTTAGTTTACCATTTCCCTGCCATTTTACCTGTTCAAACATTACTCTACCTCCTCAAAAAATGTATCCGGCTTATTGGGGTCAAACTGTTCATTCGCCCACATAACCGTTACTAAGTTTTCTGTATCGCTCAAATTAATTATATTATGGGTATATCCCGGAAGCATATGTACAGCTTCAATTTTATCGCCACTAACTTCAAAATTCAGCACTTCATCAGACCCGATTTTACGCATCTGGATAAGTCCCCTACCACTAACAACAATAAAGAACTCCCACTTCGTGTTATGCCAATGCTGACCTTTAGTAATACCAGGCTTTGAAATGTTCACAGAGAACTGACCACATTTAGGGAATTTCATAAGCTCGGTAAAAGAACCTCTTGCATCACAATTCATTTTAAGCTCAAAAGCAATCTTTTCCTTAGGCAGATATGACAAATAGGTACTGTAAAGCTTTTTAGCAAAGCTATTATATGAAATCTCGGGCATTACAAGAGTTTTAGGCTGTTCAGCAAAAGAATATAGTAAATCAACAACTTCGCCAAGAGTAACCTTATGTGTAATCGGTGCTGCACAATATTTGCCGTCATCACAAAGAACAGTTTTAATACCATCAAAAGTACAATGATGCTCTTCCCCTTCAAGTGCAGTAAGCATTTCATCAACGAGGTCATCGATATATAGCAGTTCCAGCTGAACAGTTCTATCGTTTATCTGAATTGGCAAATCGTTAGCAATGTTGTTACAGAAGGTTGCGACAGCACTGTTATAATTCGGTCTACACCACTTACCAAAAAGATTCGGGAAGCGGTATACAAGTACTTTTGCACCTGTTTCTTGCCCATAAGCAAAGGCAAGTTCCTCGCTCGTTTTCTTGCTTCTTCCATAGTCATTGTCATAACGACCGATACAAGTAGCTTGAATAGAAGAAGAAATCATAACAGGGCAAAAATTATTATGCTTTTTTAACGTGTCAAGCAAAGTGGATACAAATTCAACGTTGCCCTGTATGAACGCCTCGTTATTCTGAGGACGATTAACACCGGCAAGGTTGAACACAAAATCAGCCTTAGCACAATACTCATCAAGAAGTTCCGATGATGAATCGATGTCATATTCAAAAATTTCGTCAATAGAAAGATTGGGGTGTGTTTTATCTTTGCCGTCACGAATGTTTTTTAAATTTACACAAAGATTTTTACCGACAAAACCTTTGGCTCCTGTTACAAGTACATTCATTTTGCAAGTTCCTCTTGTATATACTCAAGCGAAGCTATCTTCGCTTTTGTTTGCTCTACTGTAAGTAACTCTGTATTATTAGAATTGAATTCTGTCAAAGTATTACGCTCTATGTCACCATCTTTGAAATACTTATCGTAATTCAAGCCACGTTTATCACAAGGCACTCTATAAAAATCGCCCATATCTATAGCGTTAGCACATTCTTCATTAGTGAGAAGGGTTTCATAAATCTTCTCGCCATGACGAATACCAATAATCTTAATTTCAGTTTTCTTATCAGGGTCAAATAATTCAATAACAGCCTTTGCTTGTGTTTCGATAGTACAAGCCGGAGCCTTTTGTACAAGTATATCTCCGCTCTCGCCGTGTTCAAAAGCAAATAATACAAGGTCGACAGCTTCGTCAAGCGACATAATGAAACGAGTCATAGTAGGGTCTGTAATCGTAATAGGCTTACCGGCACGAATCTGGTCAATCCAAAGTGGAATTACAGAACCACGGCTACACATAACGTTGCCGTAACGAGTGCAACATATCTTTGTTTTTTCAGGAGCAACAGTTCGGGACTTAGCCACAATGACCTTTTCCATCATTGCCTTGGATGTTCCCATTGCATTTACGGGATATGCAGCCTTATCGGTCGAAAGGCAAACTACGTTTTTAACCCCTGCATCAATAGCAGCGGTAAGAACATTTTCTGTACCGATAATATTTGTGCGTACTGCTTCCATTGGGAAGAACTCACAAGATGGAACCTGCTTTAGTGCAGCAGCATGGAATACGTAATCCACTCCAACCATAGCCGGACGGATAGAATCAATATTTCTAACGTCACCTATGTAAAATTTAATCTTCTCAGCATATTCAGGATACTTTGCTTGATACTCATGGCGCATATCATCCTGCTTTTTCTCATCACGAGATAAAATGCGAATTTCTCCAATATCAGTAGTAAGGAAACGGTTGAGTACTGCATTTCCAAAAGAGCCGGTACCTCCGGTTATAAGTAAAGTTTTATTTGTAAAAAGAGTCATTTTTAGCTTTCCTTCCTAGTTTATGTATGTTGAAAGATTTGTTGATTTAGCGATAATTTCATAACAAATGTCAATATTATAATTTTTACTCATATATTCCCATGAACGATTTCCCATTTCAATCAAGTCTAACGAAAGCATTGCTTCTACATTATTCTCAAATGCTTCCACGTCAACGCTTTCACACCACCTACCAAATCCGTTATCCTCTGCAATTGTACCAATATCTGTATTTTTGTCTGTCACACATAATACCGGAAGTTTAGCTTGCATATAGGATAGCAGTCTGCTTGGAAAGTTAGGAATTGTAAATCTATTATCAAGGAAAATCATTCCCACGTCACACGCTGCGACCATATGGTCATAGTCCTCTCTAGGGAGGCGTTTCATCAACTTGACATTCTGTGGCTTGTCTTCGTTTACATAAGCTTCCAACATACCATATTCCGTACCATCACCAACAATTAAGAAGTATGCTTGCTCATTATTCTTTTGACTTTTAAGACATTCAATGAGAAAAGGTATACCTTGCGGTTTGCCGAGATTGCCACCGTAGACAAAAACTTTCTTATCAAGTGGAATTTCATATTTATTTCGTATATCAGTGCGGCCATCATCAGATATTGACATATCAATAGGTTCGATACAGTTAGGACAAACTTCAACTTTTTCGTTAGCAACATCAGGATTATTCTTTAATACATAATCAACATTTGCAGGACTCATACATCCGATCTTATCAGACAATGCGTATAGCTTTTTTTCCTTTGAACGAAAATACTTATATAGCAATCCTTTTAATCCCGTCTTTTTCATCATACCGATATCAACCGCATTTTGAGGGAAAATATCTTTTAAGAGCAGGTAGGTTCTGGCTCCATCACGTTTTTTTATGTACTGTATAACACCGGCAAGTGTTATTGGTGGGGTTGAATATAACACCATATCGAATTTCACATCTGGGAAAAATTTATTGATTGAACGCTTGAATGTTCTGCCTATAGATACTGTGGATATTCCTTTTTCAATAATATTTGTTTTAGTTATATTTAAAATCTTCACACGTAAAACATGGATTCCGGCTTCGACAGATAACTTAGTTTCAGCTCCGTGTCTTCTTTCTTTACAAGTAACGACATATACGTCATGACCATTTTCTTGAATTTTTCTGACTAAATCAGTATAGACGCCGTGTTCACTCATATTTAGGAAAGAAACATCACCTATTGACAAAAAAAGAACATTCATTAATATCCACCTTTACGCTCCATAGATAGGAAATAATTTTCGTTTATAGATTCAGACGATTTTAAATTTAAAATTACTGATATTCTCCCAATCTTTTATGCATTATAATTCTTTCTTGAGTATAGTTATGCTTTTCATATAATCCAATAGCAGCAGTATTACCAGCAGAAACAATTAACTCTGTGACATTAATTCCGCTTTCTATAGCTTCCTTCTCTGCAGCTTCTAATAAAGCGCTACCGATTTTCATCCCTCTATACTCGGCACACACAGCAACATATGCTATATGTAACTTGCATTCAAATTCTGTTTTTAAATTGTATGCCCATATAAATCCCACAAGTGAGTTTCCATCAAAAGCACCTACAACATATGCTTGGTTTTGGGTAAGGTACTCTTCTAAACCTTTGAGCTTATTAATATAAAATGACTCGTCAGTGGGAAATAGTTTACTATCTTCTATACAACTCTTTAACAATACCGTCAGTTCTTCATTATGTACAACAATATCTGAAGCGCATAGTTTTCTATAATTTATCTGCATTGATTTTTCTCTCCTCATCTAAATCACGTAAAACATGACCTTCGCCAACAGCAATATCTGTCTTTTTCAAAACTTTCCCGACGGTAGATAACATTATTTTGATATCTTGCTTAAATGAAATGTTCCTGACATATTTAACATCAAGTTTAAATCTGGATTCCCAATCCAAAAAATTTCTACCATTTACTTGTGCCAGACCTGTCAAGCCAGGACGTACATCATGTCTGTGTCTTTCCTCCTCCGTATACCATGGAAGATACTCTGGCAATAGTGGGCGTGGACCCACGAACGACATATGTCCTATCAAAATATTTATAAGTTCTGGTAATTCATCAAGCGAAGTAGAGCGTAAAACCCTTCCATAGCCATTCAGTCTTTCAGAATCAGGAAGCAACTTACCATCACTATCTTTTTTGTTCGACATCGTACGGAATTTTATTAACGGAAATATTTTTTCTTCCCCGGTTTTCTTATTAATTTTGCCCGGTCTCAATTGCACAAAGAAAGGATTACCTCTCATTGCAATTGCTCCAACGATAATAAGAATAAGAAATATAGGAGATAGAATAATCAAAGATGTAATAGAAACAAATACATCCAGAAATCTCTTAAAAAACTTTGCGTACATTATGTATATACCTCAATTATTCGAAACAGCTATTTATAATTTTGATTATAATATCTTGCTGCTCAGTTGTCATATTTATATCACTTGGCAGACAAAGCCCTCTATCGAAAATATCGGCTCCGACATCATTTGTCATTGAAATTCCAATACCTTCACGAGTAACAAAGCTATTATCATAATACATTGGCTGCATATGCATTGGCTTCCAGATAGGTCTGCCTTCTGCATTATATTTAGCAAGTGTCTCAAGAATCTCCGTAGGACAAGACTTCCCTTTTTCTTTTACGTAAGAAGCTTTAGAATTGTCTCTGTACTGAGTACACATAAAATCCTTATCGATAATCATAGCAGAAAGCCAATAATTAGGCTCGGTGCCTTCCATAATAGGATTCATTTTAACCGGTAAATCCTTAAACCCCTCTTTATAACGTTCATAAATAGCCTTTTTCCTAGCAATATGATTTTCAAGATATGCATACTGCCCTCTTACGACGCCAGCTATAACATTACTCATACGGTAGTTGTAGCCGACTTCTTCATGCTGATACCAAGAAGCATTTTCTCTTGCTTGAGTAGACCACTTACGAATCTTATTAGCTGTTTCAACATCATTAGTTAAAAAGCAACCGCCTGCAGAACCGGTAATGATTTTATTACCATTATAACTAACAGCAGAATAATCACCAAAAGAACCACACTGTCTATCATCAATAGTTGCGCCCATAGCTTCAGCGGCATCTTCAATCAGCAAAGCTCCGTGCTTATCACAAATTTGCTTTATTAAATCCATCCTTCCGGGAAATCCATATAATTCAGCTGAAACAACGAGTTTTACATCCGGATAAATCTCAAAAGCTTTTTCAAGTGCGACCGGGTCCATATTCCAAGACTCTGCTTCTGTATCAATAAAAACAGGGATTCCACCTTCATATACAACAGGATTAAGGGTAGCAGCAAAAGTCATATCACTACAAAATACCTTCTTCCCTTCTAAAGCACCATGACTAATCGCCGGTGTTCCATAAAGTGTTTCTCCAGCGTGTTTAACTGCAAGATGTAACGCCGCTGTGCAACAAGAAAGCCCCACTGCATGCTTCATTTGAGACTTTTCAGCTGCTATCTTCTCGACTTCATTTATGTTTGCACCGACTGTTGACATCCAGTTAGTGTCATAGGCTTCCTTAACATATTTAAGTTCATCGCCATGCATTGTTGGGGTAGCGAGCCACACTTTATTTTCAAAAGCTTTGATTTCCATAAATCAATACCTCGTTGTTTAATGATTAATTATAAGAGTTACTGAACAATTAACTCCATTTGCTGTTGATACGCTTCGCCTTTATGCTCTGAGCCGTGCTCTCCTGCCGGATGATAAGTAGGAACAACATCAGATACAAGCTTACGAATTACGTCATCTTTTCCGTCATAGGACGCTGCCATAAGTTCATTGAGCTGTTTTAAAAAAACATCAGTTTCAAACGGAATAGGACTACCAATATGAATTAGCTGATTAGGTGTTGTTCTCATGCCCTCTTCGGACATAAGCTTTTCTTCATAGAGCTTTTCGCCAGGGCGAAGTCCTGTGTAAGAAATCTTTATATCAACATCAGGTTGTAATCCGGAAAGACGAATTAAGTTTCTTGCAAGACTGTCAATCTTTACAGGTGAGCCCATATCCAATACAAATATTTCGCCACCGTCAGCATATGTTCCTGCTTGAAGAACAAGTGAAGCGGCTTCCGGAATTGTCATAAAATATCTTATAATATCAGGATGTGTTACTGTAACAGGACCACCCTTAGCAATCTGTTCCTTGAAGCGAGGTATCACTGATCCGTTGCTACCAAGCACATTACCAAAACGAACTGCAACAAACTCTGTTTTAGGTTCTTCCAAAGAAGGTATAATTTTAGGCATACTGCCATCACTTTCAGAATGAACATACAGAGGTAAAAGGTCAGAGGTTTTTCCATCTCTGATTTTCTTGTCAAAGGACTGAATAATCATTTCACAAAGTCTCTTAGAGGCACCCATAATATTAGTTGGATTAACAGCCTTATCTGTTGAAATAAGTACAAAGCGCTTGCATCCATTCAGCATAGCAGCATAAGCAGTTTTATATGTACCAATAGCGTTATTCTTTATTGATTCGCACGGACTATCTTCCATTAAAGGAACATGCTTATGGGCTGCGGCATGATAAACTACGTCAGGCTTATATTTAGCAAACACCTGATTAATACGCTTACTGTCACGAACAGAACCAATTAAAACTTCAAGGTTAAGCTCCGGGTACTTATCTTTAAGTTCTAAGGCGATTTCGTGCGCGTTGTTTTCATAAATATCAAAGACAATAAGTTGCTTAGGATTGTGGCTTGCAATTTGTCTGCAAAGCTCGCTGCCGATTGAGCCTCCACCACCGGTAACCATAATAACCTTATCGGCGAGGAACTGATAAATCTCGTCCATATTAACCTGTATAGGTTCACGTCCGAGCAAATCTTCAACTGCGACATCCTTCATTGACTCGATAGTAACGTTATCTGAGACAAGCTGGTAAACGCCAGGAAGACTCTTGAGCTGACATTTTGTTTCTTTACAAATATCTAATATATCTCTTCGCTGTGCAGCACTAGCACTAGGTATAGCCAAAAAGATTTTCTCGATATTATACTTTTCTACATTGAGAAGAATGTCATCTCTGCCACCTACAATAGGCACGCCATCTATAAATCTGCCCCACTTATTCTGGTTATCATCAATGATACAGCAGACACAATTATTAACTTCTTTCGCATTATGTAAATCACGAAGAATCAATTGACCGGCAGCACCTGCACCGATAAGCATTACACGGCTGGCTGTTAATTTTTGATTTGCTTTTGCACGCTTACCACGTTCAAGTAATACAAATCGATAAGAAAAACGAATAACGAGCGTAAAGAAAAACTGAAATACAAATCCGAACAAATAATATGATATCGGCATTCGCTGGAACAATATAGTGATAAAAGCCGTATGGAATATACATAATAAAACAGAAGCCAATGCAATACGCTTTAGCTCAACATAGCTTGCAAATCTCCAGATACTTTGATACAGACGCAAGAACCAAAACACCAAAACTGTAGCAAGTAAATATATCGGTGTAAACTTTAGTAATGCACTTAAATAATAATCAGGTATCAAAGAAAAACGACAATCGAAGCGTAACCAAAGGGCAAGAAAATACGAACCAACACCAACAGCTAAGTCGTATATAATCAGCAACAAGGTTATAAAATGCCAATGCTCGAAAACCTTTTTCTTTTTACGAGGTGTATCTATATTATTAGATGTCATTTTCAGATTTTCATCCATAATCTTAACTCCTAAAAATCAAACAATAACTTAAGATGAGATTAAAGTAACTTATAAAGTAAAGCTACATCATAGTGGAACTTTGCATAAAACTTACTACAAAAAAGTCACTACAAAAACAGCAGTTAAACAGCGTTGTTACGCAATTTCCCACTCTGTATTATAACATTTTTTTGACCTAATGTCAATTGAATTTATCAAAAACACTATATTTTGTATATATAACGAATACAATAACAAATTTTTATTTATATATTGTGCTTTTATATGTAAAAAAACAGTCTGGAATTACTTAATTCCAGACTGTATATATAAATTTATGAAATACTATCCAATGTGAGCTTATCATAGTACTCACCATACTCTATCTTAATATTATTTGCAAGATAGTCATTATATGTCTTGTTAAAAATGGCGTTATTATACTCTTTATGGAGGTCTGCAAACTTCTCCTCAAAATACTTTTCGTCGATTGGGAGTCTCTTGATGATGTGATATCCATAAGACTTAGACTCAACTATATCACTAATTTCATCTACCTTAAGAGCAAAGGAGCCATCAAGAAATTCTTGAACGAAGCTATAGTCCTTTGTGAAGTAGTAGCCCACGATACTTGTAATATCCTTTTCATCTGTAAGAGCCATACCAGGGTCGAGGTTATAATCAGCAATAAGCTGGTAGAAATCCTCACCGTTCTTAGCCTTTTCAAGCACTTCTTCAGCAAGCTTCTTAGATTCAGCCTTTACAGCTTCTTTTTCTTCATCAGTAAGCTTTTCGTATGCAGCTTCAAGCTTGTTCATCTTTTGGGTTGTAGTAAGCTCGTCCCAAGCTTCAAGGTCTTCAGCTGTAAGAGTTGTCTTTGCACAATAAGGAACGAGGATATGAATTACTCTAGCGTATTCATCTGTTTCAGCTACTTTGCGGAAATCATCCTCGCTAACATAATACTTACCATCTTTAGTGAAAAGCTCTGTATAAATCTTATTGCTGTAAACCTCATTATAAAGAGAGGTTTGCACATAGCTATCTGTCAGGAATCTTTCTTCAAGGAACTTCTGATACTCATCAGAATTTTGGAACTGCATTAAAACCGACTGATAGTTATTAATGAATTGTTCTTGCTCAGTTTCTGTATACTGAACATCATTTTCCTTACCAAGTGCAATAATACCATAGCTTTCCTTAAGATAATATTCGCACATTTCACGAAGATCATCAGCAGTATACTCCATACCTGCAGCTTCAAAGTTAGACTTTACACCGAGCCAGTAATATCTAAACTCGTCAAATGAAATATCAACACCGTTAATTGTAAGCATATTGAGGTCGGTAGTATCAATTTTTTCGCCATCAATTGTAAGGCTGGTTTCAACCTTTGCGTTTCCTACTAGTTGAGCATCTGAATTATCACCGGAATTTTGTTGACTTGAGTTTGAAGTTGTAGGTGCAGAAGAACTACTATCCCCACCCCCGCAAGACGAAAGCACTGTAAGTGCACATGTCATACTAAGAAGACATGCAATAATTTTCTTAATCATTTTGATTATCCTTTCTTTAATTAATCCGCCTTGCACAGTATAACTTACGATTGTGATAATAATGTGAAAGCGAAAAGAATTTTTATTGTAATTGCATTGCAAAATACACGAAGTTATAATATAATATAATAAATTAAATTGCTTAGGAGGAACAAAATGGATTTTGGACAACTGATAGCACATAGAGGCTTACACAATAGTAGCGTGCCTGAAAATTCCCTTAAAGCGTTTGCACACGCAATAAAGAAAAACTTACCAATAGAGCTTGATGTTCGCCTTACTGCAGATAAGAAGCTTGTTGTATTTCATGACAAGGACTTATCTCGCATGTGTGGTGTAGATGGAAAGCTATCGCATTTTACTTATGAACAGCTTAGATGTTTTACTTTAGGAAACTCAGAAGAGCACATTCCTCTTCTATCAGATGTATTAAAGCTCGTAGCCGGTAGAGTTCCTCTTCTTATAGAAATCAAAGAGGGCTGTCCACTTATTGAAACAGAAAAGCGACTTTCCAGACTTATGAAAAGCTACAAGGGAGAATGGGCCGTTCAAGCATTTAATCCACTATCGATGCTATGGTTTAGACTTTTTGATACAAATGTCGTTCGTGGTTCACTCATATCACAATTCAAGCCCTTCCAGAGTCCGTTACACATCCTCAAATACCTATGCTCGTTCTCGGTAGTATGGTCAAACATAGCAAAGCCTGACTTTATTTCCTGCGACCTAAGAAGCATAACCTTCAAGCAAATTGAAGACTCCTTCAAGCACGGCACAAAGCTTTATAGCTGGACAGCA
The DNA here is from genome assembly GCA_045602925.1 of Oscillospiraceae bacterium. Lineage (GTDB taxonomy): Bacteria > Bacillota > Clostridia > Oscillospirales > Ruminococcaceae > UBA7477. The sequence goes on along the minus strand of JAZSCN010000008.1, from coordinate 72,761 downwards.
AACAGCAAAGAGCTGATTGATGAGGCGCTAAAATTCAGCGACTCGGTAATATTTGAATTAAACGATGTAAAAGACGTATGTTAACGCATACGTCTTTATTATTACATCTGCTTATAAACAGCGTAATTTGACTTACCGCTTCTCTTAACCGTGTACATTATATTATCAGCACGGTCAATGATTTCAGACGGTTCAGATACATCAGAGGTTAGATAAGCAACACCTATACTACAGAACATAACGATATGCTCTTTTGTACTTGGAGAAACGAAGCCATCGCTCATACCTGTAATAATCTTCTGGGCAAGTGATGACGCATCCATATTATCGGTTTCTCTGAAGCATACAACGAATTCGTCTCCACCATATCTTCCAACAAATCCATTCTTCTGGACAAGCTGTTTTATAAGGTTAACAGTAAATACTAAAACTTCGTCTCCAACTGTATGGTTATATTCATCATTAAACTGCTTAAAGTTATCAAGGTCAATGAACAATACAGCGTCCTTACCATTTCTCATAGCTGAGAGTTCGAATTCATTAACGAGGGCAAGCTCAAATGATTCTCTATTATAAGCCTGAGTAAGTGGGTCAAGTGATGCCTTATTCATAAGCACCTGTTCCCTAACCTTAGTCTTATCGATATTAAGCATTACACCTACGACTTTAATGATTGAGTTGTAGCTGTCTCTAATAGAAGCACATTTTACAAGGTACCACGCATAGTCATTATAGATTGTTTTAAATCTAAATTCGCCCTGAATAGTTTGGCCATCGAGCATAGCTGCAATAAACTTTCTATACGATGCAATGTCTTCCTTATATACAACAGCCTTCTCAAAGAAGCTATCTTCATACTTTGATGAATTAGCTCTAAAGCTAAACTTTCTATTAAAGTTGTTACTAAAGTTTACGCTATCCTTCTTAACTGAATATTCAAATACGATATTGTCAGTCATGTCAACGACTGTTCTATATCGTTGTTCACTTTCAGATAAAGCATCAAGCAACGAGTTAATCTGTCTGTTTATATTATCAAGCTCTGTACTACCATTAACGATAATACGCTGTGAAGAAACATTGATTTCTCCACCACTCATAATTCTCATTACATTTGAAATTGGTCTTGTAAACCAGATAACGAAGATAATGATTATGACAATGTCAATAAGGCATATAGCAAATATACTGCTATTAAGACTACTGCTGAGACTCTTATACTGAGATGTAAGGATACTTTTGTTTGTTATACTAATAACGCTCCAAGTCATTCCGGTAGTATCAGCTGTTCCTGAAATAGAGCTCGCCATAAGAATCTCTTCGCCTGAATCGTTATCATAATAATATGGGCTATCTAATTTAGACGCTAAGATTTTTTCAAAAGCAGACTCGATTCCTTTAAATTCACCGATATCTAAATAATGCTTAGAACCTGCCTTTTCAGACACAAATACATTACCACTATTATCACAGAACATAAGACGAGTAGATTCGCCAAGAACCTCGTTTTTCATATACTCTGCAGGAACTGACATATCTGCGATAACAGTAACATAACCAATTTTATCTCCAAATTCATTTTTAACATATGAAGAAACAACAAGCTTATCGGTTACGGTATGGCTTTTAAGGCTGGCAATTCCGTTAGAATACTTGATATCATTTTCCAGCTTAGTAACATCAAATTCAGGAACGCTAAATCCAGGCTTATATGCAGAAGTTTGCGATACATTTGCATCTTTATCAAGTAAAAGTATTGCTTCAACCGACGTCTCTGTATCAATAAGTCGCATAAGGTCTACATTGGCTTGTTCGTCGTACTTATAAATACAACCGACAAAGCGTGAATCGGAAGCTATTGTGCTTGAAACAGACTGCATATGTTTAAAATACGAAGACATACCTTCGCTGGCTATAGAAGCAATGCTACTAGAATTTTTAAGAGAAAGCTCTTCGTCATAATCGTCAACAACGCTACCTGTAGCAAATCCAAAGAGGATAAGAGGCAAAATTGCAACAACAAATATAAATGCCATAAGCTTAATCTTTGTACCGAATAATACATTATCTGCCATCTTATCAACTCCTTTTTTAGGCTATTATAACATTATACCACTATTTTTAAAATATTTCAATATTCATTTTCTAATTTTAAAATTTCTTTAACAACGCTGTCTTCTTCATTAGTACCTATAACGTAATCGGCTATTTCTTTGAGCTCATTGCACGCATTTTTAACGGCATAACGTTCATCAGATGCTTTAAACAACGGCACATCATTAAGGCTATCACCAAAGCATACAAGCTTATCAAAATTATATGCATTCTTAAGCTCAAGCGAAGCGTTATACTTAGTTGCCCTGCTACTGAATATCTCAAGATACCAAAGGTCATCGGCATAAATGTCCTTGTAGAAAGCACAGCTAATGTCTTCTATGGAAGAGACCATATCGAAAAGAGGTTTTAGCTTTGAATACTCATTGAGATAAGTAAAGTATATCACACCGCTTTTATCTATATATTCAAGTCTATAAACCTTTATAAATGACTTGCCATACTTAGCTTTTCTTTCGTTATAAAAAGAAAGCATCGGTTTAGCTGTTATATCTTCATAATATGTAGTAAGGGCATTATTATGTGCAACATAAATAAATGGAGTCAGCATAAGCTCCCTTGAAAACTTCATCACGCTATCGAAAGCAGATTCTATAACAGTTTTAATATTGAGAAACTTTTGTGTTTTAAGGTCATAGCACAAAACACCATTCATTAAAATACATGGTATTTTAATATCGACATCAGCAAAAACTTCTCTAACCGATATTGGTGACCTTGCAGTAGCGATAGTAAAATTAACGCCTTTAGAAATCAGCTTATTAATATAGGTCTTAGAAAACCGTGAGAGCTTTACTTCTTTATTGAGTAGTGTTCCGTCAAGGTCAGAAATGTAAAGTGTTTTCATTACTTATTGAAAAGTCCTGAAAAATCAAAGGTTGCAAAGTAATCATCCGGGGTTTCAGCTCTTCTTATAAGCTGTGCTGTTCCATCTTCCTTGAGAAGTACCTCGGCACTTCTGAGCTTTCCGTTATAGTTATAACCCATAGCATAGCCGTGAGCACCGGTATCGTGAATAACAAGTATATCACCGATATCAATCTTTGGAAGCTCTCTGTCGATAGCAAACTTGTCATTGTTCTCACAAAGACCGCCGGTTACGTCATAAACACAATTGCAAGGCTCGTTTTCCTTACCAAGAACTGTAATATGGTGGTATGAACCGTACATTGCCGGACGCATAAGATTTGCTGCACATGCATCAACGCCGACATACTCCTTATAGATATGCTTAAAGTGGAGAACCTTAGTTACAAGGTGTCCGTATGGAGCAAGCATAAATCTACCCATTTCGGTATAGATAGCTACATCGCCCATTCCGTTCGGAGTAAGGATTTCTTCATATGCCTTACGAACGCCCTCGCCTATCTTCATAATATCATTAGACCTCTGGTCAGGCTTGTATGCAACACCTACACCACCTGAGAGATTAATAAACTTAATCTTACAGCCGGTTTCCTTATTCACCTCAACAGCAAGTTCAAAAAGAATTCTTGCAAGCTCAGGGTAATAATCATCGGTTACTGTGTTAGAAGCAAGGAAGCTATGGATACCAAATTCCTTAGCGCCCTTTTCCTTTAAAATCTTAAAGCCTTCGATAAGCTGATTTTTAGTAAAACCATACTTAGCATCGCCGGGATTATCCATAATCTGATTATGCATTTCAAACTTTCCACCCGGATTATAGCGACAGCTTATTACCTCAGGAATACCACAGAGTTTATCAAGATACTCGATATGAGTAAAGTCATCGAGGTTGATATTTGCGCCAAGCTCTCTAGCTAAAAGATAATCCTGCTCCGGAGTAACGTTAGAGGAGAACATAATCTCGTCACCAACGATTCCGCAAGCCTTACCCATTAATAATTCGGTATAGCTTGAACAGTCGATTCCACAGCCTTCCTCGTGGAGGATTTTTAAGATATATGGATTTGGAGTTGCCTTTACAGCAAAATACTCCTTAAAGCCTTTATTCCAAGAGAATGCTTCCTTTACTCTTCTTGCGTTTTCTCTTATTCCCTTCTCATCATAGAGGTGAAATGGTGTAGGAAATTCTCTGATAATTTCTTCAGCTTTAGCCTTTGTAATAAATGGTGTTTTCATAATTATTTGCCCGAAAAATCGGTACTCCTTTCAAAATAACACTATATAGTATAGAATACCACTTTTTTATATATAATGTCAAGAAAGTTGAGCAAAATGTACTTTTTTTACAAATGCTCTTGCATACAAATACACATTTTTTTCGATATGAGCATATTTGTTACTTGATTTTTAAAAAAAGCTATGCTATAATAATCTAGTTGTAAAAACATGGAGACGTATCGAAGTGGTCATAACGGGGCTGACTCGAAATCAGTTAGGGAGCAATCCCCCGCGAGTTCGAATCTCGCCGTCTCCGCCACAAAATCGGGAGAATACTCCCGATTTTTTATACGGGGTATTAGCGCAGTTGGGAGCGCGCCACACTGGCAGTGTGGAGGTCACGGGTTCGAATCCCGTATGCTCCACCAACTAAAGCACTTGCAAATTGCAGGTGCTTTTATATTTTTTCTTGAAATTGTCAGTGTAATGTGATATAATATTGAAAATATTGAAGGACGTACAAATCAGAATTTAAGGAGAAATAACCTATGATTCTCTTAGTTGTAGATACCCAGCGTGGTGATTTCACAAAAGAACTTTTTGAATTCGATAGAGTTCGTAATAATATCAAGGCATTGATTACGGAGGCAAGAAAGGCTGGAGTTGAAGTGTGTTATGTGCGTCACGATGATGGTCCGGGAACAAATCTTGACAAGGGTACATGGAATTATGAGGTGTTCGATGAGTTCGCACCAATGGAGGGAGAACGAATATTCGATAAGAACGTAAATAGCTCGTTTCATCCTATGACAGGGCTGTCCGAGTATCTTAAAGGCAAGGGAGAGACTGAGATTATGGCCATAGGCATTAGCACAGACTACTGTATGGATGCAACCGTAAAATGTGGTTTTGAGCAAGGCTTTCAGCTCATTATACCAGAGTGGTGCAACTCGACTTACGATAATCCTTATTTTTCTGGGGAGACAGCTTATCATTATTATAACGATTTTATGTGGCCGAAGAGATATGCGAAGAAAATTTCGGTTGAAGATGCTGTAGAGTATATACGCCAGAAGTAACTTTTTCAAAATGTTTAAATAAAAAAATGTGGGCATCCATTAGATGCCCACTTTTTATTTGCTTTAGTTTAGAATGAATTAGAATCGGATGTATTATCTATCTTTGGCTGCTGCATAGCCTGTGCCTGTGCTTCCTGCATAGCCTGCATCTGACTTACACGGAATCTATCCCATTCGATAAATTCAGGGTCAGAAGCAACACTGCCAGGAACTTCGAGACCAAACATTGTAAAGAGCATACCAGTATGCTTTGGCTTAATGCGAAGGCCGGTAATCATGTTACTTGCAACATAGCCACCGTTCTTAGCGTTATATGACATATTAAGAACGTTGAGGTAACACTCCATAAAGTCTTCAGAATGAGAAAGTGTCATCTTAGTATATGGTCTACCTCTTGGAATATCATGAGCTCTAACCGGCATCATATTAACAATATTATCCGGAGTCTGCTCGAGCATAGCCTTAGCCTGAGCCTTGGAAGTTGGTCCGAATGTAAATGCATTCTTATCATAAGTCTTTGCCCAATTATCGTCAGATTCAATGAAAATCTTCTTTGACTGACCAATTGGAATAATTATACCAAGAACACAGATGATTGCAAGCTCGCCAATCCAGATAAACCAGAGCATACCGCCATTAACTGTTTCTGAATCATTGCTTATTGTGGAGCTTGATGAATCAGTAGAAGTCATAGACCATCTACCTTCTTCGCCGATATCCTTGATATCGCCCCAAAGCATAGCAGGGTCAGTAATAATATCTATCAAAGAAGGAACTTCAAATCCGTATTCACCAACTTCTTCGAGCTGTCTGAAATGGTAATAATACTCATAAGCATTAAGTTCCTTGGCTTTTTCAAGGTTAGCTTTACACTCTTCTTTAGTTTTTCCAAGCAAATCATCATATTCATAGAGCTCATAAAGAGTCTGAGACTTGGATGCTTCGATTTCCTCATCTGTGTAATAACTGAATATATTAGCGCTAGGATCATAAGCATCATACATCTCAAGATACTCATAAGCATTCGAAGAAATCAAATATTCCCAGTTTTCATCGAACGTATATTCAGTCTCATCGAAATCATATACCATTCCAAAATATGTGTAAGCTGTTTCAGACTTCATTTCCTTAATGTAGCCGTTTTCTTCAACATACTCTCCGATCTGTTCTTCCATCTGAACATAATCATAATAGTCATAGATAGCCCACTTGAGATAGTTCATACAAACAAGACCAATAATTGCACCAATCAGAACTGCCTTAAAGCTTCTGATTTTAAAGAGCTTAACTACGAGTCTTGCGATAAATCCTACTGCAAGAGCAAGACCAATTGCTGCAAGCATACAAAGATAGATTGATGGGCAAACTCTATTAATCCAGAGATAAACCCAAGAAAGTCCTCCGCCTATAACAAGGTATGTAAGGAACATAACAATAAGTCCCTTCCATGAGAACTTGTTAGACGAATTATAATACTTTTCGTTCATTGAAAATCCCCCTATTAAAAATTCTTATTTAATTATATCATATACTTAATAAATATTCAACAAAAAATAATGCCAAATATACAAAAGCTTTATAAAATATATTCGTCATTTGTTATAAATATTGAAATATGTGTGAATTTCGACGAAAAGATTTGCTTTTTTATTTGCTTTGAGTTATAATATACATGTATGAAAATTAATTTTCAGGAGGAATTTATTATGTTAGTTTCAGCAAAGGACATGCTCCAGAAGGCTAGAGCAGGCAAGTACGCAGTTGGTCAGTTCAATATCAACAACCTTGAGTGGACAAAGGCTATTCTTCAGACAGCTCAGGAATGCAACTCACCTGTAATTCTCGGCGTTTCTGAGGGTGCAGGAAAGTATATGTGTGGATACACAACAATCGTTGGTATGGTTAAGGGTATGATTAATGAACTCGGAATTACTGTTCCAGTTGCTCTCCACCTCGACCACGGCTCATTTGAGGGTGCAAAGGCTTGCATCAACGCTGGCTTCTCCTCAATCATGTTCGATGGTTCTCACTACCCAATCGAAGAAAACATTGCTAAGACTACTGCTCTTGTTAACGCTTGTGACGTTCTCGGTATCTCCCTCGAAGCTGAGGTTGGTGCTATCGGTGGCGAAGAAGACGGCGTTGTAGGTACCGGCGAATGTGCTGACCCAGACGAGTGCAAGGCTATTGCAGACCTCGGCGTTACTATGCTCGCTGCAGGTATTGGTAACATTCACGGTAAGTATCCTGCTAACTGGGCTGGTCTCTCATTTGATACACTCGCTGCTGTAAATGAAAAGGTTGGCGAGATGCCACTCGTTCTTCACGGTGGTACAGGTATTCCTGAGGATATGATTAAGAAGGCACTCTCTATCGGTGTTGCTAAGATTAATGTTAACACAGAGTGCCAGCTTGCATTCCAGGAAGCTACAAGAAAGTACATCGAAGAAGGCAAGGACCTTCAGGGCAAGGGCTTTGACCCAAGAAAGATTCTTGCTCCAGGTTTTGAAGCTATCAAGGCTACTGTTAAGGCTAAGATGGAACTCTTTGGTTCTGTAAACAAGGCTTAATTTAATTTTAGGAGTGTACCCTAGGAAACCACTCACCAAAAAAACAGGGACGAATAATTGCAAAATTTAAAGCAGATACGTCTTTGTGCGTATCTGCTTTTTTGTTCGTCAAAAAGGAAGTCAACAATGAAAATTTCCACAAAAAAAATGGCTGCTATCGGTGTGATAGCAAGCCTTTATGCTATTGTAACAATTGTAATAGGTGAGTTCTCATACGGAAATATTCAAATGAGAATTTCTGAAGCATTTATGCTACTTTGTTTTTTTCGCAAAGAGTACTGCTATGCACTAACAATTGGGTGTTTTATTGCAAACCTATTTAGTCCGATTCCTATAGATATGGTATTTGGCACCGCAGCAACTTTACTAGCTTCAATACCTATGTATCTTATAGGCAAACGCTTCAATAACAGCTTCCCTGCTCTTTTATTATGCTCACTATTCCCTGTTATAACTAACAGTCTAATCATAGGTTTTGAGCTTAATTATTTTATGTCTCTCCCCTTTTTACTCTCAGCTGTTCAGGTAGGAATTGGCGAATTTTTAAGCGTAACTATTATTGGAACAATACTATTTTCAATCCTACGTAAAAACAGTAGGTTTATGAATCTTATAAAAAACTTAAACTAAAACAGGGCAAAAGCGTACACGTAACTTTTGCCCCGTTTTGACTCCTGGAGAACGGTGCTGAATTTTTAACGTTTCCGGTGTGTCGGCGTATCGTCACCGATACGCATTTCTTATGTTCTGATCTAATTTTACTACACTATATTCCTGTAGTCAACATTATGTCTGCAAGTTCTAATAATCACATATAAATTTCATTCAACGTTGAATAATTATGTTTAAATATACATAATTGCACTAAACTACATAATATTAATATACCAATGCTATTTTATCGTTGATTTTTAATCACTTTTGTAGTATAATATTGGTATCTTATAGATATGTGCGGAGGTTAATTATGAGAAAAACTAAAATTGTTTGTACAATCGGCCCTTCTACAGATAATGTAGAAACTATGCGTCAGCTGATGCTTTCAGGTATGGATGTTGCAAGATTTAATTTTTCACATTCAACCTACGAAGAGCATGAAAGAAGATTCAAGCAGATTACAGAGCTAAGAAAAGAGCTAAATCTTCCAATTGCTACGCTTCTTGACACTAAGGGCCCTGAAATAAGACTTAAATCATTTGAAGACAACAAGCCGGTAGAAATCTTTGATGGAGATACTTTTACCCTAACAACAAATGAGGTTGTTGGCACAAAGGATATCTGCTCAGTTACTTTTAAAAATCTACCAAAGGATGTAAAAGTGGGCAACAGAATTCTTATAAATGACGGTGTTATTGAACTTGTTGCTGAAAAGATTACCGCAACTGATGTTGTTTGCAAGGTAATTCATGGTGGATTATTATCTAACAACAAGGGCGTAAATGTACCGGGTGTTATGCTTTCTATGCCATACATCAGCGACAGAGATATGAGCGACCTTCAATTCGGTGCGAAGATGGGATATGATTTCATTGCGGCATCTTTCGTAAGAACTGCAGCTGATATACACTACCTTAGAAACTTCACACACAGTCTTGGCTGGTATTCACCAAGAATTATTGCTAAGATTGAAAACTCTGATGGCGTTAAAAACATTGATGAAATTCTCGAGGCTGCAGACGGCGTTATGGTAGCTCGTGGAGATATGGGTGTAGAAATTCCGTTTGAGCTTATTCCTGCTATTCAAAAAGAAATTATCCACAAAGCATATAATGCAGGAAAGCAAGTTATCACTGCTACACAGATGCTTGAATCTATGATTAAGAATCCACGTCCTACAAGAGCTGAAATCACTGACGTTGCAAACGCTATTTATGATGGCACTTCGGCTATTATGCTTTCCGGAGAAACAGCTGCGGGAGAATTCCCTGTCGAAGCTGTAAAGACAATGGCACTTATTGCAGAAACAACCGAACAAGACATAGATTATGCTCATAGATTTATAAAGCGTGACCCTGCTGAAAGCCCTTCTGTGACTGATGCTATTTCACACGCTACAGTTTCTACAGCACACGACCTCAATGCTAAGGCTATAATAACAGTTACAAAGGGTGGCGGTACTGCACGAATGATTTCAAAGTATCGTCCTTCCTGCCCTATCATCGGTCTTACAACTGATGAGATAACCTGCAGACAAATGAATATGTCTTGGGGCATTTATCCATCACTTATTGAAGAACAAGAAAGCACCGATGGTCTCATACAAAGCGCCATTGATGTGTCATTAAATAACAAGCTTGTTGAAGCAGGTGACCTGGTTGTTGTAACAGCCGGCGTTCCACTTGGTGTATCCGGCAACACTAATCTCTTGAAGGTTCAAAACGTTGGAGAGAGCGATAAGTAAATAATTATTTTAGGGTGTTGAACATTAAAGTTCAATGCCCTATTATTTTACTTATATCTAGATAAAATTGTTTTTAGTTGTCTTGCTTCTCTAAGATTTTCTTGAATCATAGACAGCAGAGCTGTATCGAGCTTTTTATCAGTTACAGACGAATAGATATCACATTGTTCGGATAACAATGCCTTATTCTCATATGTCAGTATTTTTATAATTTGCAGTTCACTGTAAGCCATCAGTTATCACCCATTTGCTTTAATAGTAACGAATAATGGTTCTTATGCTGAGAAATAAGCTTTTGTATATCTATTTGTGTTTGCGGGTCTCGAAGCTGTGTTACATAGCTTTCGTATTCGCTTATAATAGCTTTTTCTCTAATCAGTAATTTATCAAGAAGTTTTAAATTTTCCTTATCAAGCATATATTTTACCTCGCATATAAAAAGATACCCCGCAATGCTATTATGCATTACGGGAGCTATCATTATTCACAAATCTTGTTGTTGCAATTGTGACGCAGTACACCTTCTTAACGCCTGCTTCTTTTAAAAGCTTTGCACAGGCATCAAGTGTACTACCTGTAGTTACTACATCATCACATAACAAAATTGTTTTTCCTTTAATATGCTTGGGATGAATATTGAGTTCAAACGCTTCATACGCTTTTTCTTTACGTTCCTTAGAGCTGAGCTCATGCTGGACAACATTGCCCTTTTCTTTAACGAGCACCATACCATCCAGTGGAAGTCCTGAAAACATCGAAATCATCTTTGCAAATTCAAACGCTTGGTCATATCCTCTTTCGTACTCTTTTTGTGCCGTCATTGGTACATTAGTAATAAGGTCGATTTCGTCTAAAATACCGTTTTCCTTAAGCATTTCAACAGCCTTTTGTGCGAAGTATTCTGCAAAGTTAAAAAGACCTTTAAGCTTAAAGCTGAGAAGACCATCTTTCACCGAATCCTCATAGTATACAAATGATATGCAATTATCATAGAAAAGGTCGGTACATATGCACTCTTTGCGTTTGCAGCGATTACAGATATTTTCTTCAACCAGAGGAAGGTTAGAAAGGCACTTTTCACAAATATACTCATCATATCCGATAAAGTCATTACATATAGGGCAAGTATTAGGAAGAATTATATCAAGCAGGAACTTTTTCACCTTATATGTCCATTTCATCTCCATCATCCTTTAGAAGCATTTCTTTTAGGCAGGTGTATCGATTAGCTCGTTTATCATTAGCTATCATTTTATCAACTACAGCCTTTGAGCCAACAAGAATCAGCATTTTTCTAGCTCTAGTTACGCCTGTATAGAATAGATTTCTATAATAAAGTTTATCATAACCTTTAAAGGCACAGAACACGACATAATCGAACTCGCTTCCTTGACTTTTGTGTACGGTTATAGCGTAAGCAAGCTCAATATTATCAAGGACAAGAGTCGAGTAATTAGCGATTCTTCCATCAAAGTCGATAGTAACTACACCAAGCATTTTATTGATATACGTAATAACTCCTATATCGCCGTTAAAAATGCCTGTTCCACTTTCTTTTACTCCGTTTGTTTCTTTATGCCAAACAATATCATAGTCATTCTTATTCTGCATAACTTTATCTCCGACACGAAACTTATACAAAAAGTTAGACACTTCAGACTTACCTTTTTCGAGTGGATTAAGCTTTTGCTGTAAAATCTTATTGAGCTCTACTACACCGACCGGGCCTTGTCGTGTTGGGGTTATAACCTGGATATTATCTATTGGTGAGATATCGTATGCTTCCGGAAGTCTTGTCTTACAAAGCTCAACTACTAGATTTTGAAGCTCGGTAAATTCAAGGCGCTGGAAATAGAAAAAGTCATCACAATTGCCGAGTTCAAGCGGTTCGCCTTTAACAATCCTATGCGCATTAGTAACAATTCTGCTAGACGCAGCTTGTCTGAAGATTTCTTTTAAAGTGACTGTAGGCACTACCTTACTTTCGATAATATCCTTAAGTAGATTTCCTGCACCGACTGATGGTAACTGGTCGCTATCACCAACCATTATAAGCTTACAGTTGACAGGTAAAGCTCTGAGTAGGGCTTCAAACAAAAGTGTATCGACCATCGACATCTCATCAATTATCATTACGTCGCATTGGAGAAGCTTGTTCTCATTATGGACAAAAACCGGCTTATCGTCCTTAGTGTAAGAAACCTCAAGGAGTCTATGTATTGTTTTTGCATCGTAGCCGGTGAGGTCAGAAATTCTCTTCGCTGCTCGTCCGGTTGGGGCGGCAATCATAACAGACAATCCCTGCTGTTCAAAAAGAGATATGATAGCATTAAGGGTTGTGGTTTTTCCTGTTCCCGGGCCACCGGTGAGAACTAAAAATCCAACCGATAATGCAGTATTTATAGCCTTGCGCTGAATTTCTTCATACACTACGCCATTTTCTTCCTCAGCTATATCTATTACATCTGAAAAGTCTATATTACTATCGTATGAAAACTGTTTCATAAGGTTAAGTCTTCTTGATATATACATATCGGCAACAGCGAAATGCCTTAGCATTTCATACTGTCTGCCGTTTTTCTTCACATAGCTTATAACAAGCTGATCGTTATGTAATACATCTAAAACCTCATCAAAGCGTTCCTGTGAAATTCCAAGGAAATCAGCGACAATTGGCTTTAATTTATCGTATGGCAGGCACGTATGCCCATTATATGAATTCTGTTCAAGGACAGATATGATGCCAGCTTTTACTCTATTCTCGTCATCTATTGGTATATCGACCTCCATCGCAAGCTCATCGGCTTTTGCAAATGAAAGCTCGACACCATAGGAACATAATGCATAGGGATTACGCTCAATAATCTCAAATGCAGTATCTCCCCATTTTTTGTAAGCTTTAACACCTATTGAAGCAGATATTCCCTTAGAAGTTACATACGCCATAAGTCGACGAACTTCAAACCTGCTCTTAAATTCTTCCGAAAACTTCTCAGCTTTTTTCTTGCTGATTCCGTCGATTTCGGTAAGTCGCTCGGGATGGTTTTCAAAGACATCGAAAGTTTCATCGCCAAAGGTATCTACAATTTTCTTAGCTAAAACAGGACCGATGCCTTTAATTACGCCATTGGCCAGATATTTTTTTATCGCTGATGCAGTAGATGGCAAGCTTCTTTCACAAAGTGAAGCTTTAAACTGCTCTCCAAATCTTGGATGCGTAGTAAAGACTCCAATCAGTCTGAGTGATTCGCCTTCATCGATATCCCCAATCTCTCCTACTACAGTAATTGGTTCACCTTCACAATCAAGCAGAAGGACAACGAATCCACTTTCTTCTTTTTTAAAAACTATACTATCTACGACACCGCTAATCTCGCAGATTTTTTCATTATTTCTGTCCTTCATTTTCCAAATACTCCAAAAGATTTTCAATTAAAACTACGTCTATATTATCAAGCTTATTTTTAATATCTTTCACAACATTCTCATCAGCATTTTTTACAGCTAAAACAATTGGTCTGCCGTTAGCTGAACTACAAAAATGCTCTTCGTACCAAACTGCCTTTATATCTAAAATAACATCATCGCAAATCTCATCAGCATTATACACTGTAACTAGCACTGTTCTGCTCTTATTAATCTTAAAGCATGATTTTATAGTGAGGATAATTATCGGCAATACAACAAGCAATGCTAAAATTATAGAGAGAATATATATGTCTTTCATAGTACACCTCCTGCATATAACAGAATATGCTATGAAAGCTTTTCTCGCTACTTATATTATATCACAACTTTTATGTATTTACAAACAAAAAATGGCTGACAGCTAATCTGCCAGCCAAAATATTATTCTTCAGTAGCAAACTGACTTTCGTGACGGGTAAAGAAGTCGGTTCTTGGTGGTAAGAACATCAGCTTGTGATTATCACCGGTAAAGTAACTAAGTGGTTCAAGAATTGTATCCCACGACCAAATACGTTCATCGACCTGCAGATATTCACGAATCTTTTCTGTACCAAACGGTGCCATTGGATGAAGAAGAACTGCTGCAATTCTAATCATATAGAAAAGATTTGCAAGTGCCTGTGCGAGAGCTTCCTTATCATCTGCATCGGCAGTAATAGTCTTTGACATATACTTACTTCCGTTTCTTATATAGCTATCAAGTACATAAGTGCACTGGTGGAAGTTAAACTTTGACATATGTCTTTCGTAGTCAAGCACAGCCTTTTTAGCTTCATCTAAAAACTTCTGCTCTGGAACAACATTTGGTAAAATGCCATCAAACTCCTTCTGGGTTGTATAGAAAGCAGTTCTAATCATTCTGTTATATACATTTGAAAGAAGCAAGCCGTCCTTTACAACTGGGTCGGCATCATCTGGCTTAGCATCAGGGTTATAAGGCTTTGGCATAAAGCTTACTGAACGCTGACCTAATGTGAGTCCGAGCCAATGCATACGAAGTTGTTCAGGTGTGTAGTGATTGAGCAAATCATCTGCCATAGGTGGTTTTACTGCACCAGAGCTAGATGCCTTTTTATCGAGAAACAGAATATGGTGATTAGCTACGATAATTGGCATTTGGAGTTCGCCCTCATCAGGAGAAGCTGTCTTTTCCTCAGCATTCTGCTGTGCCATCCACATTGCAGGCTCAGCGATACCGTAGAAATAGATATTATCCTGACCGATAAACTGATAAACTGTAGCGTCCTTACTACACCAGTAGCTCTTCCAATCTTCTCTGTTCTTACCTGACTGTTCAAGGTATGTTTGAGTAAATGAAATAGGTGCCCAAAGTGATTCAGGCCATACCCAAACTGTAAGTCCTTCTTCGCCCTCCATAACAGGAGCAGGAACACCCCATTCGATATTACCTGTAAGTCTGAATGGAACGAGAGTTTTACCGGTACGATATCTTATACCGTTTGCTGTAAGTATTCTGCAAGCCTCATCACAATCAGAAAGTGTTTTAAATTCGATTGTAAATGATGGCTTTTTCTTTTCCTCAAGATACTCGTGCTGTGGCATTGTATCCTTAATTGAAAGATACTTTTCTTCAAATTCGCGCTTAATATAAATAGCAGGTGCCTTCAAAAATTCTTCAATTGTCTTCCAAACGACCGGCCTTAAATCCTTTCTCTTTTTAAGCTCCTCAACCCAATCAAGCATAAGCTTTTCGTAATCACGAAGCTTAAAATACCAGTTAGTAACAGGCTTCATAACAGGAGTATCACCGGTAAGTGTACTTACCGGATTCAAGAGGTTTTCAGGCATATACTGGTGTCCTAAATCGCATTCATCTGCATAGCCTTTTTCAGAAGTACAACCTTCTACAGGGCACTTGCCGACAACTTGTCTACCATTGAGGAACACTCCGGCCTTTTCATCAAAAAACTGCATAGTAGAAATTTTGCTGAGCTGTCCCTTTTCATAAAGTGAACGCAAAAAGCTATCGGTAAGCTCGGCGTGTATCTCCTTAGCTCTATCAAGGCCTGAAGCGGCAAACAAATTAGGAGAAATACCGTATGAAGCGAGTGTAGCCTTCTGCTTATTATGATTCATTCTAACGAAATCTTCGAGGGAGCCTTCAAATTCACCCTTTTCAACCTTGACTCTCCAGCCTTCAGCAATTGGTGAACCATAGCAGTCGGTACCACTAACGAATATTACATTATCCTTACCGATTCTATCACGAAGAAAACGTGCGTAGGTATCAGCAAATACGAGCATTCCACCGACATGGCCAAAATGCAGTTCCTTGTTACCATATGGCATACCACCTGTTACAACGGCACGCTTAGGAAACTGTGGACGTGGAATTTCGAACGGTTTTACATTCTTTTCCGACATATATTCAAGTCCTTTCTGTATATACAGAGTTAATTACAATGCTTTGAAATTCTGCTTCTTACGATATCTTCACCGAGAACGTGACTAACCTCCCAGATATCCGGTGCATTAGCTCTACCTGTAAGTGCAATTCTAAGCATATTTGTTGTATGAACTATGCTACCCTTATACTGCTCTGGGTTATTCTTATAGTCCTTTGGTCTGAGTGCAAAGCCGAGCTCTTCTGTGATTGCTCTGACCTTTTCAAACCAAGCATTTGAGTCATCCTCATGGTTATAGCCATCGAGGTACTTTGTAAAGAACGCCTTGATTGTGTCTTTATCACATTCTTTAGGCATTTCGTCCTCAATCTTAAAGGTTTCATCATAGTAGAAGCTCATAAAATCACAGGACTGCTTCCAAGTTTCAAGGTCCTTACGAGGCTTCTTAGCCATTCTACCGACATTAAGAGCAGCGATTGTACGTTCCGGATACTTCTTGATAAGTTCTGCGTACTCTGAGTTATATTCTTCACACCAGCAAAGCCAATTATCATAAATCTTTTGAGCAGGCATAGCACCGATAACGTCCTTAGAGATATCTCTGAGCTTATCGAGGTTAACAAGTGCACCTGAAATATTCATCTTTTCAAATGAATATGGGAAATCGTGATAATCGACGTCAGGATTTGCAATTCTCCACTCTTCAAAATTTGAATTAAGAATGGTGAGCAGGAACTCCCAGATAGCGTCAGGGCTGATACCCTCTTGCTGGTAGTAAGAAAGAGCAAGTTCTGGGTCCTTTCTCTTTGAGAGCTTACGCTTACCTGTACCTTCATTCTTCATAAGTGTTGCAGTATGGCAATAGACTGGCATATCCCAACCAAATGTATTGAAGAGCTCTACATGCATAGGAAGTGAAGAAATCCATTCTTCGCCTCTAATTACATGAGTTGAACGCATAAGGTGGTCATCGACAACGTGGGCAAAGTGATATGTTGGTATTCCGTCGCTCTTGAGAAGCACAAAATCCATATTATTTCTTGGCATTGAAAGCTTGCCTCTGACTACGTCATCTACACAGATATACTCATCAGTTTCTACGCCCTTAAATCTGAGCACCCACTCCTTGCCCTGAGCGATATTTTCCTTAATCTGCTCAATAGTAAGTGAACGTCCCTTTTCTGCGTATTTACCATAGATACCAGGATTTTCCTTATTTGCAGTTTGCTGTTCTCTGATTTCATCAATTTCTTCAGCAGTCAAAAAGCAAGGGTAAGCGAGGTCTCTTTCGATAAGCTGTTTAGCGAATACCTGATAGATATCCTTTCTTTGTCTTTGACGATATGGGCCATACTCACCGTTATCACCGGTAGCTGTTGCACCCTCATCAAAATGAACGCCAAAATAATTCATAGCGTTAATTACAGTTTCAACGGCACCTTCAACCTCACGCTTATTATCTGTATCTTCAATTCTCAAGAAGAACACACCATTAGACTGGTGAGAAATTCTTTCGCCGATAATCGCATTATAGAGGTTACCGAGGTGGACAAAGCCTGTAGGGCTTGGGCCGATTCTTGTTACACAAGCTCCTTGCGGAAGCTGACGCTGAGGAAACTTTGCTTCAACATCCTCAGGTGTCATAGTAACATCGGGGAACAAAAGATTTGCAAGTTCGATATTATTCATGTCAAATCAATTCCTTTATAAGTTTTTAATCCAAAACTGCGGCGGATTTCTCCGTCGCAGCTCAGAAACTAATTATTCAGCTGAAGTCTTTCTAGCTGCAATTTCAGCAAGGGCATCCTTTCTTGAAAGGTTAATTCTGCCCTGGTCGTCGATTTCCATAACCTTAACAACAATTTCGTCACCGATAGAAACAACATCTTCTACCTTTTCTACTCTCTTGTTGTCGAGCTTTGAAATATGAACGAGGCCATCCTTACCCGGTGCAATTTCAACGAACGCACCAAAGTTCATAATTCTAACTACCTTGCCCTTATAGATAGAGCCAATTTCAGGGTCAAAACCGATTGTATTGATGATGTCAATAGCCTTCTGTGCCTTTTCGAGGTCAAGACCAGAAACGAATACATTACCGTCATCCTCGATATCAATCTTAACTTCACAATCAGCAGCAATCTTCTGGATGACCTTTCCGCCTGAACCGATTACTTCTCTAATCTTATCAACAGGAACCTTTGTAGTAAGCATCTTAGGAGCCCACTTATTAACTGTCTTACGAGGCTCTGGAATAGCCTTGAGCATAACTTCGTCAAGTATATAATCTCTAGCCTTATGAGTCTTAGCAAAAGCTTCCTTAATGATATCGTAAGTAAGACCATCAACCTTAATGTCAACCTGGATAGCTGTGATACCGTTCTTTGTACCGCCAACCTTAAAGTCCATATCGCCATAGAAGTCTTCAAGGCCCTGGATATCGACCATAGTCATATAGCTTCCGTCTTCCTTTGTGATAAGACCGCAAGAGATACCTGCAACCGGTGCCTTGATTGGAACACCTGCGTCCATAAGAGCAAGTGTTGAGCCACAGATAGAGCCCTGAGATGTAGAACCGTTTGAAGAAAGAACTTCAGATACCATTCTAATTGCATATGGGAAATCTTCAACTGAAGGAATTACAGGTGTAAGAGCTCTTTCAGCAAGTGCACCGTGACCGATTTCACGTCTGCCAGGACCTCTGGATGGCTTTGTTTCGCCAACAGAGTATGATGGGAAGTTATACTGGTGCATATATCTCTTAGTTTCTTCTTCGTCGATACCATCCATTCTCTGAGCGTCGCTTACAGGACCGAGAGTACAGATTGTAAGAACCTGAGTCTGACCTCTTGTAAACATACCGGAGCCGTGAACTCTTGGGAAGAGACCGACCTCAGAAGCGAGAGGTCTGATTTCATCAATTCCTCTACCATCTACACGCTTGCCTTCATAGAGCCAATTTCTAACAATCTTCTTCTGGAGCTTATACATAACCTCACCGATGATTGTTGGCATATTCTCATACTTTTCAGTGAGAGTATCGAGAACCTCCTGAGTGATAGGTTCCATTCTAGCGTCACGGATATTCTTATCGTCAGTGTCAAGTGCAACCTTAACCTTTTCGCCAACGAGTGCTTCAACCTCATCCATCATATCGTGGTCGAGTTCCATTGACTCAAAAGTGAACTTAGGCTTACCGATTTCCTTCTGGATGTCAGCGATAAATGCTACCATCTTCTTGATTTCATCGTGGCCCTTAATGATAGCCTCGAGCATAAGATCGTCTGGAATTTCATCAGCACCTGCTTCAATCATAACAACCTTTTCAGCAGAACCTGCAACAGTAAGGTTAAGCTTGTTATTAGCGCGCTGTTCAAGAGTTGGATTGAGTACCAGCTCATCATCAATATAGCCTACATTGATGCTTGCAACCGGGCCATTCCAAGGGATATCTGAAATTGAAAGTGCAACTGATGTAGCAATCATACCAGCAATTTCAGGTGAGTTATCAGGGTCAACTGCAAGGACAGTCATAACAACGCAAACGTCGTTTCTCATATCCTTTGGGAAGAGTGGTCTGATTGGTCTGTCAACACATCTTGAAGCGAGGACAGCCTTATCGGATGCCTTACCCTCTCTCTTAAGATATGAACCAGGAATCTTACCTACTGAATAAAGCTTTTCTTCAAAATCAACTGAAAGTGGGAAGAAGTCGA
Organism: Oscillospiraceae bacterium; assembly: GCA_045602925.1. Classification (GTDB taxonomy): domain Bacteria; phylum Bacillota; class Clostridia; order Oscillospirales; family Ruminococcaceae; genus UBA7477. The sequence continues at coordinate 52,961 of JAZSCN010000008.1, read as the reverse complement.
TTCCCTCTCTTGGCTTCTTGCTAGCTGTTACGTTACCCATAACAACAGTTTCGCCGTATCTTACGATACATGAGCCGTTAGCAAGTCCACACATTTTGCCTGTTTCAACTACAACAGGTCTTCCGGCATAAGTTGTTTCAAACGTTCTAAAGTTCTCAAACATTCTTTTTTCCTCCATTATTTTTTAATGTTTGCAGTAGCTTTAGCAATAAACACAGCGTTCTTTTTGACATAAAACACTCTGTTTAATGCTAATTACTACTGCTCTAATATACACCAAAAGGCAGTTGCATAAAAGATGCTAACTGCCTATGTGTGTAAACAAAATTACTTACGGATACCGAGCTTAGCAATAATTTCTCTGTATCTGTTGATGTCCTTCTTCATAAGGTAGTTAAGAAGGTTTCTTCTACGACCAATCATCTTGTAAAGACCTCTTCTGGAGTGGTGGTCGTTCTTGTGAGCCTTGAGGTGCTCGGTAAGGTCATTAATTCTTCTTGTAAGAATTGCAATCTGAACCTCAGGAGAACCTGTATCGGTTTCGTGGTTTCTGTTTGCAGCAATTACTGCACTCTTTTCTTCCTGTCTCATCATGGTAATCGTACCTCTTTCATTATAATTTCCTATGTCGAAGAAATCGGCAGGTACATTCCTAAAAGGCATATCCCGAAATCTGCGGCATGGATAAATGTTATGCAAGCGACAACATCGCACAACAAATGAATTATATCACAAATGAACTAAAATGTAAAGCTTGTTCACAATTTATTAAGAATTATCCTTTAATCTTTTTCTTAGCAGCTGTGAGAGTATTTTTCATAAGCATAGCAATTGTCATTGGGCCTACTCCACCAGGGACCGGAGTGATATAAGAAGCGACCTTTTCGCAGGACTCAAAATCAACGTCGCCACAAAGCTTTCCGTCATCAAGTCTATTCATACCGACATCTATAACTACTGCGCCTTCCTTAATCATATCGCCGGTAATAAGCTTAGGTACACCTACTGCAGCTACGAGAATATCTGCTCTCTTACACTCTGCAGCTAAATCCTTGGTTCTTGAATGGCAGATAGTAACAGTACCGCTCTTATGTAGCAGAAGCATTGACATTGGCTTACCAACGATATTGCTTCTTCCTACAACTACACATTCCTTGCCGGAAATCTCAACACCTGTAGAAGCGATAAGCTCCATAACGCCTGCAGGTGTACAAGGCAAGTAGCTATAATCCCCTATCATAATCTTTCCTACATTTACAGGATGGAATGCGTCAACATCCTTATCAGGTGAGATATTATCTATAACAATCTTCTCGTCAAGATGCTTTGGAAGTGGGAGCTGGACAAGTATTCCATCCACTTTTTCATCAGCATTAAGCTTATCGATAAGAGCGAGGAGTTCCTCCTGAGTTGTTTCCTCAGGAAGAGCATACTCAAACGACTCAAAGCCTACAGCCTCGCAAGCCTTCTTTTTGTTATTAACATAAATTCTTGAAGCAGGGTTATTGCCTACAATTACAACAGCAAGACCGATTGAGATACCATACTGCTGCTTGAGCATTGCAACTTCTTTTGCAATATCCTCCTTAACCTGTGCAGAAACTGCCTTTCCATCAATAATCTTAGCCATTGTTTTCTTCCTCCGTGTTTTCGTTTTCTGTTGCTTCTTCGGTAGCCTCTTCTGCTATTTCTTCAACCACTTCTGCAGCAGTATCTTCTATAGTTTCTTCTACCTCAGCATTATTTTCTGCCACATCCTCTGAATCATCAACAATTGATTTATAGTCAGAGTCCTTGTCAGAAGTCTCGGTTTCCTTAGACTTTTTCTTGTAGAATTCCTTAGCCTTAGCCTCAAGTGCTGTAACCTCATCTTCGAGCTTCTTTTTACCTTCTGCGCCGTACTTTTCATCGTACTCCTTCTGCATAGCCGAGAAGTCGTTACCCTGAGCCTTAGCCTCGTTAATCTTTTTCTTTAAAGCCTTTTTATCAATGCCATACTGTGTATAAAGTCTATAGCCTGCAAGCTGAACCTGAGACTCCTCTGTCTCACAGTAAAGCTTCTTACCGCCTGCTCTCTTTACCATACCTCTGAATATCACAATAAGCACAAGTGCAGCTAAAACGCAAGTTCCGGCAACAAGCTGTGAAACTCTTATCTGACCGAGGTAGAGGCTGTCTGTTCTAAGTCCTTCTATGAAGAATCTACCTAAGCCATACCAACCGATATACATAAGGAACACTTCACCATCGAACTTTCTGTGCTTTGAATAAAGGTGCAAAGCTATAAAGCCGATAAGGCACCATAATGATTCATACAAAAAGCACGGATGAACAGGCATATAGTAATTAAGAATTTCGCCTGATTTGATAGCATACTCATCACGAATATTTGCGACATAGTCGATAGTTGAGGTACTCATCATACCCCATGGTAAATCGGTATTAGTACCGAAGGCTTCCTGGTTAAAGAAGTTGCCCCAACGTCCGATACACTGACCTATAAGGAAGCATGGACCAGCGATATCTAGTGCTGTTGCGAGCTTTAATCTACGAATTTTTACCATTAAGCCACCAAAGACGACGGCGCCTATTAATCCGCCGTATATGGCAAGTCCGCCACTTCTTGTGTCAAAGAAGTCCTTAAGGCCGACACCGGTATCATTAAAAATAACATAATACAGTCTCGCACAAAACAGTGCACCTATAAAGCCTGAAACAATAGCGTCTGTCATCTTATCAGGGTCAAGTCCATAAGGCACCATTTTCTTATAGCCATAGATTAACGCAAGTGCAAGTCCTAATGCTATAAGGAAGCCATACCAATATACCGCAAAATTAATTCCCGGTATTGTAAAGAAAATTCTGTCGATTGAAATGCCTGAATTCAGGATATTTTCCGAATCGCCAAAGAAAGGGAAATAGACCTTATCGGGATTATCCTTAATAATCTCGACAGTATCTTTACCAACTTCCTTTGCAAGCATCATAATGTTAGTTAAATTAGCTGTCATAAAAACTCAGCAACGCTTAGGCGTTACCCACTCCCTCCTTATTCCTTTTATTCCACACAACTGATATCGATGACATAGTTGGATCAAAATACTTTGTAAGTCCTTCGGTAACCTCTTCAAAGGTAACCTCCTGCAAAGCCTTTTGCATATCAAAGACTTCGACACCGACAAACTGTGCATTTAACAGATATTCGGCGCAGGTATCGACACTATCAAAGCTCTTGACAAGCGAGCCATATCTGGATTTCTTGATAATCTCAAACTCTTCCTTGTCAAGACCTTCTTCTTTAAGCCTTTCGATTTCCATTTCTATACGGTCACGGACTGTGTCAGGGTCCTTAGATTCTCCACTAATAATAAGGCAGAAAACACTACCTGCACCCCAGAAGACCTCAAAGCCAAAGTTTGAATTAATAAGCCCTTCATCCGTAAGGTCATTATAGAGCTTAGAGGTATTACCCATAACGAGCTGCATTAAGATAGAAGCAACGTATTCGTTTTTTAATAGCTCATAGCCATTATACGGTTCACATCTGAAGCCAAGATTGAAAATTGGAATTCCGACTGAACCTTCCGCATATATGCATTCTATGATAAAGTCTTCACCAGGTGGAAAATTGAAAAAGTTTTCTAACGATTCTTCTTCATAATCCTCATCTTCCTCATCGACCGACTTTTTAGACTTCTTGGGTTTTTTAGTCTCTTCGATTTCTTCTGGTGGTGTTTCAAAATCTAATTCTTCATCGATCTCAAAGCCACTATCCTTGTGCTCGATTTCAAAAGACACGTCTAGCTTAAGCTCCTTAGAAGGAATGAGCTCTTCATCGCATATTTTCAAGACCTCATCGACATCAAGATTACCGGCAATCGCAAGACACATATTATTTAGGTTATAGAATGTATTATAGCATTTATACAAAAGCTCGGGCGTAATTTCCGAGATGGATTCAACAGAACCTGCAATATCATACTTTACAGAATTCACACGATATAACCCCTCGAGAAGATTGAAAAAAGATACTCTTTCGGGATTATCGAGCCCCATCTTTATCTCCTGTGCGATTATGCCCTGCTCTTTCGCTACAGATTCCTCAGTAAAATACGGCTTTTGAACAAACGATAGCAGTATTCTAAGTGATTTATCATAGTTCTCTGAACAGTTATAAAGATAGACTGTTTCAAAAAAACTTGTATAGGCATTTGCCATTGCTCCGGTTTGTGCATAAAGGTTAAACACGTCGGTATCTTCATTTTCAAAAAGCTTATGCTCCAGAAAATGTGCAATTCCATTAGGAACTATTGTATATTGTTCTTCATCATCGATTTTGAATTTATTATAGGCAGAGCCATACTTGGTTCCAAAGAGTGCTTCTGTAGTTGTAAAGCCTTCCTTCTTCCAGATAAGTATATCAAGACCACTTGGGTGCTTGACATACACATAGCTATCGCCATTTATTTCATTAGTTATTATCTTCTTCTGGTAAGCCATATACACGACCCTTTCGTACGAACTCCTTAGGAATTAGTGTAAACACTGTATCGAGCTTATATGAAGCGGCACACTCCATTATTTCTTCTCTGGTAATATTATTAAAAATCTCTATAACCTCTTCAGGTGTATAGCATGTACCACGTCTATGCTGGACATCATACCACATTCCAAGTGCAAAAAGACTATCATAATTAGATTTAAATGCACCACTTATCATGAGCTTTGTATTATTAAGCTCCTCGTCTGTAAAGTCGCCCTCAGCAATAGACTTAAGCTGTTTATCGACCTCGTCAACAACAACATTAAGCTTATCCTTATCGATACCACTTTCTACGATAATTGTGTTTTTATATTCCTTGAAGCTAGCACCACAAGAATAGCAAAGCTGAAGCTTTTCCCTGACATTCATAAATAGCTTAGAGGTTGCAACTCCACCGAACATAGCGGTCATAAGTTTATCTACATAGATATTCTTACTGTCGCCTTTATAAGCCATAACAAGTCTAGTCTGCTTAACATCATCCTTAATTTTGACCTTGGCGACCTTCTCCTTGACAGGACTTTTATCATAAAATACAATCTTGTTATCCTTAGGTCTTGCCAGCTTAGAAAATGTTTCTTTGAGGAACTTCGTTGAACTTTCTATTCCCTCACCAGCGATAGTAATTTCAATATCAGCGTTATTTAGAGTATCAAGATAGGTTTCATAGGCTATCTCATTGGTAAGAAGCTCAGCAGTTTCTTTAGTACCATAATATCTTACCGAAGAAGGTTCATCCTTAAATATAACCTCATTTGCAAGTGTTTGTGCATAGCCTCGTTTATTATTAATCTCAGATTCGATTGTATCTATAAGTTCCTGCTTTAAAATTTGAAACTCCTTAAAATCAAATCCGTCATTCTCAACCTTAGGATTTAAAATACAATCGACTAAAAGGCGTACAGTTTCTTCGGTAACCTTCTCGCCACCGAAGGCGTTCTTATCATTTATACAGCTAGCATAATAACCTGTTATATAGTTGTTTCCACAAATGACTGAGCTTGTATTAATTGAAGCATTATATAGCGACAAAAGCTTTCTGTTAAGCTCAGCTCTTGTAGGGTAATTAGCATTACTTACCGACAATATTCCGGGGACAAAAGCTCTGGCAGAAGCTTCGTTTTTAGAAAACGGTGTAATAAAGAGAATAGAGGCAAAATTGGAGTTAAATCTATTATCCTTGATTATATTGAGATACACACCTCTTGCTATTTTCTTTCTTTGATAATTTATGTTCAACTTAAAACCTTCTCTCAACAATTATCTCTTATATCAAATACCAATACATATATTATTATATCACAGCTTAATAAAATTTTCCATAGTTTTTTTATAATTTAAGCTCTTTTTAGAAAAATTCGCTGCTTCATCACAAAAAGCCCCAAGCATATAGCTTGGGGAGCATAAGAATTTAAGCTTCGTCCGGCTGTGAAACTTCATAAACTGTAGTTTGGTCGCCGACACTTGAATTATTGTTCTCATTAGATATAACATCATCAAGTGAGGTGTCTATCATATACACTACAAAAAATCCTACAAGAATTATTATGAAGAGTATTACAAGTATCTTTATATTAAGCATTAGCTTTTCAAATTTTGTTCTCTGTTTTTTCTCTTTTGTTTGCACCGTTATAATTTCCTTTCCTATGTTCTTTAAACATTATAAACTATTTTTAGATTTCTTTCAAGAGCAATTTGAATTATTATAAAAATTTCTGCCAAGAATATCAATCAAAAGGAGTGATAATCATGAACAAGACAAAAATTCGTCATGTTTACGGCAGAGAAATTCTTGATTCCAGAGGCAACCCTACTGTTGAGGCTATTGTTGAACTAAGTGATGGTAGCATTGGAATTGGAATGTCACCGAGTGGGGCATCGACCGGTAAGCGAGAGGCACTAGAACTCAGAGACAACGACCAAAAGCGTTACTGTGGAAAAGGTGTTTTGAAAGCAGTATCAAACATCAATGACATAATCTCAGAAAAGCTTGTCGGTATTGATTCTTGTGAAACCTATGCTGTTGACAACGCTATGCTTGAAGCAGACGGAACCGAAGACAAGCATAAGCTTGGAGCAAACGCAATACTTGCTGTTTCTATAGCTGCTGCCAGGGCTGCCTCACAATCAATCGGCATACCACTATTCAGGTTCCTGGGTGGTACAAGTGCTACGGTTATGCCGGTACCGATGATGAACATTATAAACGGTGGCAGGCATTCCTCAAACAATTTAGATATTCAGGAATATATGATTATGCCAACCGGAGCTTGCTGTTTTTCTGAAGGTTTAAGGCAATGCACTGAGGTATATCATTCACTTGCAAAAATACTAAGTGATTGCGGATTATCTACGGCAGTTGGTGACGAAGGTGGATTTGCGCCCGATTTTAAAAATGATGAACATGCTATTGAAATGATAATTAATGCTATTGAGCTTGCGGGGTATTCTGCTGGTAAGGATTTTTCACTTGCACTAGACGCGGCAGCAAGTGAATGGAAGACTGATAAAAACGGATATTATTATCTTCCTAAGTCAAAACGAGGTCTTAACTCAGATCAGCTTATTTCTTATTGGAAAAAGCTAATCTCTGAGTACCCTATTATTTCGATTGAAGATGGACTTGATGAAGAAGATTGGGATGGTTGGAACAAGCTTACACTTACACTTGGAGACAAAGTACAGCTTGTTGGAGACGACTTATTTGTAACTAACACAAGGCTTCTTTCAAAGGGAATTGAGAATTCTTGTGCTAATTCAATTCTAATAAAGCTCAACCAGATTGGCACTATATCTGAGACAATTGATGCAATAAAACTAGCAAAACGTGGTGGATACACAGCTATAGTATCTCATCGCTCAGGAGAAACAGAAGACACGATTATATCCGACTTAGCTGTTGCACTTAATGTAGGACAAATTAAGTCAGGTGCTCCTTGCAGAACTGAGCGAACTTCAAAATATAATCAGCTTCTTAGAATTGAAACGGGATTAGGACAGTCTGCCGGATATATAGGAAAGATAAGGTAAGTAAAAAGGGTATCGACGTCTATCGATACCCTTAAAAGTTATTAATGGTTATTCATAAAAAGAAATATCTACATTTCCAAAAGAGCCGTCAATTAAAATGTTGTTCTGTGAGCTTGTATCGTCGAATTCCTCATAGCTCTTAGAATCGACCTTAATATCGCCCTTGCCCTTAAGGAAAGAGAAACCATAAGAATCTCTGTTTCCCAGAAGCATAATAGAGATATCGCCCATGCCACACTTAATATTTGTAGAACCGGTAAGCATACAGCTTGCGAGCTTAACGTTGCCAAGAGAACCATTGAGGTCGAGTTGGTCTATTGTAGACTTTACAGCCATAAAATGACCAGTTCCACATTTAACTTCTGTTGCATATAGCGTACTGGAGTCAATTGAAACATCGCCCATACTTGAATCAAAAACAGTCTTTTGATTAACTGTAATTCTTTCGAGGCTAACATCAGTTGATGAAGATTCGATAACAAGGTTATTACAAGAAACGCCCTTCATTTTAACAGAGCCGTTAAAGGAGTTTATTGTTATATCCTCATAAAGCTTATTCGGTAAAACAAGGTCGAATTTTGTAGGGATTCCGTCTCCGTTGTTCATATAGATACTTTCTATCTTAGGAACATCATACTTAATCACAAGCACGTTATCGAGTATTTGCATTGAAAAATCGTCTTCGTGGACAGCTGTTGCATCAAGCTTAAAAGCACTACCAGTAAGGACGTTTAACTCACCATAGCCAATGTCAATTTCTACGCTTTTAATATCAGCCGACTGATAACCTGAGTATTTTTTATCGTGAAGGTCAAAGTACTTATCCGGGTTGCCACTAAGTAATAATGCCAATCCTAAAAGCAATAGAACGAGGCCGGTAACACCGAAGCCGATAGAAAGCTTCTGCCTTAATGAAAGTCCGTAGTTCATGCTTCCACCTCCGCAGAATCAGCGATACGAAAAATCTTCTTAACAAATCCGATAATATCGTCCGCTATATCATTTATGAGTCTAATGCTATTGCGAAGCAGAGGAAAGAATGCAATTCCTGCGATTCCCAAAAGTAAGAGTCCGGCACCAGTAAGTACAAGACCGATCGGAGCAACAGAGAACAGCTTAATAACGCCAAGCACAGTTGAAACTGCGCCACCAACAGTCATGATAAGCAACAAAGCTGCAACAATCAGGGCAAACGCAAGACCTAGGATTATAAAAACAGCTGTGACGCAGACCCAAATAGGAGATGTAATGACAAGCAGGCCAAGAATAATTGCCATTTTCTTTACATCTTTCTTCATAACAGGCTGGGGCTTGCTAGCCGTAGCTTCAGTCTTTTCAGGCTTATTAAACTTAACCTTTCCACCTGTACCATCCTCGGCATTAAATGGAGTTATTTCAAAATCGGCACCAAGCTGTTTAATCTTACTGCCCAAAACCTGTGGACTACCTAAAGCATTTAGGGCAGCTTCTTCATTATCCTCCCCCGCTTTAACAAGGTAATCGGCAATATGCTCCATAGCTTTATCTGCAGTCTTTTCATCAAGGCCATGAAGATACGGAAATACCTCTCTGACATATTCATTTCTATTCATTTAAATTAACCCCTAATGTAATTATGCTTTCTTATGGAACGACCTGAATTCTACCGGAGAAAGCATCTCATGCTTCTTAAATACTGCGCAGAAATAGCTACAATCGTTATAACCGACCTTTGCTGAAATTTCATTAACAGACATATCCTCAGAAACAAGTAGATTCTTAGCTTGCTGAATTCTCCTTCTGGCAAGATATTCAAATGGACGCATATCATAGCATTCCTTGAACAGTCTACAAAGGTACTGAGGAGAAAGATTTATGATGTTTGCCAGAGTACGCAAAGTAATCTCGCTACCATAATTCTCGTCGATATATTCGATAACTGGCTTGAGCTGAGCAAGCTTACTGCTATCTTGTGCTGTTGTCTGAAGATTAACATATCTATTAAGCTCAATCAAGAACTGGTAGAGTAATGCTGAACACTGATATCCGCTATAGAAGGAATTACCCTTAAGAAGATAAAGCATCTTCTTGAAAATAGCCTCTAAAACAGTAAGGTCAGAAATTCTGAATACCTTTTCCTTGTCAAAATCAATGAGCTTAAGAATCTCATCGACACCGCTTCCATCGAATACGACCCAGTGGTTTTCCCAGACGTCCTGGTCGGTATAGTATTCATGTGGAAGATTAGCCGGAAGGTAATAACCCATACCAGGCTTTATGGTGAAGGTTTCATCATTCAAGTGAAGGATGCCCTCACCTCTTGTTGTATAGATAATCTGGTGATAAGGATAGCCCTCTTCACGCTTTACATGATATTCACGGTCAATTGAGCCTATTCCAACAACATAAAAAGGCAACGAGGTTTCTGCATTAAGGGTTGGATAAGAAAATTCATTCATAGAAATCACCTTTGCTACAACTAAATATTATTTGAGCATCCTTTCATAATTTATAAAGCAAACGTTTGCTTTGTTTCATATAATTATATCACATCTTTTGGTCTTTGTCAACAACTTTCTACCCTATTCACCCTAAAAAAATGTGAATTATTCACCCTCACAAGCCCACAATGTGAGCTTTTCATCGAGGATATTCTTCATATTCTCAAGTGCCAAACATGCTGAGGACATTTTTTCGTAATCGCTTGCATACTCATCAGTTGTGATAAGTTCTTCGAGCTTTGCAATTTGTTCTTCAAGCTCTGTTATTTCTTTCTCTAGCTGGGCAATCTGTTGTCTTTTCTTTGCAGCCTGAGCTCGCTGTTCCTTGCTTCGATAAGACCTTTGCTCACGGTCTTGAGCTTTTTCTTCTTCCTTCTTCTCAAGCCTTTCTCTCTCGGCTTGTTCTCGACGCTTTTCTTTTTCGTCAGAATAAAAGGAATATCCGCCTGCAAAGCTTTCTAGTTCTCCTGAGTCAATCTCGATAATTCTATCTGCAACCTTATTCAAAAGATATCTATCGTGTGATACTAAAATTATGGTTCCGTCAAATTCTACGAGAGCTTCTTCAAGAACCTCCATAGTATTAAGGTCTAGGTGGTTTGTTGGCTCGTCGAGGATAAGCACATTACCGCGCTTTAGCATCATAAGGCAAAAACACAATTTAGCTCTTTCGCCACCACTCAGTACACTAATAGGCTTAAAAACGTCCTCACCGACGATTAGAACAGATGCAAGATGCTTTCTAATCATAAGCTCGCTCATTGTAGGGTAATAATTCTGGACTTCTTCAAAAGATGAAAGTTGCGAATGCAGATAAGCGTGCTCTTGTTCAAAGTAAGCGAGCTTAACGTTAGCTGTCCAAGAAATCCTTCCTTTCTCATGTCCTATAATACCTTGAATCAGTTTTAAAATTGAGGTTTTTCCTGCACCATTAGGGCCTACAAATGCGACCTTTTCTCCCCTTCTGATTTTGAAAGAAACGTTCTGTGCAATAATCTTTCTGCTTGCCCCTTCTCCTACAGCAAGCTCACAATTTTCGACGTTAAGGAGGTCCTTGGGGGGCACGATGTCATACTCAAGTTTAATCTTTGGTGGCTTAACATCTTCATGAGGCTTTTCAATGCGTTCTATTCTATCGAGCATATGCTGGCGACTCTTCGCCATATTAGCACTTGATGCTCTCACCTTATTTCTTGCAATATAATCCTCAAGCTTTGAAATTTCTTTTTGCTGAAGCTCATACTCCTTTGATTGTCTTGCAACATTCATTTTTTTTAGATTAACAAATGCAGTGTAATTACCCTTGTAGGAAGTAAGTCTCGAATTTTCAATTTCAAAAATCTTATCAACAATTTTATCAAGGAAGTATCTATCATGTGATACAACGAGTATTGCACCCTTATATCCCTTCAGATAGTCCTCAAGCCAGCGTAGTGTCTTTACATCAAGATGATTGGTTGGCTCGTCGAGAATGAGTAAATCAGGTGCTTCTATGAGCAGCTTAGATAGAGCTAATCGTGTTTTCTCGCCACCACTTAGTGATGATACTTTTCTATCGAGCATTTCCTGGGAAAAGCCCATACCATTAAGTACAGTATTAATTCTTACATCAATTCGATAACCGTCTTGTGCTTCAAAATATGAAGATAACCCTGAATACTCAGCTCCGGCGTCTTCTAGTTCAGAGCCGTTAAGCTCGGTCATCATTCCTTCGAGCTCTGTCATTCTGTTTTTTATTTCAAGGAGTTTTTTAAACGGCTTACGCATTTCATTCAGAATTGTTTCCTCTGAATCAAGCCCACTATTTTGCTTAAGAATACCAAAGGAACGATTATTAGAAATAGAAATACTTCCCTTTCCATCAGCTGTTTTATCGCAAAGCTCCTCGCCAATTATAATCCTAAGAAGCGTAGACTTTCCACAACCATTAACGCCAATAAGACCTATACGCTCTTTGTCTTCGATAGTAAAATTGACATCTTTAAGAATCGCTTCTCCGTTATAATATTTATACACGCTCTCAGCGCTTAAAATCATTTATATCACCCTTAACAAACATATGAAACTATTATATTAGCATTATAATTGAATTTTGTAATTTTTACAATAGATTAGTTGTAAATTTTATAAAGATATGATATAATTATAATAATTTAAATTCAAACTTCGGAGGATACAAATGAAAAAGATATTTTCACTCGTTTTTTCATTTATATTTATATTAACAGTTTTTTCAACACCGGCAAAGGCTGCAGGTGATTTAGTTGAAGTTTCACAAAATAAACCTTTCTACATGACTTTACTCGGCGATTCAATTGCTGCAGGATATGGTCTTGAGGGATATGAAAGTGATCCTTGCTACACCTGTAAAAGCTATGGTAATCTTCTTGCAGAAAAATATGAGCTTGTTGCACAAACAGATTATCACAATCTTGCTGTATCAGGTGCAACGTCCAATGACCTTGTAAATCTTCTTAAAGATAAAAATGCTTCTCGCATTATAAAGAACTCGGATACGATTATTATATCGATTGGTGGAAATGACATTCTTCACGTGCTTTATGATGCTATCAGTCAGACGATTGATTCAAGCACAGAAAGCTACGATTCCGTAGAGCAGGTTATTTCATCACTCGGCATCAGTGGAATAGCAAAGCTAAAAAAATACATTGACGAGAACCTTCCAATTGCTTTAGAACAATACGAGAAGAATTTAAAGCTTATCATTAGCTCAATAAAAGCACAAAATCCTAGCGGTATTATTATTGTACAGACTATATACAATCCTTTTGAGTTCTTTGATATGATTCCTGCTATCAAAGAACTTAGTAATTCAGCAATATCAGACTTCAACAAGGTCATCAAAAAGAACGCAACCATTGCTGGTGCAGAATATATAGTTTGTGATATTGCTTCAGAATTTAAAGGCAAATCAAAAGAATTGACAAGAATCGGTTCTCTCGATATTCACCCGAACGAAGTCGGCCATCAAAAAATATATGAGATTCTCGATAAGGAATTAACTTCACACACTTTTACTACTTGGATAATTGATACTGAATCAGATGATTCAAAAACACAAAGTGAAGCAAAATCTTTTTTAAACGTTATGACCGGATTCTACTTTATGCTTCTTATATCAGTAGCTATAATTGGTGTTATATTTATTAAAAAGATGAAAGAGCTTTAATACATATCCTAGACAAACACTACAGCCCCAACGTTTTATCGTTGGGGCTGAATTATTACACTCTTTCGATATACCAATGCTGTGAAAGCTCATCGGGGTTATATGATGATGTGACTGTCATATCATCTAGGCTACTTAGAGATAGCACTTTTAAATATCGTGAATCACGAGATGTCAACCTATATCCATTCGGCGTAACAGCTATTTTAAAGTGAATGATATCCTTAGGGGCAGCATTTTTATCTTTAGGCTTAACGAATGGTCTAGAGGATAATGGAAGCTTACAGGACTTGCACACAAGAACATAGCTTCCATCCTCGCTGATTCTTAACGTAAATTTTGTTGCATGTTCTCTATCATCATCGGTATAACAATATACAAAGCGTTCATTATCTGTAATATCGACTCTGAGATACTCTCCGTTTTGGGCATTCTTTATGATATAATTGCCACCATTTAAAAGTCCACAATTAGTTGAAGTAGCATCATTATAAAATCTCAATAAAAATCCTGCAACATACTGCTGTGCAACGCATAAAGCTCTTTCTACAGTAATGCTTAAGTCTTCTTCTGTTGCAGCATTAACCACTACGTCATAGTCTTTTGCTGATTTTTGTGAAAGCTCATTAAAGCATTCTCCGAAATACTTATCCTCTAAGAACAGCTGATACACGCTATCATCGCCTAATGGAGCACAACACTTTTCAAAAATGCCGGAAGTATAGTACTCGTATCTCTTGTGCTTTGAATTATGAATAGAAGTAAGTGTAAGATTTGTAGTATGTGGAGTACATCCTACATCGGCAATCATATGGACACATCTGGCAACAAACTGCATTGATTTTTCTGTTTTTCCAAGCCTATAGAAAGTAAGCGCAGACTGATAATTATCCTCAAAAATACTTCTAGCTGTTCTTGAATACTTCGAAGAAGAAAGAAAATTTTTTCCGGATTTACGATAACCACTTTGAGATTTAGGCAACATGTCACCATTCACATCTGTAACGCAATAATAATGCCATCCCTTACCCTTGTCAATATCGCCTTTATAATCAGGCTTTTGAGTATACTCAGCAATAGTATTCCTATACTCATCATAAAAAGAATATGCATCGTTATATCCATCGACTGCCAAAAGGTCAACGCCCTTCATTGCTATATGTGAATGAGTAGAGCTTTTCCATGCATACGCCTTTTTCTGGGTAATTACACCGGCTACTGCTACAGCGGTAGCTGTGGTAACTATTTTCTTTATGTTCATAAGACTACACCTCACATCCGATTGTTTTAAGTAATTCATCAAGGTTTTTTCTAGCTAAGACAGGGTCCGAAACTGTAATAGCGTGAATTCCTAGAGCCGTAGCACTTTGTGTATTAGCGATTCTATCGTCTAAGAAGACGCACTCGTTAGGCACAAGATTATATTTGCTCATAATGAGCTGAAATATTCTTTCATCAGGCTTAGTGAGCTTAACGTGAGATGATACGACCATACCATCTACAGCACCGAGAAAATCAAACTGCGTTTTGCAATGTAATGCAAACATTTCCTCGGGGTAATTTGTGAGAAGATAGATATTATATCCTCTGCTTTTTAACTCGTACAGCCAATCTTTAGATTGTTCGTAGCTGCTTACTACATTTTGAATATTATCCCAAAACAAGTCAATCTCGCTTGCTAGCTCAGGATTACTGTTTTTAAAATGCTTGATAGCTTCTTCTTGTGAGAATAATCCTTGGTCAAGATTATTCCAAATGGGATTTTCCGGCATTGCTTTAGCTACGGCTTCAACTGTTTCTTCACTCATCCCGAGCTCTCTGCAAAGTGCCTTATATCTAAAATCGACAAGCACCATCCCTATATCGAAAATTACATTCTTAATCATAATTACTCTCCAAACACTTTATATATTAAAATCATACCACAAAATATGCAAATTTACAACCGAGTTTTAATAAATTTTTGTATCGAAAAATCGTACATTCCTATTGACTTTTTAGTCTATGAGTGATAGAATAAACATATATGTGAAAAGCTATGACAAAGACAGTAAGCTAAGCTGAAGATTTGCAGAGAGTCGGATGTGGTGAAAACCGACATTAGTAAGCTTCCCTGAATATCACTTTGTAGCTTCGTTCCGAAAGTTTTATGAGTAGGCGACGACGGTATTCTCCCGTTACGAGAAAGCATATAGGCGCTATAGCGCTGTTGTATGTAGAAAATAAGGTGGTATAGCGAGCATTCGTCCTTTTTTCGGGAGAATGCTTATTTTATTTTCTGCTCAAAATTTATATTTGGAGGAATAACAATGTACGAAAAGGTTTCGACAAACCTGAACTTTGTTGAACGCGAAAAGAACGTTCTAAAGTTCTGGCAGGAAAACAAAATCTTCGAAAAGAGCATTGAAGAACGCAAGGATGCACAGCCTTACGTTTTCTATGATGGACCGCCAACGGCTAACGGAAAGCCTCATATCGGTCACGTTCTTACTCGTGTAATCAAGGATATGATTCCTAGATACAGAACAATGAAGGGCTGTATGGTACCTAGAAAGGCTGGCTGGGACACTCACGGCCTTCCTGTTGAAATTGAAGTTGAAAAGCTCCTTGGACTTGACGGAAAAGACCAGATTGAAGAATACGGTCTTGAACCATTTATCGATAAGTGTAAGGAAAGTGTTTGGAAGTACAAGGGTATGTGGGAAGACTTCTCAGGTACTGTTGGCTTCTGGGCTGATATGGACGACCCTTATGTAACATATCATGACGATTACATTGAGTCTGAATGGTGGGCACTTAAGACTATCTGGGACAAGGGACTTCTCTACAAGGGCTTTAAGATTGTTCCTTACTGCCCAAGATGTGGAACTCCACTTTCAAGTGCTGAGGTTGCTCAGGGATACAAGGACGTAAAGGAACGCTCTGCTATTGCTAAGTTCAAGGTTAAGGATGAGGATGCTTACATTCTCGCTTGGACAACAACCCCTTGGACACTTCCTTCAAACGTTGCACTTTGTGTACACCCGGAATATGATTATATCAAGATCAAGGTAGAAGACGGAACTATCTACTATCTTGCGCAGGCACTTGCTTCTACAGTAATCGAGGGCGAATATGAGGTTCTCGAAACTATGAAGGGTAAGGACCTTGAATACAAGGAATATGTTCCACTCTTTGATTTTGTATCACCAAAGGAAAAGTGCTGGTATGTAGTTTGTGACGAGTACGTTACACTCACTGACGGTACAGGTGTTGTTCATATTGCGCCTGCATTCGGTGAAGACGACTCTAAGGTTGGCAGAAAATACGGACTTCCATTTGTTCAGCTCGTTGACTCAAAGGGCGAAATGACAAAGGAAACTAAGTGGGAAGGCGTATTCTGCAAGAAAGCAGACCCTATGGTACTCACTGACCTTGACGAGAGAGGACTCCTCTTCTCTGCTCCTAAGTTTGAGCATAGCTATCCACACTGCTGGAGATGCGATACTCCGCTTATCTACTATGCAAGAGAAAGCTGGTATATCAGAGAAACTGCGGTAAGAGATGACCTTATTAGAAACAACAACACAGTAAACTGGATTCCTGAATCTATCGGTAAGGGTAGATTTGGCAACTGGCTTGAAAACATCCAGGACTGGGCAATTTCAAGAAACAGATACTGGGGTACACCACTTAACATCTGGGAATGTGAATGCGGACACCTTCACTGTGTAGGTAGCCGTGAAGAGCTAGCTAAGATGAGCGGCAACCCTGAAAATGCAAAGGTTGAGCTTCACAGACCATACATTGATGCTGTTACCATAAAGTGTGAAAAGTGCGGAAAGGATATGCACAGAGTACCTGAGGTTATCGACTGCTGGTTTGACTCTGGTGCGATGCCATTTGCACAGCACCACTATCCATTCGAGAACAAGGAGCTTTTCGAGGCTCAGTTCCCTGCTCAGTTTATTTCTGAAGCTGTTGACCAGACAAGAGGCTGGTTCCATTCACTTATGGCAATCTCGACCCTTATCTTCAACAAGGCTCCTTACGAGAACGTAATAGTTTTAGGACACGTTCAGGATGAAAACGGACAAAAGATGAGTAAGTCCAAGGGCAACGCCGTTGACCCATTCGAGGCACTTGAAACATACGGTGCTGACGCTATCAGATGGTACTTCTACACAAACTCTGCTCCATGGCTTCCTAACAAGTTCTACGGAAAGGCTGTTATTGAAGGTCAGAGAAAGTTTATGGGAACACTCTGGAACACCTATGCCTTCTATGTACTTTATGCTAACATTGATAAGTTTAATCCTACTGAATATACACTTGATTACGACAAGCTTTCTGTAATGGACAAGTGGCTGCTTTCGAAGCTCAATTCTATGGTTAAGGAAGTAGACGATAACCTTGCAAACTACAGAATTCCAGAGGCTGCTAAGGCACTCGATAGCTTTGTTGATGAGATGTCCAACTGGTATGTTCGTCGCTCAAGAGAAAGATATTGGGCACAGGAGCTCACACAGGATAAGATTAACGCTTATATGACTCTTTACACAGCACTTGTTACAACAGCAAAGGCTTCTGCTCCTATGATTCCGTTTATGGCTGAGGATATTTACAGAAACCTCGTTGGTTCTGTAGATAAGAATGCTCCTATGAGTATTCACCTTTGCTCATTCCCAGAGGTAGACGAGAAGCTTATTGACAAGAAGCTCGAGGAAGAAATGGACGCACTACTGAAAATTGTTGTTCTCGGCCGTGCGGCAAGAAACGGCTCTAACAGAAAGAACCGTCAGCCACTCGCTAAGATGTATGTTAAGAGCGACATTGAGCTTTCCGGCTACTTCACAGAGATTATAAGAGACGAGCTTAACATCAAGGATGTTGAATTTACAAGCGATGTATCCGGCTTTATCTCCTACTCCTTCAAGCCACAGCTTAAGACCTTAGGCCCTAAGTTTGGTAAGAACCTTGGTGAGATAAGAAATCTTCTTTCTGAGATTGATGGCTCTGCGGCAAAGGCTGAGCTTGACGAAACAGGCTTCTTGACACTTAACATTTCTTGTGGCGAGATTAAGCTTGAGGAGGCTGACCTCCTTATCGACATAAAGCAGAAGGAAGGCTTCTTCACAGTTTCCGAAAACGGCATTACTGTTGCTATTGATACAACTCTTACACCTGAGCTTATTGAAGAAGGCTTTGTAAGAGAGGTTACAAGCAAGATTCAGACAATGCGTAAGGAAGCAGGCTTTGATGTTATGGACCATATTACCGTATATGTTGACGGTAATGATAAGGTAGCTGAGATTGTAAAGACCAACGAAGCTACAATCGGTCACGACGTACTTTGCGATAAGTTTGTATTTGAAGGTACAGACGGATTTACAAAGGAATGGGACATCAACGGCGAGAAGGTTACACTTTCAGTTGCTAAGAACTAAACAAACAACCCCGATAGAATATCTATCGGGGTTTGCTTTCTGCAGGAGGATATATATGATAGGAAATATTGTGACAGTAACTGTTGATAGACCTATGGATAGTTTTCACCCAGAGCATCCGGACATATACTATCCTATAAATTACGGATATATTGATGGGATTATTGCACCTGACGGAGATGAACAGGACGCTTATATTCTTGGTGTTGACAAAGCAGTTGAGACTTTCACAGGCAAAGTTATTGCAATTATCCATCGACTTGATGATGTTGAAGATAAGTGGGTAGTATGTCCACGTAATATGAATTTCACCAAGGAAGAAATCCTTAATTATGTTGAATTTCAAGAAAGATTTTTTCAGATTGAAATCATTATGTAGAATAAACCAAATAAAGAGCCCCGACCAAGCTGTGTCGAGGCTCTTTATTTATGCTTTTGTTACAGGGACCCATATTTCTGTATATGTGTCGTCGGGATTTGCAGGTGGAATACAATACATCTCAATATTGTAGTTGCCGGCAAGCTTATAATCCTTACAGCTTGGGAGCCACTCGCTCCATATCTTAGTATTCACAGTCTGCAGTGAGTCCGGCAAAGCGCCTTTACATGGAAATACCGCCCATGTTCCTGCCGGAATTTCTCTTGTAACAAGACCTTCAGGGATATCCATACAAGGATTATAGACATCAGCTATGTAGTAATCAAAGTTCTTGCCGTCGCTGTCCATACAGATTCCGTACATTCCTCTGATTATTTGTCCGCCGCCTGATGCATAATGCTCATTCCAGAACTTTGGAATCTCAGCATAGGATGACTCTGCACTGAATTTCTTTGCTTTTCCGATAATTGTGAATGAAGACTTTTCTACTATTTTGTAATCAATCATTGTTCCGCCCTCCAATGTAAGCTTGATTTTCAGTGGTGCATACGATTTGAGTGCTGCACCCTTTTCCTTTGCGACAGATGGAGAAACACCGTGAAACTTCGTAAACGCTCTTGTGAAGCTGTCGGGAGAATCGTATCCATATTTGAGAGCAACATCAATAACCCTTGTATCAGAAGCTGATAGCTCCTGAGCTGCAAGAGTGAGCCTTCTGTTTCTTATATACTCACCTACTGTCACACCGCACAGCACGTTAAATATTCTCTGAAAGTGGAATACAGAAACATAGGCTTTTGATGCAATATCATCGACTAACAGCTCACCGGTAAGATTGTCCTCGATATACTGAATTGCGTTAATAATACCTTCAGCCCAACCGTTCATTTCACAGCATCCTTTCTCTTTTGTCGTGATTACATTATAGCATTACAGAGTACCAAAGTCCCGACATTTTGTGCTTTTATCGGTCAAGTAAAACAGCACCGCATAAGGCAAGTGCTGTTTTGGATTATTTCTTCATTCTGATAATTGAATTCTTTGGGAAAGTGCTGACGCACGGCATTGAAATCTTCATCATTGCGTGGTTTGCTGAGTCTACAAGCTGTCCCCACTCGTTATAGATTGTATCAGCAGAAAGCTTTACTGGCTCGCACTTTGGTGCTAAAATTTCAAGCTCATCGCCCTTATTGAACTTATTGCGCTGAGTTGCGTAAATCATTCCGTCCTTACACTCATCTATAACTGCAACAACGTCATATTCTCTTATATAACCGCTGTTTTCGTAATACTGGCAATCCTTTGGATGCCCAAACAGAAATCCCGTGCAATAGGCTCTATGGCTAACCTTATAGACCTCGTCCTTAACCCATTGTGGCAAGGAGTAGTTATCGGGGTTTTTCTTAAGGATATCGGTAGCCATTCTATATGCATTTGCGACAACAGAAACATAGTATGAGGATTTAGCTCTACCTTCGATTTTAAAGCTGTTTACGCCGGCTTTAGCGAGGAGGTCGAGCTGTTCTATCATACACATATCCTTAGCATTAAGAATATAACTTCCCTTTTCGTCCTCAAAGATAGGATAGAACTCGCCTTCTCGTTTTTCTTCCATAAGGTGATATCCCCAGCGACAAGGCTGTGCGCACTCGCCTCTGTTGGCATCTCTATTCACGAGATACTGAGAAAGCAGGCATCTTCCGGAAAAGCTAACGCACATTGCACCATGAACGAAGGCTTCTATATCGAGAGCCTTGTCTGTCTTTGCTCTTATTTCGGAAATCTCATCGAGAGAAAGCTCTCTTGCGAGTACTACCCTTTTTGCGCCCATATTGTAAAACTCTTGTGCTGTTACATAGTTTACTATGCCTGCTTGGGTAGAAATATGGATTTCCATATCCGGAGTATACTTCTTGATGAGCGAGAGAATGCCTATATCGGTAGCGATAACAGCGTCAACTCCTGCATCCGAGGCAGTTTTAATAAACTCCTCGAAATGCACGATTTCATTATTTCTTGGCAAGGTGTTGCAAGTAAGATACACCTTCACGCCACGGCTATGCGCTAGCTTTACAGCTTGTGATAGTTCTTCGCCAGTGAAATTCGCAGGGCCTGCTCTCATGCCGAACATTTGGCCACCGAGATATACGGCATCTGCGCCGAAGTCTATTGCGGCATTAAACCTTTCCATATCGCCTGCAGGTGCAAGCACTTCTAATCTGTTAATATCAAAATTACTCAATCTTAGTAACCTGCCTTTTCGCAGTTTTCCAGATGTTCCTCATAGGTTTCTGCATAGTAGAACTCGCCGGTTTTAGAGTCTGTTACGAAATAACAATATGTAGTTTCTGCTGGCTTGAGAACTGCCATAATAGCATCCATACCTGGATTTCCAATTGCACCGATTGGGAGGCCATAGCAAGTATATGTATCGTAAAGTGGTGTATACAGCGAAACCTTATCCTCTCCACCTAATGCTGAAGCGATGGTATTTCTTACATAGAAGATTGTTGCATCCGACTGGAGATGTGGGAACTCAGCAGTAAATGAAAGTCTATTAAGGAATACAGATGCTACGAGCTCCATATTCTCCTTAGTGTCAGCTTCTGCTTGTACAATTGAAGCTAAGGTAATAACTTCATAGAGGCTAAGACCACTCTTTTCTATAAGAGCCTTGACCTCATCTGTAATCTTGCTATCAAAGTTTGTCTTTATCTTTGATACTACATTCTCGGCTGTATCTTCTTTATAGAATTCATATGTATCCGGGAAGAAGAAGCCTTCCATCTTATAGAGTGTCTGGTCATTAAGTGTAAGACCGTTTTCAAAATCAAATCCTGAATTCTTATTAAACTCTTCTAAGAACGCAGCTGCTTCACACACGCCGTTTTCTTCAAGCAGCTTAGCTGCCTTATAGAGCGATGTGCCTTCGGTAAAGGTTACGGTAACCGTTTCATAGACCTTTCTTGAAGTACAGATAGCATCAATTATACTTGGATATGTCATATTAGGAGTAAGCGTAATCTCTCCATCATAAATCATCGAGTCATTAACTTTCTTGACCTTCATTACGATTTTGAAGAGAGTAGGATTATTGATAATACCCTTTTGATACAAAAGGTCACCGATTGTAGAAGTAGTTGTTCCTGCAGGAATTTCAAAGGTTATACTTTCCTCAGACTTTGATATTCCCATATACTCGACGCCAAGCTGAATAGTCAGGAAGGAAAGGATAAAGGATACAGCAATTACTATAACTGTTACAACGGTACCAACGAGAATACTATTGTTAGGCTTAACCTTCTTCTTTTTCCTCTTCTTTTTAGGAGCATAGTCTTGACGCATATTAAACTGAAGTTTTGAACGCATAGAAACATCTGTATAATCTTCTACAAAATCCTCATCGTCAACGACTTCGTCGTCAAAGTCCTCGTCATCATACTCATCATCAAAATCTTCTGACTCTAAAAGCTCTTCACCATTCTCGTCAAGAGCTTCACCTAGCTCATCAGTGTTTTCATGCAAAGCTTCATTTGATATATTTTCTTGAACTAAGGTTTGTTCAAATACAGAAACCTCTGGAAGCTGGTCTTCAAGCTCTGCTTCATTATATTCAGAAACAGCTTCTACAGAAGCTTGAGCTTCAGGCTGAATCTCAACAGCTTCGAAATTTTGAACCTCTTGCTTTTCTTCGGCTACAAGGTCTTCCTTCTTAGCTTCAGCCTTTTCAGTTGAAAAAGAAACTGTAGAAAGGTCAGATACGCTATTGCTACTTAGCTTATTTAATCTGTTTAGACTTTCATTAAAAAGTCTATCAAGCTCATTATCCTTTCCTGTCATGGATTACACCTCTATATCTATAATTAAATTTTCTGTAATAATCATTTTTACAGCTATGTCATACTGTTCTGACGGTAACTTTTCTGTCATGCAATTTGAATAGCAAAAACCGATAGGATACAAATTTTTATTCTCGTTAAGAAACCTATCGTAATAGCCTTTTCCAAAACCGAGTCTATAACCCAGCTTATCATAAGAAAGTGCAGGAACTATGCACAATGCATTTTCACCCATATACTTTACAGCAGTTTCACTAGGCTCAAGTATACCATACGAACCGATTGTAAGTTCTACGAGTGAACCTATACGATAAAAGGTCATAGCATTGCCTTCATCGGAGCATTTAGGAACATAAACCGACTTTCCGTCTTTTAAAGCCGTTTGAATTACAGCTATTGTTCCGACTTCGATTTGAGAAGACACATAACAAAGTAAGCACTGAGCGTTCTTATACTCGTCAAGGCTTAAAAAGTTTTCGGTTATCTCATTATCCAGCTTGTCCTTCTCGCACTTTGACAAAGCCTTCCTGAGTGTTTTGTAATACGCTCTTAGCTCTTTTTTATTCATCACACTGCAATGCCTGCGCAAGTCTATCGGCTCTAGCCTTATTATTGGTTATAGCTTCGACAAGTGCAAGTCCAAACTTAGTTGCGACGCCGGCACCTTTAGCTGTGATTATCTTGCCATCTCTAACTACGCTTTCATTTGAATATTCTGCGCCGAGCAAAAACTGTTCAAAGCCCGGGAAACAAGTTGCCTTCTTGCCCTTGAGAAGATTTCTTCTGCCAAGAATTGAAGGAGCGGCACAAATTGCACCGATGAACTTATCGTTAGCTATACAATAATCAATTGCACTCTGCACAGTAGCATTCTTTTCAAGATTAAGCGTACCTGGCATACCACCCGGAAGTACAATCATATCGACTGTATCATCCATAGCGATTTGTTTATCATCAGCATCAGTCATAACTCTTATACCGTGAGAGCCTTTTACAATACAAGAACCTATGCCAACTGTAACAACCTCAAGTTCGGCTCTTCTTAAAATATCTACAGGTACGAGTGCTTCGGCTTCTTCAAATCCGTCAGCAATAAAAACATAAATCATTACTTTGCCTCCTAATTATCCTTAATTGTAACCACATATTTCTTTAAGAGAAATTCAGGACGATAAGAAAGCTTAGATTTTCTAAGGCCTTCCACTCCAACATCATCTTCCCTATTTATATATTTAAATTGTGTGGCATTAGCTTTAATAAACTCATTAAAAAGTGTAGGATATGCACCCTGGACATTCCCAAGTGCTTTTTCTACGTGGATAACAAACGTATCGCTATTAAGTGCTTCTCCAAACGTAAAGCCTACCATCTTACCATTTTGGTAGAGCACTCCGCCTTTTAAGTCAAGCTCATCATAGAAGCTAAAAAACGTATTAATTGCAAACTGTTCAGCTACGGCAGAATGTGAGGTATATGACTCTTTATCGTTAAAAGCAACTGCCGAAAACTCGATGCAATCATCTATAAGCTCTTTTGTGAGCTCTTTATATTCCCAATCAGATTTTTTAAAATTAGAAATATGATTTCTCTTTCCGTGAAATTTCTTTCCACGAAGTTCTATAAGCTCGTTTGTATTATAGATATAATCAAAATTACTTCTATCCTCTTGTGCGTTAACCTTATCGCCATAAATACCAACAAGGTTATTAACACAGCTTTCCAAAACAGAAACAAGCTTTAGTTCTCTACCTTCAGCCTTGCATTCAGAAAGTAAAAGGTCAAAGAACTCCTTTACGTCGCCATCGCCTGCAGGATAGGTAAAATACACCTCATCATCTATAATCGACCTTAAAAAATAGAAGTCTTTATATCTACATATATTTGAATCAGCTAATCTTCGCCAAGCAAAATTGTTAGCAAAAGAATATTCGCAAGCCATAAAATCGGATTTTTGCAAAAGCTCAGTTATCCATTCTTTATCGCTTATATCAATAATTCTATATTCAAAATTCAAAACAATTACTCCAAATGCTATATAATCTTATTAACACATTCAATAATCTTTTCAAAAATACATTCTATTGAAAGAGGGCTTTCACCATCCGAGCAAGGAATAATTGCCCAATTGTCTTTATTAGCAGCAAAGAGTGCGGCTTCTCTACATTTATTAAGGAATTCCACGTTAGCCTCGTGAATATCCTTCTTTGCTTCGTCACCCTCATAGCGCTTACTCATAAGCTTCTGAGAAACATCAACAGGCATATCAAGAAAAATAACGAGGTCAGGCTTAGGTAATCCCATTTTTTCGTATTCGTATTCATAGAGCCAATCTATATAGCTATCCCACTTATCCTTAGTGAGCTTAGTCATCTGATAAATCGCATTAGATGTAACATATCGAGCAGCTAAAATACTCTTTCCTTCAAGATAATCCTTTTCCCAATAAAGCTTGTAGCTTGCATATCTATCGACTGCATAAAAGCTAGATGCCGCATATGCATTGACGTCAGAGGCATTCTTTGAAAACTCTCCACCCAGATACATCTTGACGAGAGTTGATGACGGTTTATCATATTCAGGAAAGCTTATAGCCTTAACATCAACGCCTTTTTCGCATAGATATTCTTTGACAAGCTCAAATTGTGTGGATTTTCCACTTCCATCGAGCCCTTCTATAACAACAAGCTTAGAATTTGTCACAATAACACCTCATATCCAGACATAAGAATACACAATATCATTATACCATTACAGCACAAAATAGTCAATGATTTTCTTTTAAGCCAGGGGCTATTCCCTATTGAAATATTTTTAAAAAGATGTTATAATACTAGAAGCATTACAAAAAGGAGAAGCGTATTAAAACGCTATAAATTATACTATGCCAATTAAAATTCCAAACAATCTACCTGCTTATTCGACTTTAGAAAAAGAAAATATATTCGTTATCGGGAATGACCGTGCTGAGCATCAAGATATTAGAGCTATCAAGGTAGCTATTCTCAATCTTATGCCGGACAAGATTGTTACAGAGACACAGATTTTAAGACTGCTCAGTAACACTCCACTCCACGTTGATATTGAGCTTGTACAGATGGCTTCTCACACTTCAAAGACAACGCCTCAAGAACATATGCTGGCGTTCTACAAGTCATTTGATGAAATTAAGTACAACAGATATGACGGTCTTATTATAACAGGTGCTCCTGTTGAGACGCTTGATTTTGATGATGTAGACTACTGGAAAGAGCTTTGCGAGGTTTTCGAGTGGTCTAAGACAAATGTATATTCTACTATACATATTTGTTGGGGTGCACAGGCAGGTCTTTACTACCACTATGGAATTCCTAAGTATCCTCTCGGGACAAAGATGTTTGGTAACTTCAAGCACCACATTGAGCATCCTGAAAGTTTACTTCTCCGTGGCTTTGGCGATGTATTCCACTGTCCACATTCACGTCACACAGAAGTTCGACGCTCCGATATTGACAAATGCGACCAGCTCACTGTAATCGCTGAATCGTACGAGGCAGGCGTGCATGTTATTTCTGACAAGAGCGAGAGACAATTCTTCCTGCTCGGTCACTGGGAATACGACAGAGAGACGCTTGCTAACGAATATTTCAGAGATGTTGGAAAACGTGATGACGTATCTGTTCCGTACAACTACTTCCCTGACAACAATCCCGAAAACACTCCGGTATTTAATTGGAGCTGTAGTGCAAACCTTATGTACGCAAACTGGCTAAACTACTGCGTATATCAGCGCACGCCGTATGACCTTCAATATCTTTCACCACTTGAATAGGCATAATTTAGCCCCACAGTTTTGCACAAGTCCAGTAAAAACGGACAATAGGAAAAAGAGACCTCCTATGGTAGAATTAAAGAAACTACCATAGGAGAAATTTTTGTGCCAAGAAGTTACAGACATATCAAAGAATGTGAAAAAATCTTAGAATTAGACTTCAGACCTATGAGTAGGTTCGCCTCCTCATAGGTGAATACATCCATTTCTACAATCACGAAAGAATACAACTAAAAACAAAACTGACACCACTTGAAAAGCGATGTCAGTATGTTGCTTAAAATTAAATTTCATCTACCATAGGGGTGTTTTTGTACTGTCCGTACAATTTGGGGCAGTTCATTTGTGAGGGGTTTTTCATATCGGTATTAGCCGATTACATATTTTTTGATTTTAAGACTTTTGTACACTTGTTCGATAGAAGCGATTGATTCCTTAGAAAGTGACGGACATCTTTTGAATGCTTTTTTAGACAAGTCGATAATAGTATCAGGAACAATAATATCGGTTAGCTTATTACAATCATAGAAAGCAAATTTACCAATACTAACAATATATTCTGTAAGGTGGACTTTCTCTAAATTTTTACATCCTAAAAAAGCGACGTCTTCAATATCCTCAAGTGTTTCCGGGATAAACACTTCTGTTAACCCTTCACAAAAAGCAAAAACATGCTCTTTCAGACATTTAACCTTTGGAGGAATTACAATCTCTTCGAGGCTTGTACAATTAAAGAATGCACCTTTCCCGATATACTCGACGCTTTCTGGTAACCAGATTGTACACAGATTAGTACAATTCGCAAAAGCCTCCTGTCCTATACGAGTAACTCCATTAGGGACTGTATAGTCAGTGAGGTGTAGCGCACCTTCATACTGTCTTTTCTTTATCTCGGTAAACATATTTGTTACTGAGCTTTTTTATCGTAAACCTTACGCTCGATAAGTGGCATAGCATCCTCGGTAATACACTTTTCTGTAATTGTAATTGCAGCAACTGTATCATCAGATGGGCACTCATACATAAGGTTTGTGAGTAGCTGTTCAACGATTGAACGAAGTCCTCTGGCACCGGTCTTCTGCTTAAGGGCTTTCTGAGCGATAGCACGCTTAGCTTCCTCGGTAAACACAAGGTCGATATTATCAATCTTAAAGAGCTTCTTATACTGCTTGATAAGAGCGTTCTTTGGTTCGGAAAGGATTCTAACGAGAGCATCCTCGTCAAGCTCATCGAGAACAGTGATAACAGGAAGTCTTCCTACAAGTTCAGGAACGAGTCCGAACTTAACTAGGTCATAAGGCTCGACCTTATGGAAGACATTTGTCTCATTCTTCTTTGAGCTAACCTGACCACCAAATCCGAGAGTAGAGGACTCTGTACGCTTCTTAATTACAGCTTCGAGGCCATCAAATGCACCGCCGCAGATAAACAAGATATTTCTTGTATCAAGGTGGATAAACTCCTGGTTAGGGTGCTTTCTGCCACCCTGTGGCGGAACGTTTGAGACTGTACCCTCTATAATCTTAAGAAGTGCTTGCTGAACGCCTTCACCACTTACGTCACGTGTAATAGAAGTGTTTTCAGATTTTCTTGCAATCTTATCAATTTCGTCGATATAGATAATACCACGCTGGGCTGCTTCTACGTCATAATCGGCAGCCTGGATAAGTCTTGTAAGTACATTTTCAACGTCGTCGCCAACATATCCGGCTTCGGTTAATGTTGTTGCATCGGCGATTGCGAATGGTACATTAAGCTTTCTTGCAAGGCTTTGAGCGAGAAGTGTTTTACCTGTACCGGTAGGGCCAAGTAACAATACATTACTCTTCTGAAGTTCTACATCATCAGCAGCGTCAGACTTTATACCATTAATTCTCTTATAGTGATTATACACTGCAACCGCAAGAGAAATCTTAGCTTTATCCTGGCCGATAACATACTGGTCGAGATTTTCTTTAATCTCTACTGGCTTTGCAAGCTCAAGCTTATTAGATTCTTTTGGTTGCTGTCTATTTCTCTGCTTTGCGAGAGGTACTGTGCCCTCTTCCTCCATAATACCATAGCAATAAATAACACATTCATTACAGATATGGGCTGTATTACCTGCAGAAAACATATTTAAAACTTTGTTTTCAGACTTCCCGCAAAACAGACATTTCTTTAAATTATCGGTTCCTGCCATTAAGCTCTCTCCTATCTGCTTACGATTACCTTATCAATAAGGCCGTATTCAAGTGCTTCCTCAGCTGTCATAAAGTTGTCACGCTCTGTATCAAGGGCAATCTGTTCAACGCTCTTTCCAGTATTGTCAGAAAGAATCTTATTGAGTCTGTCTCTTGTTCTGAGCATATGGTCGGAACGAATCTTGATATCTGTGCACTGACCGGAAATTCCACCGCCGGCGATAAGTGGCTGGTGAATCATAATCTCACTATGAGGGAGAGCAAATCTCTTTCCCTTTGTACCGCTTGAAAGCAAGAGTGCACCCATAGATGCAGCCATTCCAACACAAATTGTAGAAACGTCGCACTTGATGTACTTGATTGTATCATAGATAGCAAGACCTGCGCTAACGCTTCCACCAGGTGAATTGATGTAAAGGTCGATATCCTTTTCAGGGTCCTGTCCTTCAAGATAAAGGAGCTGTGCTATAACAAGGCTAGCTGTTGTATCATTAACCTCGTCACAGAGCATAATAATTCTGTCGTTGAGAAGTCTGGAGAAAATATCATAACTTCTCTCTCCTCTACTTGTCTGTTCTACTACATAAGGTATAGTTGCCATAAATTTGCCTCCTCTACTGAATATACAACATTCGCTCGCATAAGCGAGCGAACATTAAATTTAAATTACTTTACCTTTGCTGAATTCTTGATAAGGTCAACAGCCTTGCCTACGCAAACGTCTTTCTTAACGTCTTCAACTGCGATATACTGCTTAACCTGTTCAACTTCCATCTTATAAGCATCAGCAATCTTCTGGATCTCAGCATTAGCTTCATCGTCTGTTGCTTCAATCTTTTCGAGTTCAACAATCTTTTCGAGTGCGAGACGGAGCTTAACCTGTGGCTCAGCCTGCTTCTTAAAGGTTTCGATAACAGCTTCCGGAGTCTGTCCTGTGAACTGGCAGTACATCTCGAATGAGATACCCTGAGAAGAAAGTCTGCCGGACATTTCCTGTGCCATTTCTCTAGCTCTGTTTTCGTACATTACTTCTGGAACTTCAGCTTCCATCTTTTCGATAACTACATCAAAAATCTTCTGCTCAAATTCAGCGTCAGCCTTATCTTCAGCAGCCTTTTCGAGCTTAGCTCTTATATCAGCCTTGAAGTCATCAACTGTATCAAACTCAGAAGTATCCTTTACGAACTCATCATCAAGTTCAGGAAGCTCCTTAGCCTTGATTTCGTGGAGCTTAATCTTAAAGATAACTGCAGCGCCCTTGAGTTCTTCTGAAGCATAGTCCTCAGGGAATGTAACATCGATATCAAATTCTTCGCCGATGTTGTGACCTGCAACCTTCTCTTCGAAGCCAGGAATAAACTGACCGCCACCGAGCTCGAGCTCAAACATTTCAGCCTTGCCACCGTCGAAAGCAACGCCATCCTTAAAGCCTTCAAAGTCAATAACAGCGATATCGCCCATCTGAGCTGCTCTATCATCAACGTTAATAATTCTTACGTTCTTTTCACGAATCTTGTCAACTTCCTTGTCAACATCTTCGTCAGTTACAGCATTGACAACCTTTTCAGCTTCTATTCCAAGGTAATCAGAAATATTAACCTCAGGCTTTGTTGTGCATGTAACCTTAATCTTAACTCCGTTTTCCTTAGAAACGTCAGTTACTTCAACTTCTGGCTGAGCAACGAGGTCAAGCTTTGCTTCCTCAACAGCAGCGTCAACTTCTGCCGGATAGAGAAGATTTACAGCATCTTCATAGAAAACAGCTTCGCCATATTCTCTTTCAATAATCTTTCTTGGAGCCTTGCCCTTTCTAAAGCCTGGAACGTTAATCTTGTTCTTAGCCTTAAGGAATGCCTTCTGAACAGCTTCTTCAAACTTTTCAGCAGAAATCTCTATCTCCAATTCATAAGTATTTGCAGCAGTTTTGTTTGTGTTAACTAAACTCATTTTTATACCTCCAAAATATAAATATATCCAATTAATTATACCACATTGTTACTATAATTTCTAGCCCTCATTTTTCGAATTGTCATACTGCACAAATTCAGTTATATTGAGGGGCGTAAATTGTAGAAAGTCACTTGCTATAAGCTTATAATATCTACCTTGTTCAATACCATTCACAGCATAACATCCGCCCTTGCCATGGATATGTCCAAAAAAGCAATGTTCGATACTATACTTGTCGAGCACTGCCAAGATTTCTTCATTTCTATCCGCTATATAAATCGGTGGATAGTGAAGAAAAACCATTGGCTTAAGATTTTGTTTCAAGGCGGCTTCAATCGAAACACTAAGTCTTTGTGCCTCTCTTAAAAGAACCTTTTTATCGGCTTGTTCACCCTTCTCGTTAATCCAACCTCTTGTGCCACAGATACCTGTCTTTTCATAAGCAAAGCAATTGTTATGCAAAATACTTATGCTATTAAAACCATTATCTTGCAAAAAGGCTTCCATTTTCTTCATTGAATTCCACCAATAATCGTGGTTGCCCTTCATAATTATTTTATTACCCGGCAAAGACTCGATGAATGCAAAATCTGCTTTAGCGTCTTCAAGATTCATTGCCCAAGAAATATCGCCCGGAATTACTACAGTATCACTATCAGCGACAATTCTTCGCCAATTTTTCTCAAGTCTTTCAGTATAATTATCCCAGCCCTTAAAGACGTCCATAGGTTTATCACTAGACAGTGACAAATGCAAATCTGCTATTACAAATAAAGCCAATAAGACACCTCCAAGTAATTACAAGTAATAATTAAAAACGCATAGCACATAATACTATCAGCGAGCAATTCGCGAAATCAAATCCTACGGAGGAATTCAATCTATGGATAGCAATAAGATTTATGGTATTGACT
Organism: Oscillospiraceae bacterium; assembly: GCA_045602925.1. GTDB lineage: Bacteria > Bacillota > Clostridia > Oscillospirales > Ruminococcaceae > UBA7477. The sequence goes on along the minus strand of JAZSCN010000008.1, from coordinate 21,219 downwards.
GCAAGGTTGCAAACTGCGTATATAACAAGCACGGTCACGAGTGCGTTGCTGGTAAGATTTGTGTGAGCAGCAACTGTGCATCACCTGAAAACTGTGCTTCAACAGAATGCAAAACCTTTAAGTCAAGAGACTAAATATGTAACGAAAACCGTCTGCACATCAGGCGGTTTTCGTTTTCTTTCATAAGTTTAGTTTATAGATAGTGTCTTAAACACATAGGCATCCATATCGGACTTTTCAACAGACTCGGAGAATCTTATTTCCTTATCCTTGAGAGCTGAAAGAGATGCAGGAATTGGGAGCTTAGAAGCATCAGCGAGTTTATCTACGAGTGTGAACTCATCGAGGCTTGCGTCGAATTCACCGAGAGCTTCGAGAACACTTCCAGAGAACTTATAAGGACTAGCTGTTGAAGCGATAACTGTTCTTGTATTGTCGCCTGTTGCCTTTGCATAATCCTCATAAACCTTAACGGCAACAGCTGTATGGGTATCGCAGGTATATGAATACTTCTGGTAAATTTCCTTGATGCAAGACTTTGTTGCTTCGTCATCACAGCAACCTGCATAGAACTCCTCTGCGAGCATATTCTTTACATCATCAGAAACCTCATACTTGCCTTCAGAAGCGAGCCTACCAAACCAATCTCTGATTGTAGCATCGTTTTCGCCACATAGGTGATAGAGAAGTCTTTCGAGATTAGAAGAAATAAGGATATCCATTGAAGGAGAGATGGTTGTAAAGAACTTTCTGTTTCTATCGTAGACACCTGTTGTAAGAAAGTCTGTCAGAACATTATTAGAATTTGAAGCACAGATAAGCTTATTGATCGGAACTCCCATATGCTTAGCGTAATAAGCTGCTAGGATATTACCGAAGTTACCTGTTGGTACAACGACATTTATCTTATCGCCAAGTTTAATTTCATCATCTGCAACTAGCTGTGCGTATGTTGAAACATAATAGATAATTTGCGGAGCAAGTCTACCCCAGTTGATTGAATTTGCAGATGAGAACATCATACCGTTTTCTGAGAGCTTATTTGCAATAGCCTCGTCGGTGAAAATTCTCTTAACGCCATTCTGAGCGTCGTCGAAGTTGCCCTTGATAGCACAAACGCCTACATTGTCGCCTTCCTGTGTTGTCATCTGCTTCTTCTGCATAGCAGAAACGCCATCTTCAGGATAGAAGACCATAATTGATGTGCCAGGTACATCCTTGAAGCCTTCGAGTGCAGCCTTACCTGTATCGCCTGATGTAGCAACGAGGATAACAATTTTCTTATCTAGATTTATCTTCTTGGCAGATGTTGTAAGAAGATAAGGCAGAATCTGAAGTGCCATATCCTTGAATGCACAAGTAGGTCCGTGCCAGAGCTCGAGCATATATGTACCATCAAAGAGATGAGCAATTTCTGTAATGCTTTCAGTATCAAAATTCTTTGTACTATACGCATTATCAACGCAATATCTAAGCTCTGTCTCTGAAAAATCAGTCAGGTACTTAGAAAATACTGCTGCAGCTCTATCGGCATAGCTCATTGAGCCGATTTCCTTTATCTCGTCAAGAGTGAGAGAAGGTATTTCTGATGGAACAAAGAGTCCACCGTCCTTAGATATCCCCTGCGCAATTGCCTGGGCAGAGCTTACCTTAACCCCACTGTTTCTTGTACTTTTGTAAAACATAATTCTTCCTCCATTTATAAAATCCAAAAGGATTGATTTGCAATTTAATTACTGGCATCAAAGGCTGACGGGTAATATTTATAGGCAACTACCCTATCATCTTTAATCTCGACGGCACAGACATCAAAGCGACCATCGACCTCTGTTTCATACTCTGAAATAAAGCGTTCAGCAGCTTTTACGACAAGCTTTTTCTTTCTTAGGGTTATAGCTTCTTCGCCTGTAACGAGGGCACCCTCGCTCCTCGTTTTAACCTCGACAAAGGCTAGCATATCGTCTTTCTTGGCGATAATATCAATTTCTCCACCCTTGATTCTATAATTACGGCAGAGTATCTCATAGCCCTTACTTTGCAACAAGCTTGCAGTAAAGTCCTCTCCGATTCTTCCCTTTTCGTGAATATCAGCCATTACTTTTTCTCCGCCAAATATTTCTTTAAAAAGCTAGGTCTGTGAACATCACTAATGCCATATTTATCAAGCATTTCATAATGCAGCTTGGTTCCATAGCCCTTATGCTTATCAAACTGATACTGAGGGTAATCCTCTGCAACCTGTTTCATATATCTATCTCTGGCAACCTTTGCTAAGATAGATGCTGCGGCTATCGATTGGGATTTAGCGTCGCCCTTTACTACAGTTTTGACTTCGCAATCAAGCGAGGGCTTTCTATTTCCGTCAACAAGGGCGATTTCAGGCTTACATTCAAGTCCTTCTACTGCACGCTTCATAGCCAGCATAGCAGCACCTAAGATATTAAGCTCTTCGATTTCGTCGACAGTTGCAGTTGCGATACAAAAGTCCTTAGCCTTTTCACAGATAACGTCAAAAAGCTCTTCTCTTTTCTTTTCAGAAAGCTTCTTACTATCATTGACGGCGTCTATAACTGTATCCTCATCAAAGACTACAGCTGCGGCATACACGTCACCGGCGAGTGGGCCTCTGCCAGCTTCATCTACGCCACACACGCAAGCATACTTTTCAAAGTATTCCATATCAAACTGGTGAAGCATTTTAGTCACTCTCCAAACTGCTAAAGTTAAGGTCTTTCGAGGGTAAATCTACCCATTTTACCACTTCTGAACTCGTCGATAACTGTTATAGCGGCTCTTTCGGTGTTTATATCTCCACCTGAAATCAAGAATCCACGCTTTTTTCCTATTCTTTGCAATAGCTCATATCCTACTGCACAGCCTGTCATATCATCGTCGTCGTCAGGTAAATTGTCAAGGCTTACCGAATATCTTGAAACAATATTCTGTGGATATGCTTCTAAAAGATACTGCAAAAGTCTTGAAGCCAGATATTCTATATCAAGGACATCATCCTTGACAGCACCTGTAAATGCGAGTCTTTCTCCTACATCCTTATCTTCAAACTTAGGCCATAACACGCCTGGCATATCAAGAAGTTCGATATCGCCATTACCTAAGCTAACCCACTGCTTTCCCCTGGTAACGCCCGGTCTATCCTCGACCTTAGCAAGCTTTGCACCGGCAAGACGGTTTATAAGCGATGACTTTCCCACATTGGGGATACCGACAATCATAATTCTTATTGGTCTTCCTGTCATGCCCTTCATATTCCAGCGTTCAATCTGTTCTGAAAGAAGTTCCTTTAAAATCGGAACAAATTTATTAACATTCTTTCCACTTCTGCAGTCAGTTGCTAAAACGCTCAAGCCATTTCTCTTATAGTAATCAATCCACATTGATGTTACTGTTTCATCGGCTGCGTCGCATTTGTTCAAAAGTACAAGTCTTGGTTTTCTTCCAACAAGTGAATCCATTTCTGGATTCCTGCTTGAATACGGAATTCTTGCGTCAGTTATTTCTACAACGGCATCAACAAGCTTAAGATTAGCTTGCATAAGACGTCTGGTTTTTGCCATATGACCGGGAAACCACTGGACGTGTGTTACTTCACTCATTAGTTATTTATCCTTCCTATTTCTCCCTCAGACGAGTATATACGAAAAATCACTTCGCCGACAATTTCGTCTGTATCTATAAAGCCTACCGTTCTGCTATCGCTTGAGTGATTTCTATTATCGCCCATTACAAACACCTTGCAAAATGGAACTTCATACCTATATACACCTTTCTCCTCGTCATAAAACGCCGGTGAATTGGCATGTGTATCATACATAGGTTCAGCTATATAGCTCTCTATAAGCTGCTGACCATCGACCAAAACTATACAGCCATCAGGAGTATCGTAGTCAATCTCAACCACTTGTCCTGAAGTTGCTATGATTCTTTTTACTATAGTTTCGTCGAAGGCACTAGAATCGATAACGACGATATCACCTTGTTCCAGCTCATACATAAATGAACTAATTACCAGCACATCTTTTCCATAGAGAGTATTCATCATAGATGGGCCTTCGACAGCCACAACTCTCACAAGAAATGTGAAAACAAGTATTACAAAAAACACTGCGAGAACTACGGTTTCAGTCCATTCGAGCATGGTATCTATAATCTTATCGGCTTTTGTTTTGGGCTTATAATAAAGCTCATCAAGTTCATTGATATTATCTGTCATTTTATTCATTAAATCTTGCCAAACTTACTAAACGGAAAGACTCTTATAATCGCCTTTCCGATTACGTCATCAAGGTTGACAAATCCAACACTTTCAAATCTACTGTCTGTTGAATTGTTTCTGTTATCACCAAGTACAAATATACAGTTTTCAGGAACCGTATATCTATAAACTCCGTTGTCCACATCAAAATACTTAGTATCAAAAAGCATAAGATTTCTCATATCCTTAGCAGAAATGCTAAGATAATCTTCTTCAATTACCTTGCCGTCAACCTTTACAGTATCGGCGTTATAGTCAATTTCAACGACCTGACCTTCTATAGCGATACAGCGCTTAACGATGGTTTTATCAAGCCCACGACAATTGACAACAACGATATCTCCAGGCTTTGGTGAGCCAAAGAGGTTACTAACAAGGATTCTATCAGAATTACTGAGAGTTCCCTCCATTGAGTCGCCCTCGACCTCAACGAGCTTAAATGCAAACATCATAATAAGAAGCATTATAAACAGTGCAAAAACAAATGATTCTGCCCAGTCTAAAAGCTCATCGATAAGCTTGCTATCCTTCTTTGTTTCAATAACATCCTGCTTTTTAGGGATACCATCAAAGCCACCAGCTAAAGTAGCTTCTACTACAGGCTTTTTATTATTTTCGGATAAGTTTTCTTTAGTACTATCCGTCATTTTTAATTCATTAAAAGAGTTAGAGCTATTATCCATTCTACAGAGTGCTCCTTTCTGCAACAATATACAATTTATTATATCAAATTATCGCATTTTTTTCAAGGGCTAAACAGCTAAATTTCTTTGCATTAATAAAAAAAAGAGGAGCAGTTTTAACAAACTGCTCCCGATTCTCAAATTATTTGATTGCTTCTTTAACCTTAGCTGCCTTACCAACTCTGCTTCTAAGATAGTAGAGCTTAGCACGACGAACCTTACCGGAACGAACAACCTCAACCTTTGCAACTGCAGGTGAATGTACAGGGAAAACTCTTTCGATACCACAGCCGTGAGCAACTCTACGAACTGTGAATGTTTCGTTGATACCACCGTGCTTCTTAGCGATAACAGTACCCTCGAAAATCTGTACTCTTGACTTGTCACCTTCCTTGATGTTAACGTGAACCTTAACAGTATCACCAACGTTAACTACAGGAGCGTTTTCCTTAAGGCTTGAATTTGAAATAAGTTTTAAAGCGTCCACTTTAAATACCTCCTATTATTTTCAGACATTCATACACTTTATAAGCGCCGGGGTCAAGCAATAACCGGCAAAGTCAGAGGACTATCCGCTTTAATGTCAGCCATTACGGCAGGCACTAACTCTCGTCGGAATACACCGACGGTAAATCAAATGCTTAAATATTATACCATAGGTTTTGTAAAAAAGCAATACCTATTTGAACGTTTTTCCAAGTTCTTAAACTTTTGTATTTATGCATACTGCACAATTACTATACATTACATTCAGAGACGGCGATATACACTATTGCAACTATCATGGTAATGCTTATACACCCTATCAACAAGGCTTTTAAAAAAGCCGATACCAACACCAGCATCACGAGAAATCTTATAAGCTTAAATGCACTATGCCAAGCTACAGATGAATGAGAAAGTGTAGCTGTGAGCTTTCCACCGTCAAGCTGTTTAAAAGGCAAGAGATTAAACACACACAACAAAAGATTTGCTTGTGCAAAGGTAGTGCTTCCTATACCTACACAACAAGACATCAAGAACAAAAACAAATTAACTACACAGCCTGATGCATACACTATAGTTTCTCGCTTATAGTCAAGTTCAAGCAGTGGTGCCTTTATTTTTACCCCACCGCCATAAAAGCATATTGCGTTAGGTCTTCTGCCGTAATAATACATTGTGGCGATATGTCCTGCCTCATGCAAGGCACAGCAAACGAGCGATACTCCTACTGCCTTTGCACCACTTAGAGTTGCCAGAGCAACAATAAAAAAGAAGCCGAAGTAGAATTCTACATACACTGAATTGATTTTAAAGGTCAGCAAAGCATACTACTCCAAAGCTCATTAAAACACTGCAAGGTTTCATCTCCGGACAAAGTGCTCCAAATAAGTTCGCAGAAAGAATCATCTATTGCTCTTACAAGACCAAGGAGTGATAACAAGGTTATACCGAGCATAGAAGCAATAAGTATAATATCTCTGGTTGTTATATCATTATCATCGTTGTAGCTTTTCATATTTATCCTCCCTAGAGCTTTTAGTAATTCTATTCGGACAAATATTATTTTTAGAACTCTAAAGATAAAAAAGCCGTCCATTAAAAGACGGCTTTGAATCTTAATAAACTCCGAGGAACTCAAAGTAGTTCTTACCCGGTAATATAATCTGCGAATTATCGTAGTCGCTGCTATCTGGCATTCTGTATGTCAGGACATTATTATCTGTCCAGAACACTTCCGGAACAATACCTCTGCCTTTATAGAACTTGACCTTACGCTTAATTCCCTTTTGTCTTAACGTGAAGAAGTTATAATACTTATCTTCGCCATAAGGCTCAACATAGATAATTACCTGTCCGTCCTCCTTATTCTGGACGTCACAGATATAAAACTGCATCTTACCATCAGGAGAAACTGTGTTTGCCGGATTTGTGATTGTACTTACATACTCCATATCATAAAGAGAATACACAGGGTCATCTTCTGACAAATCACCGGTAAGTCTGGTTTCTACAGCTGACGAACCGAGAAGCATATTGAGGATAAAGAATGCAAATATACCGACAATATACATCATAAGATACACTGTTCCGAGCAAGACCTTAAGCTTTTCAGGAATTCTGCAATAAAAGAACATAATTATTGCCACGATAAGAGGTGGAACAAAAATAATAACATTGTTCATATTAAAGAGAACCAGGAAGAAAACTATAGGTAACAGCAAGATACCATTTATTCTTGTAATAACGGTGTCCTTGGAATACAGCATAAACACGAGGAATATTGCACTTAGCATAAAGTATATAGTAAAGAAAGCAGCTTCTGAGCCTTCGTTTACCTCGAGTCTATAAAAAAATGTTGCAAGAGTGAGCATTATCACGACAGCTGTATAAATAAGGCTAAATATAGCAACGCCTCGCTTTACCCACACATTCTTAAAAATATCCTTCATTTTGAAATTGTCTGCCTTTCTTTGATTATCTATTTATAATCAGCTTTTCGCCACCGGATAATCCGCTTAACACTTCTACGGTACCGGCGCCCCAAACACCGAGTTCTACGTCAGTTTCAATCTTTGAGCCTGAAATCAAAACATTAACATATGTTCTCTCTCCGACCTGCTTCACAGCACTATGTGGAATAACTACTACATTTTTCTTTTCGTACACATCAAAAGAAATATCCACATCACCATAATTATTCAATCCGGAATCCTCTTCCGGCTCGATAACATATAAATATCCGCCATAACTAGTGCCTGGTTCACGAGCAATTATATCTACGACCATACCTGTGCACTCAGTGCTACCTTGTTTTATCGTAACAGAAGTACCGAAATTAACATTTTTAAATGGTTCGCTTACATATGCAAACGCACAAAGGTATGACTTACTTTTATCTGTAATAGTTGCAAGATACTGTCCTTCAAAAACATGAGCGCCGGCATAACAATGACCACTATCGATTTTTATTGTTCCGCTATAAGGTGCATATATTATAGCTTCATCCTGCTTTTCAATCAACTTATCATATGCCATCTTCTCAAACTCATAATTAATTCTGGCATATTCTATATCATTTGAAGAAGCACCTGAATTTTTAAGACTTGTATATGTTTTTTCAGCAGCATCAAGAATAATCTTCTGCTGTTCAATTTCTTCATCAAGTCCGTCAACAACCTGCTCACAAACAACCGCACCGGCTTCAATTTCGGTCCCATTAAATATCTTTGTAATTACGCCGTTTTGATTAATATTAATAGTTTCAGAATATGGATAATCGAATTCACCGGAAGTAACATAAATCTGTGTAACAGAACCTATCTCTACGGTATGTGTATCGTATACAACTTCTTCGGCATTATAAATATCGGCATTACCCGAAGAAACGTTATCGCCTGAACAAGCCGATAGGCAGCAGATACATATTGACATTAAAGCTGCAAAAAATTTCTTTTTCATACAGAAGATTCCTTTCGCTAACACTATCTTATATTTTAACACTTGCAATTTGAAATTACAACACCAAGCTTTTTAATCACATAATATTGTATGATTAACTAAAACAAAAGGTTTGTTTTTATTGAATATGACAATACAGTTCATTCATCCAAAAGGCTTGCAATAATGGAATTAGAAACGAGAAATCCGTTCGGTGTAAGCTTAAGGATATCATCGTTCAGAACAGCTAGCTTCGACTTACAAAGCTGACTAGATAACCTTTCGAGGACTTCTATGTTACCGCCTAACTCAGCAAAGGTTTTTAAAGAAAGTCCATCAACAAGTCTAAGCGACAGCATTGTGTATTCTGTTAGCTTATCCGGAGAAGCATCCTCCACCTCATAGGTAGAAGCCGGATTATTAATATATTCCTTAATGTCTCTGGAATAGAAAAACCTTTTTCCATCATAATACGAGTGGGCGGATGGGCCAAAGCCAATATACTCGTTAAGCTGCCAATACTTTGTATTATGGCGAGAACGCATATTGTCCTTACAGAAATTAGATATTTCATACTGCAGAAAGCCATTACTTTCAAGTCTTTTGACGGCAAGCAGATACATATCGGCTTGGGTGTCGTCGTCAAACAGTTCTTTTCTGATACAATCGCAATCGTAGGGGGTTCCTGCCTCGACCTTGAGCATATATGCTGAAATATGATTTATTGGGAGTTTTGAAAACTCATCGATTGAAAAGCTAAGACTTTCAGGGGTTTGGCCGAGCACACCAATCATAAGGTCGCATGAGATATTACGAAAGCCTACATCATAAGCAGTTATTACAGCAGACCTTGCTCTGTAAAAATTATGGAGTCTACCTAATCTTTCAAGCTCTGAATCGCAAGCTGACTGTACGCCAAAGGATATTCTGTTAATCCCATTTTCATAAAGCTCTCTAAGGTATTTTTCATCGACCGTACAAGGATTAGCTTCGATAGTAATCTCCGAATCATCGCTTATTACAAAGGCTTCCCTTACGGTATTTAGAATCCTAGCAATGAGTCCGGCAGGCAGTGAGGTTGGAGTACCTCCGCCAAAATAGACTGTATCTACTAAAATTCGATTTTCTTTATAGCTTAAAATATGCGAGCACAATGCTTCAACATACTCATTAGCTGTATTATCATTTATTGCCACAGAATAGAAGTCGCAATATGGACACTTTCTAAGGCAAAATGGTATATGAATATATATTCCTAATTTATTCATCATCAAATGCTGTATCAATAAATGTTGCAGATTGTTCTGCATTAGACCTAATCTTTTTAATAGCTGAAATCAAAATTGTTTTGGAAATAATGATTATAAATACAACGGCATAGCACATAGCAATTTTAAAAGCAAAATACACTACATCCTTAAATGTCATATAAAAATACTTTGAATTTTCCTCTAGGTATTTTACGACACTATCGTGAACCATAATCTCTAAAAACACACCAAGTCCGATGCTTATAACAGAAAAGAAAGCCGCAGCACAAAGCGAATCTTTAAAATTATACTTACACAATCTTACAGCCACATATACACAACCTGCAAGTGCCAAACCAACTGCAAGCATACGCATTACATTTGCATAGCATTCATACACAATTGGAAATGCCAGAGCACCTACAAAGCCATACAAAAGAGCTTTTTTGACAGAATTTTGATTGTCAATCATTGTTGTTCCCTTCTTATCTTACCAGACCGAGGAGATACAGTATAAGCCCTACAGAAGAGGCACCTCCGAGCAACAGTCCGGTTACTACGGTTATGATTGAATACTTGTCATAGACTTTATTCTTCTTTCTGCAAAGTCTGACAAAATAATCCTTTTCTTTGTTATACAGAAAATGTTTGAACATCTTTTCGGACGGAAAAACATTCGGGTGTTCGTTATTATCATCCGAATATATTGCTCTTTCAAATCCGTTTTCATCGTTCTTTTCAAACCTTGAAAACTTGACTTTAATTTTCTTTGAGCCGATAAGACTAACGGCACAAACTACAAAGAACAAGAAAATGAAGCATGCAGCCACAGCCACCACAATCATAAAAATCGAAAGCATAAGCTCGGCACTCATGCCAAAGCACACACATAGCAGTATAATTACTGCGGCAGAAATCAGAGCTTCCATAATTATTCATCTAGCTTGAGGACTGACATAAACGCTTCCTGTGGCACCTCGACTGAGCCGAGCTGACGCATACGCTTCTTGCCTTCCTTTTGCTTTTCGAGGAGCTTTTTCTTTCTTGTAATGTCGCCACCATAGCACTTGGCCAAAACGTCCTTACGGAACGCCTTTACAGTTTCTCTGGCGATAATCTTTCCACCGATAGCAGCTTGAACAGGAATCTCAAACATCTGTCTAGGAATATTTTCCTTGAGCTTTTCTACCATTCTTCTGCCTCTTGAATAAGCATTATCAGCATGAACGATAAATGAAAGTGCGTCGACCATTTCACCGTTTAAAAGAATGTCGAGCTTTACAAGCTTACTCTTTGAATAGCCCTTGAGCTCATAGTCAAATGACGCATAGCCTTTTGTCCTTGACTTCAATGCATCAAAGAAGTCATAGACAATCTCATTGAGTGGTAGGTCATAATGTAAATCGACTCTGTTAGCTTCTATATACTTCATATCCCTAAAGAAGCCACGTCTTTGCTGACAAAGTTCCATTATATTTCCGACATAATCAGACGGTGCGAGGATATGAGCTTCGACCATTGGTTCCTCAGCAGAAGCGATAAGAGCAGGGTCAGGATAGTTTGTAGGGTTATCGATATAGATTGTTTCACCGCTTGTCATATTGACTTTATAGATAACAGACGGAGCAGTTGTGATAAGGTCAAGATTATATTCTCTTTCGAGTCTTTCCTGGATAATTTCCATATGAAGAAGTCCAAGGAAGCCACATCTGAAGCCGAATCCGAGTGCTATAGAGGTTTCAGGTTCAAAGGAAAGAGACGCATCATTAAGAGCGAGCTTATCGAGTGCATCGCGCAAATCCTGGTACTTTGCACCGTCAGCAGGATAGATACCGGAATAAACCATAGGATTAACCTGCTTATATCCAGGGAGGGCCTCTGTACAAGGGTTTTCGACAGTTGTAACAGTATCGCCTACCTGAGTATCACCTATGTACTTGATTGAAGCGGCGATATAGCCAACCTCGCCGGCTTTAAGTTCGCCCACCGGCACAAGCTCAGTTGCGCCCATATAGCCGATTTCGACCGTCTGGAACTGCGCACCGGTTGCCATAAGCTTGATAGTATCGCCGACCTTGATAGCACCTTCCTTGACTCTTACATAGATGATAACGCCTTTATACTGGTCATAATAGCTATCGAATATAAGTGCCTTAAATGGTGAGTTTTCGTCACCTTTTGGTGCAGGAATATCAGTTATAACTCTTTCTAAAACTTCCTTGATATTTGTGCCGACTTTGGCAGAAATTCTAGGAGCATCCATTGCAGGGATACCGATAATATTTTCAATCTCGTTGCAGGCTCTTTCGGGATCCGCAGACGGGAGGTCTATTTTGTTTACAACAGGCATAACCTCGAGGTCGTGTTCAATTGCAAGATAAGTATTAGCAAGTGTTTGAGCCTCGATTCCCTGCGAAGCATCTACTACAAGGATTGCACCTTCGCAGGCTGCAAGAGAACGTGAAACTTCATAGTTAAAGTCTACGTGGCCAGGGGTGTCGATAAGGTTGAAGATATAATTCTCGCCATTATCGGATGTATACTTAAGTCTTACGGCACGAGCCTTGATTGTGATACCACGTTCACGCTCGATATCCATATTATCAAGGAGCTGCTGCTCCATATCACGAAGCTCAACTGTAGAGGTAAGCTCTAATATTCTATCGGCAAGGGTAGATTTGCCGTGGTCAATGTGTGCAATAATACAGAAATTTCTGATGTTTTCCTGGTTCATTTATTTACTCCCAAATACAAAATGATATATTTATCCATACTAAGTTATTATACCATATCAAGCCTTCATTGTCAAACAAAAATGGATATAGAACCAACAAAAAAGGAGCAGGCTCTATCATCCTGCTCCTTGGTGTATTTAGTCACAAAATCTGTTTGAAAGCTTTGTTATATTGCAAAGCTTCTTTGCAAGCTCTTCTGTATTAGCTTCTTTCTTCATTCTCCAGCGCCAGTTGAGTCCGCAGGTTGAAGGAACGTTCATTCTTGCCATATTGTCAAGCTCTAGAATCTCCTGCATTTGAGTGAGTGCAATATCGGCTGTACTGAGCCAAGCACACTTTATGAGCTTCCAGCTTACGTCAGTCTCCCCTTCTGCGTCAATATAATCACAGATAAAGCTCTTTACATCATCTGCACAAAGTCTATACCAGCCCAGCACGGTATCACTATCGTGGGTGCTTGTATACACAACACAATTTGATGTTTTAAAATTGCAAGGGAGATACTCGCTTTTTGCATCAGGTGAAAATCCGAACTCTAGCATTTTCATTCCAGGGAATCCACTATCTAAAAGAAGCTCTCTTACACTATCTGTAATAAAGCCTAAGTCCTCGGCGATAATTCTGACATCACCGAGTGCTTTTTTTACAGCCTTGAATAGCTCTATTCCGCTAGCTTTTTGCCACACGCCGTTTTCGGCAGTTTCGTCATTTGCGGGAATTGAATAGAATGAATCAAAGCCTCTAAAGTGGTCGATTCTTACTACGTCATAAATCTTAGAAGCAAAGCCGATGCGGTTAATCCACCACTTAAAATTCTGCTTTTTCATAGCGTCCCAATCATAGATAGGGTTACCCCACAGCTGACCTTGAGGAGCATAGCCATCCGGTGGACAACCTGCGACATTATTGGGCTGTTTATCCTCATCCAAATCAAAGAGCTCAGGCTCAGTCCACACGTCGACACTATCAAGTGCACAATATATCGGAATATCACCGATAATTTCTATGCCGTTTTCGTTAGCGTAGGCTTTAAGCTTTGTCCACTGCTTATAAAACTCATACTGCAAAAACACATAAAAATCTATTTCGTCGGCAAGTCTATTCTTAGCGTCATCTACTGCAAACTTTCTGCACTTAACCAAATCCCAATTCCAATCATACCAGGCTTTACCGTTATTTTCTTCCTTAAGTGCCATAAATAGGCCGTAGTTTTCCACCCAGGATTTATTTTCCTTAACGAACTTCTTATAATCGTCATTTGGTTTAAATCTTGAATATGCAAGCTTTAAAACGCCCCAGAGGTTTTCATAGATTATGGAATAGTCGACATATTCCTCTTCTCTTACCCATTTGATATTCTTATATTCGTCAGACTTTAGAAGTCCTTCGTCCTCGAGAGCTTCAAGGTCGATAAAATACGGATTGCCTGCAAAAATTGAGAATGACTGATAAGGAGAATCGCCATAGCTAGTTGGACTAAGCGGAAGAATCTGCCAATAGTGCTGACCAGCCTCCTTGAGCCAATCGACGAAGGCATACGCTTCTTTTCCCATTTTTCCTATCCCGTACTCACCCGGAAGACTTGATATATGCATAAGCACACCGCTTGAACGCATTAATATTACCCCTTAAAAAGAATTTGCTCAAAAGCATTACTCATTATAGCAAATATTTATCCCTAAGTCAACAAAAACCGCCGAGAAAAATCCCGACGGTTATGCTTATATTAAATTACTTGTTGGCTTCAACAATTGCAAGAGTATCTCTAGCGATAAGAAGCTCTTCGTTTGTTGGAACAACCCACACTTCAACCTTTGAATCAGGTGTTGAAATCTTTGTAAGCTTGCCCTTTGTGTTCTTGTTGAGTTCTTCGTCAATCTTAATGCCAAAGAATTCCATATCGTCACAAACGCCCTTTCTTACTTCCCAAGAGTTCTCACCGATACCACCTGTAAAGAGGACAGCGTCCATACCATTCATAGCAGCAGCATAAGAACCGATATACTTCTTAATTTCGTAGCAAAGCATTGCACTTACAAGCAGAGCTCTTTCATTTCCTTCGTTTGCTGCCTTCTGAACCTCTCTGTTATCGCTTCCTACACCGGAAACACCGAGGAGGCCGGACTTCTTGTTGAGGTAGTCGCTCATCTGGTCAGGTGTAAGACCGAGCTTCTTTGCAACATAAGTTACAGCTGAAGGGTCAACTGCGCCTGAACGTGTACCCATTACAACGCCATCAAGTGGAGTAAAGCCCATTGATGTATCAACTGACTTTCCACCGTCAACGGCAGTGATTGAAGAACCGTTACCGAGGTGGCAGGATACAATCTTGAGTTCTTCAGGCTTCTTACCCATAGCTCTTGCAAGCTCACCGGAAACAAATCTATGAGAAGTACCGTGGAAGCCGTACTTTCTTACATGATACTCAGTGTAGCACTCATATGGAAGGCCGAACATAAATGCCTTAGGTGGCATTGTCTGGTGGAATGCTGTATCGAATACAACGACCTGTGGACAATCAGCAGGGATAACCTTCTTACATGCTCTAAGCGCGAGTGCGTGTGGGTGGTTATGAACAGGAGCGAGCTCAGCGAGGTCATCAATCTGGTCGATGATTTCATCTGTTACTAGGCAAGACTTATCAAAGATGTCTGCACCCTGCACGATTCTATGACCTACTGCAGAAATTTCTGCCATAGAGTCGATAACCTTTGTATCGCCTGTTGTAATAACCTCAACAAGCTTTTCGAAAGCCTCGGTATGTGTTGGGAAATTGCAATCTGCATCATACTCAACACCTGCATAGGTCTTTGCGCTAACGTGGCCGTCGATACCGATTCTGTCGCAGTTGCCCTTAGCGATAACCTGTTCGTTCTCCATATCGAGGAGCTGGAACTTAAGAGAAGAGCTACCTGCGTTTACAACTAAAATCTTCATTTTCATTCTCCTTTATACTTTATCAAGCAATTACTTGACATAATTCTGCCTTTATTATATTATAACATTGTACGCAAAATTTCAAGTACTTTAGAGCATTTTTTTCTTTTTGAACAAATAACCTGCTATATTATTGCAGAGATTGGGGAAGATTTATGTCTATAACAGTTTCGAACGCTAAAAAACGTGTTGCAGCTATAGTTTCGGAATACAATCCGTTTCACAACGGGCACAAATATCACATAGAAAAGACAAGGGAAAGCGGTGCAGATTTTGTAATAGCTATAATGAGTGGCAATACCGTTCAACGTGGAGATGTTGCGATATACAATAAGCACTACAGGGCAAGAATGGCTGTGAAAAACGGGGTTGACCTTGTTATTGAACTTCCTCATCCGTATTCCTGCTCAAGTGCTGGGGATTTTGCAAAGGGTGCGATTTCGATTATAGAAAGTCTTGGCATTGTAGATTATCTTTCATTTGGTTGCGAATCAGGTTGCAAAGATGACCTCATCCGACTAGCTACAGCTATTGACGAAATACAGGATGATAGCTCAGTAAAGAAGGCGCTAAAGGATGGTTACAACTATCCTACTGCTGTATCAAAGGCTATTGAAGAAACGTATGGAGAAAAGCTTGCTTCACAGTTAAATGAGCCAAACAACACACTTGCTGTAGAATATATAAGAGCGCTTAAAAGCCTTAACAGTAGCATAGAGCTTATGCCTATAAAACGCACCGGAGCTGGACACAATTCCGATACGCCTGAGGGAGATATAGCAAGTGCTTCATACATAAGAACACAGCTCTTTTTACGAAAGGATGCTTCACAATACACACCTTATGACACCCCTCAGCTTTATCCTGCAAGTCTTAATAAAATGAGCAAATCGATTTTACTTAATCTTTGTTCAAAGGGCTTACTCCCCGACATACCACAAGAGCTTTCTATCAGGACTCAAAACGTTCTGATAAGCAATGAGGTAACCACTTTTTCTGAGCTTATAGATGAGGTTTCCTGCAAAAGCTTTACTCGCTCAAGAGTATCAAGAGAGCTACTTTGTGCCTACATAAATTCGCTGTGTGGTAAAATGGATTTAGGCGATATCTACGCCAGAGTTTTAGCCTTCAATGAAAATGGTCGAGGACTTATAAAGGCTATTGAAGAAAATGGTAAAATTGCTATTTCCACCTCACTCACAGAGCTTTCTAGTAAAAATCCCGGGCTTGCTGTTTATGACAATACCACATCAAGAGTTCAGGGGCTTTGCTCTGACCTGGGACTTACAAACGAATTTACAAAAAAATTCCAAGGCTTTATTCGCTGAGCACTCGCTCCATAAATTCCTCTGTTGTTTCGTCTGCTGGTCGGTTATATCTTCCCATACAATATAGGCAGGATTTGTCGCTTGTTAGATAGTTTGTTTTCTCCTCTACGCCGAGGCTCGCTTTAAATCTACAGGCTTTAACAAGCTCCAAGCTTTCCTCACAAACAAGACCGTATGGGTAGGTATAGACATCGGTAACTACGCCGATTTCTTCCAATAGCATTTTGTTAGTTAAGGTGTCAGACAGAAACCTACTTCTATAATCCTCATAGCTTTCGTCATTCATTTTAAGACTTCCCCTTCTGCTGTTTATAGAATGCATATTATAGCTATGGGATGCAATTTCAACATAACCACATTTAGATATCTGCTTTATCTGCTCTAAGGTAAGGTAGGAATAGTAAGGGCTTTGTGCATTGCCAGGCTCTTCTTTTTTTGCAAAAGAACCGACCACTGAAAGTGTAGCCTTCGAATTTGTATCACTTAAAATAGGCATAACTTCAGTTAAAAAGTTGTAGCAACCGTCATCGAAGGTAAGGACTACTACTTTTTTAGGAAGTGGTTTTCCGCTACTGACATAATCGATAAGGTCAGACACTAAAACTGTTTCATATCCCATGTTCTTAAGATACAAGATATCCTCCTTAAGCATCTTAGGTGTAATTACATATTCCCCCGTTTTTGAAGAATCATCAACAACGCTATGGTACATAATAATTGGAACAGAAAGTCCGTTTTCGGCATCAGTTATTGATGCCATAACGCTATCACTATTTGAGCATGCTGCAAGCAAAAATATGGATAATAGTATGCTAAAAGCACTCGTAAAAGCTATTTTAGTTTTCTTTAGCAAAATCAATCCCTCCGTTTTTTGTTCATTTATAACAATATATTAAGTCTGTTTTGTAAAAATACTTAAAAACGTATTTTTACCTATTGAAAAAACTGTGCAAATATGATAGAATTATATTGTATAAAAATTATCCGAACACTAACTGATTTTGTTAGATGCGGCGGTAAAATATATAACCGCAATCGGAATGGAGGTTTACAATGAAAAGTATTCGTTCTAAGCTTATGACAGTGCTGTTGGTAGTTGCACTTGTCTGCATTATCACTCTTACCGGTATCTATATGAGCGCTTTGTCATCTACGACAAATAATCTCTTAAAGGACACTCTTGAGCCATTAGCTGAGCAGATGTCTACAAGTATTGAGCTAAGCCATGCAGATACTTCTACCGAGGCCAATGCTATTAATGCAATCCTTTCGGGAATCAACGTGAGTGAAAACTACTCTGCTTATGTTGTAGGCACAGACGGAGAAATGAAGTACAGCTACAACATAGATTGGCTAGATGGAAAGACCAATCTCAAGGAAGCCGGTAACACTGATTCTGAATACAAGTCACTTTCAGATTTTATATCTTCAGCACTTAAGAATTCTAGTGGTTACGGCGAATTTGAGCTTGATGGTGAAGAATATATAATTGCATGCTCAAAGATTGACAATCTAAATGGAATTGCTGTTATATCTGCACCGGCCGAAGACTTTAATCAGTACAGCAGAGATGCTGCACTAAAAATCGTTATTGTTTGTATTGTACTCCTAACAGCTGTTACAGTCTTCTCAATGTTCTTCGCAAAGACATTCTCGAAGCCAATTACAAATACAACAAAGCGACTTCGTGCACTTGCTCAGGGTAACCTTTCAGACCCTGTTGATGTAAGCTACTCCAAGGACGAGGTTGGCGTTCTTTCAAAGTCACTTGAAGAAACCATTGTTTCCTTAAGACAGTACATTAATCTTATTACAGTTGCTCTTACAAACATATCCGAAGGTAACCTTTGCCACAGAGTTGAAGGAACATTCAAGGGCGACTTCTTCAAGATTAAGAGTACATTCAACTCCATCCTCGATTCACTTTCTGATACATTCGCTTCAATCAACACAGCTGCTGAGCAGGTAAACTCAGGTGCAATTCAGGTATCTAATGCTGCACAGGCACTTTCACAGGGCTCTACACAGCAGGCTAGCTCAATTGAAGAACTTTCTGCTACACTTTCTGATGTTGCAAATCAGATTACTTACAACGCTAACGCTGCTAAGGACGCATTCAAGATTGTTAACGAAAACACACATTCAATCAATGACTGCAACAATGACATGACAAAGATGCTTGCAGCTATGAATGAAATCAGCGAATCCTCTGCACAGATTTCTAAGATTATTAAGGTTATTGATGATATCGCATTCCAGACAAACATCCTCGCTCTTAACGCTGCTGTAGAGGCTGCTAGAGAAGGTTCTAAGGGATTTGGTGTTGTAGCCGATGAAGTTAGACGACTTGCCGCTAAGAGTGCTGATGCCGCTAAGCAGACATCTTCCCTCATCGAAGAATCATCTACTGCTGTAAAACGTGGTTCCAGCATTGCTGAGGTTACTGCTAACTCTCTCCACCAGATTGTTGAAAATTCAGCACAAATCAAAAAGCTGGTTAAGGATATTTCAGACGCTTCCGAACACCAGTCAGATGCTGTTGTTCAGATTAACACTGGTGTAGACCAGATTTCTGCTGTAGTTGCTGCAAATACATCTTCAGCTGTCGGCTCTGCATCTGCTAGTGAAGAGCTTTCAAGCCAGTCACTTATCCTTAAGAATATGATTGCCAGATTTAAGCTTTCTGACAAGCACGGTGTAGGAACTACTCAGTACAACTACATAGATGAATACGAAGATACTCCTAATGATGAGCCTCAGATACAAGAAGCTGCACCTGCGGTATCTAGATTCGCCTACCCTGTTGATGAACCTGAGCAGGAGGATATCACAATTGTTCTTGATGACGATGATGATAAATATTAATTGAAAAGAGGTCGATACCCATGAAAAGAAGAATAGGTATTCTTACAAGTGGCGGTGACTGTCCGGGTCTTAACGCAACAATAAGAGGTGTTGCGAAGGCTTGCTACGAAAAGTTTGGAAATGACGGAATTGAAATTGTTGGTATCAACGACGGATATTCAGGACTTATCAACAATCAGTGCAAGGAAATGGAACCATCAGACTTTTCGGGTATTCTCACTACGGGTGGAACAATTTTCGGTACCAAGAGAACTCCATTCAAGATGATGAAGGTTATTGAAGATGACAATGTCAACAAGGTTAAGGCAATGAAAGAAACCTATAAAAAGCAAAAGCTTGATTGTCTTTTCACTCTTGGTGGTAATGGTACACACAAGACTGCTAACCTTCTTTCTGAGGAAGGTCTAAATGTCATTGGTCTTCCAAAAACTATCGATAATGATATTTGGGGAACAAGCGTAACATTTGGTTTCCACACATCTGTAGACATTGCGACAGATGTTATTGACAGACTTCACACAACGGCAGATTCACACGGTAGAATTCTGGTTGTTGAAATTATGGGTAACAAGGCTGGCTGGCTGACACTTTATTCTGGTGTTGCAGGCGGTGCGGATATAATTGTTATACCTGAGATACCATTTGACATTGATAAGCTTTCTGAGGCTTGTGAAAAGAGAGCAAAGGCCGGCAAGGACTTCTCTATTATTGCTGTTGCTGAGGGCGCATTTGATATCGATGAAGCGAAGCTGAAGAAGAAGGAACGTGCAAAGAAGAGAGCTGAGGCCGGTGAAAAGACAGCTTCCGGTAGAATTGCATCGGCAATTGAAGCAAACACAGGCATCGAAACCAGAGTTTGCGTTCCGGGTCACATGCTCAGAGGTGGTAGTCCATCTGCATATGACAGAGTACTTGCTACACAGTTCGGTTGCAGAGCTGCAGAGCTTCTCTTTAAGGAAAAGTACGGATACACAGTTGCGATGGTTGATGAAAAGATTACCGAAAACAAGCTTATTGACATTGCAGGTAAGACTAAGTTTGTGACACCTGAAGACCAGATGGTTCTCGCCGCAAGAAGAATCGGAGTTTCATTCGGAGACTAAAACAAAAAGCCTTGACTCATATGAGCCAAGGCTTTAATTATTGTTATTTAAAAAGGTGGAAGGATGTAATCCACTTTATCATATATTCCTCATAATCATCCTTATCCTCGTCGTAGCACCACGCAGTAATCTCATACATATAAGTGCCGTCGAACATATATCCAATCATTACAAACGCTTTCTTTTCTCTGTCTCCGAGAACTTTCACATTATCGCTTGAGAAAGAGAAGATTGAAAAGTCGCCGTGCTGCTCAGGTTCAACAGTCTGTCCCTCAAAAGACATGCTCTTCAGAATGGTATTTATCTGTTCCTGAGTAATTTCATCTGTACCAATATTAGTTCTACCGACAGCTACCGCTGCATCATCACAGCCAAGGAATAACATTTTCTCAACATTAGGGCCTGCGATATAGTTCTTAGTCTTATCTTCGAAAATTCCAGGAACTCTGATTGCGTAGGATGTGTTGATTGAATACTTATAATTATGAATCTTGTAGGAATCCGTATCCTCAATAGCCTTCTGTGTCTTGCTCTTTGTCATGAAAAATCCGACAATACCGATTACGAGTACGACACCAAGTACGATTGCAACTGTGAGCTTCGATGACGCTCCCTTATTATT
>JAZSCN010000007.1:0-40473 GCA_045602925.1 Oscillospiraceae bacterium | reverse complement strand
CGCTTCCCCACCAATAACCGTTACCTTTTTTCCATCGATTTTTGATGGTATGGTAAGGTTTGAAGCAGAGCCGGTATAGTCGGTAATAGTAATGGTATTATCACTATTCACCTCATACTCAAAGTCGCCGTAGGTTTCTGCCGATGCACTAATACACCCGATAATTACTATCGTGCAAAACGCAAGCAGCACTGATAAAAGCTTTCTTTTCATTTGTATTCTTCCTCTCATATAATATAAAATGGTATAAAACCTTACCTTCTATTGTAGCACTTTTTGGAAAATTGTCAAGTATATTTACTAATGAATCTCGTTTTTGCCTAGAAAAAATTTTTTTGAAAAATTTATAATATAGTATTGACAAACAATATTATATGGTGTATAATATTGTCAAGGTTACAATAACCGATTAAAAATAGTAAGGAGGAGAGAGTATGACTTTCCCTGTAAGCTCAACACTTCTTGATGCAATGGTGCTTTCAATCGTTGCCAGGGAGGAAACCTACGGTTATAAAATTACACAGGATGTTCGCGTAGCTATTGAAGTCAGCGAATCTACACTTTATCCGGTACTTAGAAGACTTCAGAAGGATGATTGCCTGGAGACGTACGATAAGGAGTATATGGGTAGAAATAGAAGATACTATAAGGTTACTCCAAAGGGTGTCGCTTCACTCAATCTCTATAAAGAAGAATGGAAGCTGTATAAGGATAAGATAGATAGCGTGTTAGAAAAAAGGGGTGTAGCAGTATGATGGCATCGAAGAAAGAATTTATGGACGTTCTGAGTGTAAAGCTTGCATCACTCAGTGTCGAAGAGAGGAACTCAGCCCTCAGATACTACGAAGAGTATTTTGAGGACTGCGCAAGTGAAGAAGAAGCGCTCAAGGCACTCGGTGACCCGGCAGCCTGCGCTGAACAGATTTTAAAGGAAAACGGCGTAAAAACAAAGCCAAATGTAGGATTTGTCTATCAGAACCACAATGAAAACGTACCAGGAAGCACTCCGGAAGAAAAGAAGAAAGGCTCCGAAAGATTTGCACTTGCACTTCTTATAGGAATTATATCCTTCCCACTCTGGATTGTAGGAATTGCAATAATCATTGCACTCGCAGTAGCAATCTTCGCAATTAACGTCGTAGTAGTTGCACTTTCTGTAGGCGGTCTTGTCGGTGGTGTAATCAAGCTGTTCTCATCAGCATGGGCAGGCGGAACACTTATCGGTATCGGACTTGTTGCATTCGGCGTAATCGGTCTGATAACAATCCCATGCACAGTGGTGTTTATTAAACTTATGATAAAGCTTGTAAAAAAGGTTTGCAAAGGCCTCTCGAGCTTCGTTAACGGTTAAGGAGGTGCATAGATATGAAAGCAATTAAGTATATTATTTCGCTCGGCTTTATAGTAGTCGGAGCAATTATCATCGGAATCTGTGCGCCACACGTTGATAGTATATCAGAACTCGGATTTGTGTTCGGTGAAGGCGATAAGTCTGACTTTACTCCGGAAATTACTGCCGAAGAAGCACAGAGCATTACACGCGTCAGCATAAATTCAGACCTCACAAATGTTAAAATTGAAAAGGGCGATACTCTCTCCGTTACATGTAAAGATATCGTAAGGGAAGATTTTGAACTCGAAATCGAAAACGGCGAGCTCGAAATTGAATATGATAATGAAGGTATAATCGTATTTGGATTTAGTTCAGAGGATGATGGCGAAATCGTAGTAACATTACCTGAAAAGCTTTATAACGAGATTTCAATCGACCATGGCGTTGGAACTCTTACAGTATCTGATGTAAGCTGTGAAGTGTTCGACCTCGATTGTGGCGTAGGAGAAAGCACACTCAGCAATGTTACAGCTAAGAGCCTCGACGTCGATATGGGCGTAGGCAAGTGCGTTGTTAGAGATTCTTTAATCGGCAACTGTAAGGTTGAAGGCGGAGTAGGAAGGTTCACTATCAATAACAGCGATATTACATCCGGCGCAACAATCGACGGTGGCGTAGGTGAAATCAGTATCAACCTCAATTCCGACAATTATAGCGTATCTGCTGATAGCGGTATCGGTGACGTAGTGTTCAACGGTGACGAGGTTGAAGGAAACAGCGGTAGAGGTAGCATCCTCATCGACGCAGATTGTGGAATAGGCGATATTAATATCAATACAGGTCTAAGAGATAATTAACATAAAACACCCCATAAGCAGTAAAAAGCGTGTCCGTTATGAACACGCTTTTACTGTTTTATTTTTTGCTTAGAAGCCAACAGTTAGCTTGTTGAAGCTGAAAGTAAATCGCCCAAGGCGACTTGCCCCTACGCTTATGCTACTTGTTTTTATCTTCTTTTTTCTTGAATACGAAGAGCTTGCTGATAACGTAGTTTAGTATAACCACTACAACCTGGCAGATAAGCTTGATAATATTCTTGTCAAAGTCTAATAGGTCAACGAATACAAACAGCATTAGCTCTTCAACACCAAGTGTGAAAAGCCTGCCCGCAGCAAAGTCAATAATCTCCTTGAAAATAGCCTTGCTACCATGTGCATGCTCCTTGAATACCCAGGTCCTGTTTGTGACGTAAGCAAACGCAACTGCCAATATCCACGATATCACATTTGCAACGTGAATGTTCAGCGAAAGAGTAGTCCCAAAGAACCAGAAGCTCAAAAGACTGATTACAGTCGTGAGAACCCCAAAGAATAGGTATAATAAAACATCCTTGTATTTTTTATATGGTTTTTCAAAAAGCCTCAGTAGCGGAAGCGACATAATCTTGTCGAAGATGTCTCTCTTTTCTGTAGTGCTCTTAATTTCATTTTCAGACATCGCATAAACCTCCGTAGTGTATGTCATATTCAATTATACACCAAAAAACAGCGAATTTCAAGGGCTTTATATAATCGAGATAATAATGTATAAACGTTATTTGTACAAAATTTGGCATCAAATCACTTGCAAAAAGCATAGTAATGTGCTATTATATAAGATGTGTAAATGCGTTTATACAGATATTAAAGAAAGGAATTATTATGGACATATTCATAATCGTCGTTTTGGTATTCTTTTCAGCGGTATTTTCAGCTACTGAAACGGCATTCTCATCTGTAAATAGAATAAGACTGAAAAATCTCGCAGGTAACGGTAATACAAAAGCAACAATAGCTCTCGATATTCTCGAAAAATTCGATAAAGCACTTACAGCAATACTTATCGGTAATAACGTCGTGAATATCCTGTCGTCATCTCTGGCAACAGTAGTGTTTATTAAGTATTTCGGCCAGGGCGGCGTGGGAATAGCTACAGCAGTAATGACAGTAACGGTTTTAATATTTGGCGAAATCACCCCAAAGGGACTCGCTAAGGAGCATGCAGAAGGCTTCGTACTCTTTATGGCTCCAATCCTCGCTGGCTTTATGTTTATCATAACTCCGGTTGTAATGCCGTTTTTGTGGCTGCAAAGAGGCGTGTCAAAGCTCTTTGCCTCTGAGGATAAGCAACCAACAATGACAGAAGACGAGCTTAAATATATTATTGACGAAATCGAAGACGAAGGCGTGCTTGAGGAGCAGGAATCTGACCTTGTTCGTTCTGCACTCGAGTTTGACGAAAAAACAGTTGGCGAAATTTTAGTGCCAAGAGTTAATGTAACAGGTATCGAGGTTAATGATAGCCTCGAGGATATAAAGCAGGCATTTATGGATTCAAGTTATTCAAGATTGCCTGTGTTCGAGGATTCAATAGACAATATTATCGGCGTGCTTTTGCAGGGCGACTTTTATAAGCTCTATCTCGAGGGCGGTAAGGATATAAGAAGCATAATTATGGAGCCTGCCCACCTTATCGAGCATACAAAGGTTTCACAAGCCCTTAGAACCATGCAGAAGGAAAAAATGCATATGGCAGTTGTCCACGACGAGTACGGCGGAACCCAGGGTATCGTAACCTTAGAGGACATTATCGAAGAACTCGTTGGCGAAATTTATGACGAAAGCGACGATATCGAGGATACCACAATTGTTAAGCTCTCAGAAGGCGAGTATGTGGTCGACGCAGAAATGTCTATCTATGATATGCTCGAAAGAATGGAGCTTCCGGGTGGCTTTATCGAAAGCGAAATGGCTTCGCTCGGCGGCTATGTAATGGAGCTTGCCGGAGAAATTCCTCAGGCTAACGAGGTCGTTTCAGATGATAAGGTAGAGCTCACAGTATTAGAATCAGACGAGCATAAGATTTATAGAGTCAAAGTTAAGCTTAGAGAGGAAAATCAGCAGGATGAGTAAGCAGATAAAATATGATAAGCTCCATAAGAGCGAAAAGCGTTATAGAGTAAGCGTAATCGTTGCATATGTATTTGTCGCAATAGCAGTTTTTTCTTGCGTATTTACTATACCTGATATCGACCTTGAAAAAAGCACAACACCATTGCTCGCTGTCTATGCAGTAGC
Source organism: Oscillospiraceae bacterium (assembly GCA_045602925.1). GTDB lineage: Bacteria > Bacillota > Clostridia > Oscillospirales > Ruminococcaceae > UBA7477. The sequence continues at coordinate 36,024 of JAZSCN010000007.1, read as the reverse complement.
ATTTGTGCTATATGTCCTCGCATTATTAGCTTGTGGTATAGAAGCCGTCATAGCCTTCAAAAAGACTAATAAAGAGGTACTCGCAATCCAGGCAATAATGCTGTTTATAGCTACTGCTTTTGTAGCCTCTAATGTCAAGATGTTTACTACCTTCTTTTTGTTCGGAATAGGGAAGGATAGTATGGTCGAAAAACTGTTCGGCAGCGATATGAACGCCCTCACAGAAAGCTTCTCTACAAGCTGGACAATGCTTATTATAGGATTCTTCATCAATATGCTACTTGCTGTGCTGAGCATCTCAAAGCTTGCTTCTAAGAAAAACTAAAGATAAAAATCAAGCTCTCATACCTTACGGTGTGAGAGCTTTTATGTATGCTATTTTCGTCTTGCGTGGAGATTTTCAATAGTGTACTGAGATAGCATTTTACGAACATTGTCGTTTATCTCAGCGAATGCACATTGGAAGCAGCATCGCCCCGACATACCTCTCGTGCATTCTCCACCCGGAGCAAGACAACGGCTTATGCTGTATGGGCCTTCAATCGCATCAAGTATGTCACAAAGAGTAATCTCAGAAGGGGACTTAGCCAGAGCGTAGCCACCCGACTTGCCCTTGTATGACATAACAATTCCGGCAGTACAAAGCTTTCCGGTGATTTTAAGCACAAACCTGTGTGTAACAGATGCCAGCTCGGAAATTTCCTTTGCACCAAGCTTCCCATCAGCATCAGCAAGACAGGATATAATTCTTATCGCGTAATCAGTTTCAAGTGTAATAAACAATTTTATCCTCCGTTTAGTCGAGGTAATCTCTTACCTTGTTGCTTCTGTTCGGATGACGGAGCTTTCTTAAAGCCTTAGCTTCAATCTGTCTAATACGCTCACGAGTAACGTTGAACTGCTGTCCAACCTCTTCAAGTGTTCTTGAACGACCATCTTCAAGACCAAAACGAAGTCTCAGTACAGCCTCTTCTCTAGGTGTAAGAGTAGAAAGCACCTGATTAATCTGTTCCTTCAAGAGTACGAGCGAAGCCGCATCAGCAGGAGCAGGAGCATTTTCATCTTCAATAAAGTCACCAAGATGTGAATCTTCTTCTTCACCAATAGGAGTCTCAAGAGAAACAGGGTCCTGAGCAATTCTCATAATCTCTCTTACCCTCTCAACCGGCATATCAAGCTCTACAGCAATGTCCTCAGGGCTCGGGTCATGACCGTTCTGGTGAAGAAGCTGGCTTGATACCTTCTTAACCTTAGTGATAGTCTCAACCATGTGAACAGGTATACGAATAGTTCTTGCCTGGTCAGCTATGGCTCTTGTGATAGCCTGCCTAATCCACCAGGTTGCATATGTCGAGAACTTAAAGCCCTTAGTGTAGTCGAACTTTTCTACAGCCTTGATAAGACCTAGGTTGCCTTCCTGAATAAGGTCTAAGAAGCTCATACCTCTGCCAACATATCTCTTAGCGATAGAAACAACAAGTCTAAGGTTTGCCTCTGAAAGACGTTTTCTCGCAGCCTTAGCCTTCTTTTCATCACCACAGCTCATAAGCTCAGCAAGCTGAATTTCTTCTTCAGCAGTAAGAAGTGGAACACGACCGATTTCCTTAAGATAAATCTTAACAGGGTCATCAATCGCAACACCATCAGTCGAGAGCGAAAGGTCAATCATATCCTCGTCGCCTTCGTTTTCAGACGGAATCATCATAAGATTGTCGTCGTTATCAGGTGCAATATCGTCTATGATAATAATGTTGAATGCAGCACAGTCATCATAGAACTTGTCCATCTGCTCTACATCAAAGTCGAGCTTTTCCAGAGCGTCAGTAATATCCTTTGTCGAGAGCTTTCCGGCAGCCTTGCCATGCTCCATAAGGTTTTCGAGAATCTGCTTCTTGTCGTTGTTCATATCAGTAATTCCTCCTGTGAATTTGTTAGTCCTTGCGTTTTCTCCTTGCAATAGCAGCAAGGTCGATTTCGCCACTCTGCTCTCGCAAGGATTTCTCATAGTCGCTTTTTATAACACTAATGTATTCTGATAAGGTTTCATCCGTTATCGGAATTTCCTTAGTGAGATTGTAAAGCTTAGTAAGCCTGCCCATCTCGTCAGCAGTGAATTCTTCAGCAAAAGCCGATAGCGAGTAGTCAAGCGAGCCCTCGAGCTTTGCCTTCAAGCTCTTGTAAATTCGCCTTAGTATGTCTGAAGAGAACATCTCCTCGCTAAGCGATTGGGATACAAGCTTTATTGCATCAGGGTGTATGAAAAGATAAGCTATAACGCCCTCCTGAGCCTTAATACCTCTCGTGCGTACGGTCGGTTCACCGGTCTTGATGTCAGTCATCCTCGAAGCCTCGGTAACCGTCTGTTGCCAGCTCTTTTTTGAGTAAGCAGTCTTTCGCTTGCGTATGTTGTTTTCAACCTCTTCAGTAATAACAACCTTAGAGATTTTAACCTCGTCTGCAAGCTTGGATATGTAAATTTCACGCTCGAGCTTTGAGTCAATTTCAGAAATAATCTGCGAAGCCCTCTTTATGTACTCAATACGGCCAATGTCCGTGTCCATATCAAGCCCACTCTTAGCCTTGTGTAGATTATAAGCGAGCGCGCCCTCGGAGTTGTCAAGAATGTAAGCGAACCTCTCCTTGCCGAACTTCTGTATAAATTCGTCAGGGTCTTTAGCACCCTCCATTTTAAGCACCTTAGTGTGAACTCCCACCTGCGACAGCATGTTGATTGCCTTGGTGCTTGCCTTTTGTCCGGCCTCATCAGAGTCGTAGCAAATGACAACCTCGTTAACATACTGTGCCATTATTCTTGCGTGCTCGTCAGTGATTGCAGTTCCACAGGTCGCAACAGCATTCTCAAAGCCGGCCTGGTTGAGAGAAATAACATCCATATTTCCCTCACATAAAAGTAGCCTCTTTTGCTTTGCTGCCATGGATTTTGCAAAATTCATCGAGAACAAAAACGAGCTTTTCTTGTATACAATAGTCTCTCTTGTGTTTAAGTATTTTCTCGGGTCATCAGAGGAAAGCGTCCTTCCACCAAAGCCCACGATTTGCCCCTGAAGATTTATAAAAGGGAACATAACTCTGTCCATAAAGAAGTCGTATGTCCTGCCCGACTTTGAAGACTGAGCAATAAGTGAAGCATCAATAAGCTCCTTTTCCGAGTAACCCTCACCGAGCATATAATCCTTGAGCGTCGTCCAGGTAGCACAAGCGTATCCAAGTCCGTATTTTTGAATTGTAGCCGAGTCAAGCCCACGCTTCTTTAAATAAAGTCTGGCTTCCTTGCCCTTGTCACTTCTTAGGTTCTCGAAGAAAAACCTCGCCGCCTTCTTGTTCATCTCATATAGGCGTTGCTTTCTTCTTGTAAATTCATCGCCTCTCGCAACATCCTCCGGCATGGCCATTCCCGACTTTTCAGCGAGAAGCTTTACTGCCTCAATGTATGAGAGGTTAGAAATCTTCATCATAAACGTGATAACGTCACCACCGGCACCACAGCCAAAGCAGTAGAAGCTGTCGTTATCTGGGTATATAACACAGGAAGGAGTCTTTTCCGAGTGGAACGGGCAGTTGCACTTGTAGTACCTGCCGGCCCTCTGCAAGTTGGCATAGCTCGACATAATATCGGTTATCCTGTTCGCAGACTTGAGCCTGTATAGAAAATCATCAGGCAATGCCAAAAAAGCCCCTCCCTTCAATAGTCTTTTGTAAAAGCTACTTGGATTATCTGTTCCAGCCCTTAGGTATAAAAGCACCCTCAAAGGTCGAAATAGCGTAGCTGTCAGTCATTCCCGCAATGTAGTCACAAATCGCACGGCTCATACCGAATCTCTCGGCAAGTCTGTGATAAAGAGGGGAGAGCCTGTCAGGGTTCTTCTCGTAGTATGAGTAAAGCCTTAATATAAGCTCCCTCGCCTTAGCCTCCTCCGACTTGCATACAGGGTTTGTGTATACATTCTGGAACATGTATTTGTGTAAGGTGTCGTGTGCAGCCTGAACATCATTATCCATTCTAAGCTCACTAGCACCATTTTTTACAACCGAGCGAACAAGCGTCGTTATTCTCTCTGAGCGTGAATGCCCAAGAATATCGGTTGCTTCTTTTGGCAGGTCGCTTTCACTAATAATACCTGCCCTAATAGAATCATCAATGTCATGATTTATGTAAGCGATAACGTCAGCCAAACGTACAATATAGCCCTCTTTTGTGGAAGCTATCTCGTTAGTGTGCTTTAGTATTCCGTCACGAACCTCGTGCGTAAGGTTTAAGCCGTCGCCTTCCTTTTCGATAAAATCTACAACTCTTAGACTCTGTTCGTAGTGCTTGAAGCCATCTTCGCAAACTTCATTGAGTGCCCTCTCACCGGCGTGACCGAAAGGTGTGTGACCAAGGTCGTGCCCAAGTGCAATAGCTTCTGTCAGGTCCTCGTTTAGCGATAACGCCCTCGAAATTGTCCTCGCAATCTGCGAAACCTCAAGCGTGTGCGTTAGTCGAGTACGGTAATGGTCACCGGTAGGAATAAGATAAACCTGTGTCTTGTGCTTTAGCCTTCTGAATGAATTGGAGTGAATAATCTTGTCCCTGTCACGCTGAAATTCCGTTCTTAAATCATCAAGCTCAGAAACCCTCTGCCTGCCCTTTGAATCACACGCACAGCAAGCGTATTGTGATAGTATGAGCTTTTCATTTTTCTCGGTTATCTCTCTTGGAAGCATAATTTTCACACTCCTTAGAATAGCTTTGTCATCTACTACTTATAATATACGCGATTTTGTCCTTTTCGACCTTGCTTTCATACGCCCATTACAAGAAGTTTGTACACTTGCACAAAGCATCACGCAAAATCCGCCTCGAATATATCTGATTTGACAAGCTCTATCTGTCCGCTTGTTAGGTCAATAAGCTTTTTTTCGAGCTCCTCAACTAAACTTGCCTTGCATAAAAGCTTTAGCGTAACATCACTTCCAAAGGTGCTGTCGAGCGTTTTCACCTCAAATTCAGGTAATGTGTAGGTGAGCTTGCCGTATAGATTGTAGGGCAGTGTAAGAGTAAGCTCCCTCGCATCCTGCATGTTTTTAATCTTAGCCCCCTCACAAGCGAGCTTGCAGGCAGTCGAGTACGCCCTTACAAGACCGTTAGCCCCAAGTAGTACACCACCGAAGTATCTCGTAACAACACAGCAAACATCAGTCAGTCCGTTTTTGAGTAGCACATCAAGCACCGGCACCCCCGCAGTTCCCGACGGCTCACCGTCATCACTGTATCGAGAGGTCGCACCCTCACGCAAAACGTAAGCATAAACGTTGTGCCTCGCCTTTCTGTGCATAGTCTTGATTTCGTTTATAAATTCTACTGCCTCGTCATTTGTAGTAACAGGCATAAGATAAGCGATAAACTCCGATTTCTTTTCGGTATAAGTCGCCTCGCTGAGCTTTGCAATAGTCTTGTAATCCATAACTCACCTCCTACTAAAGCAAAAACCCGTCACTTTTGTAACGGGTTATAGGCTTTAAATTCTGATTAGTCGATGTTGAAACGCTTCTTAAATCTGTCAACACGTCCGCCGGTGTCAACAAGCTTCTGCTTACCGGTGTAGAACGGATGGCACTTTGAACAAATTTCAACGTGGATGTCCTTCTTAGTAGAGCGTGTCTCGATTACGTTACCACAGTGGCAAGTAATTGTAGTAGTCTCATACTTTGGGTGGATTCCTTCCTTCATTACTATGTCCTCCTTCCAACTGAAATTATGATGACATAGAAGCCCATCATTTCAGTTTAGACAGTAGTTCTATGTTATAATCACTCACCAAAACATTATATCACAACAAAGCCCCTCTGTCAAGCATTTAGCCTAAAAATAATACTTGCCAAATTTCTCTTACTGTGCTATACTTAAATCATCAAATTTGAACAAAATTATCTGTGAAGGGTGGAATTTTTAATGAAAGAAAAGCTTTTGTTTTTAGGACTTCTTATTCTCAGCGTTCTCTACTGGATAGCAGTTGTAAATCCAAGAGTATCGGATTATGAATGGTATGAACTCCTCGGACTTGGCATTACAATTGTTACAGTAATTCCATGGCTTTTGAGCATGCTCTTTGGTATGGTCAAAAAACGTAAGGAAAAGGAAAAGAAGGCTGCCAAAAAGGCTGCAACCGAAGAAGAATAGTAAAAACTTACACCTCTGAGATTATAAGTCCCAGAGGTGTGATTTTTGTTATTAAAGCTTTTCAATCCATCCCATATCGTCTGGGAGTCTGCCGTACTGCATACCGGTCATTGTGTCGTAAATCTTCTGTGAGATTTCGCCAATCTTGTTGCCGTTGATTTCCATAACCTTGTCGCCCCACTTGAGATGACCAACAGGTGAGATAACAGCAGCAGTACCTGTTCCAAATACTTCCTGAAGCTTTCCTGCATCGTAAGCGTCAGAAACTTCCTGAATAGAAATTCTTCTCTCAGAAACCTTCATGCCCCACTTGCGACAAAGGTCAAGAACTGACTTTCTTGTGATACCGGGAAGAATAGAACCCTGAAGCTCAGGTGTAACAACCTCGCCGTCAATGATGAACATAATGTTCATAGCACCAACTTCTTCAATGTACTTTCTTTCAACACCGTCGAGCCAGAGAACCTGAGAGTAATTCTGCTTGTGAGCCTCATCCTGACCAGCAAGAGAAGCAGCATAGTTACCACCGGTCTTTGTAAAGCCCATACCACCCTTGACAGCTCTAACGTAGTTTGTCTCAACGTAGATGTCAACAGGGTTAAGACCTGTGCTGTAGTAAGCTCCTGAAGGAGAGAGAACAATCATAAATAAGTACTCATCACCAGGGCGAACACCAAGGAATGGGTCAGTCGCAATAATGAATGGACGAATGTACAGTGAAGCACCGTCGTTGTGTGGAACCCAGTCCTTTTCAACTTCAACAAGTGCGTGAAGTGCCTGAAGTGCATCTTCTACAGGGAGTTCAGGAATAACAAGTCTCTCTGCAGAAACATTGAGTCTCTTGAAGTTTTCTTCCGGGCGGAAGAACTGAATATCACCGGTAGGTGTTCTGTAAGCCTTAAGACCCTCAAAGATTTCCTGACCGTAGTGGAATACCATAGCAGCAGGAGAAAGAGAAATCTCAGCAAACGGAACAATTCTTGCATCGTGCCAGCCCATGCCGGTCTTGTAGTTCATAATGAACATGTGGTCGGTAAATACCTTACCAAAGCCAAGCTTTGATTCATCCTCAGGCTTAGCCTTGAGATTCTGTGAAAGCTCGTATCTAATGTCTAACATCTTTATTTCCTTCTTTCAAAATAAATATCGGTTTTATTATAACTCAAAATCAGACCGATTTCAAGTGTTTTTACAAAATTCCTAATCTACAATAAGCTCAGGTGGAATTACTATGTCAATGGCTCTTCTGTGCGTTCCTATCTCAACTACCGAGTAAGAACCACCGGACTCGCCGTCAAGAGTCCACTTAATCTCAGATTCAGAGGTGATTCTCATAGAGGATGTCTTGAAGGTGACAAAATGCTTAGGGTCAAGGTCACCAACAATAAGCCTCGACAGCAGGCTTTGGAATTCAAAAGGAGAGTTCGGCATCTTTATAAGCACAACCTCAAAAAGTCCGTCGTCAAAGGCAACGTCTTTTTTCGAAACAAGCTGACTCATACCACCGATTGATAAAGCGTTTGAAATCATACCAAGAACAAAATCGCCCTCGATAACGTCACCGTCATGCTCAACAGTGAGTGCGTATGCCTCAAGCCTTCCTACACTCTTTACACATTGCAGGAAGTATGCCATGTGTCCAAAGATGTTCTTTATGCTCTGCGGAGTCTCGTAAGAAACATCTGTAAAAGCACCAAAAGCCGCAACATAGCAGTAGTATTCACCGTTGAAGGAACCAACGTCAATAGGGAATCTTTTTCCCGTAACAGCATTTTTAGCAGCCTTGAGCATATCCTTAGGAATAGCAACACTTCTCGCAAAGTCGTTTGTCGAGCCCGCAGGAATATATCCCAGAGGTACCCTGACATCGCATTGCATAAGTCCCTTTACAGCCTCACTTAAGGTTCCGTCTCCTCCGGAAACAACGACGAGGTCATATTGCGGAGCCAGGTCTTTAATCTTTTCAAATGCGTCAAGCCTGTATTGAGTAGGGTAGGTAGTAACAAAATATCCTTCCTTAGTGAATACGTCAATAACATCACTCAGGTTAGAAACTATCTGGCTCCTACCGGCCCTCGCATTGTATACGAACAAAAGCTTCTTCATATAAACTCTCATCTCCTTCCGTAATTGTGAAACAATATAATATATTTTAACCTCACAGCCCGAGTTTGTCAATAAAAATCCCGAAAGTTTGCCAAAAGCACCATATTTCGCTTTACAAATTCGGGTTTGTATGGTACAATAAATCTGTTTTGAAGCTTAAAATGAAAGGAGTGCCGTAATGCTTAACTATAGAAAAACCCTTGGCTATTCAATGAAGTATATCTTAAAGTCAATCCCACTCGCTATACTGCTCGGTGTATTAGCAGTCGCAGTAAGATGGTGTATAAGTGGTATGTATTTAAAGCTTGCAGACCTTGGCTATTACGCAATCTCCTATGTATGTATCGCCGAAATCCTGCTTATTTTCTTGCTTGTTATCTGCGAAATTAGGTATGTTAGTAAGCAAAGAGCTATTATGAGCGAAGTCTATAAAAACGGCTATACAGATGAGTATTTTGAAAAGTGTAAGAAAATAATCTCTAAGTATAAGAGTAGCAAAGCGTTTTTGCTCGACTCTATATATTTAAGCGGAATATATGCAGATGCCCAAAGATATGACGAGGCTGTTGCGCTATTAAAGTCGCTTGATATCTCAGAAATGAAAAAACGTGTAAGAGCTATGTATTATTGCACACTTAGCTATGTGCTGTATGTAAGCGGCGACGTAGATGGTGCCTGTGCCGTGTGGGTTTCTGATGAGTCAGTGCTCAGAAGGTTCAGTAAGCCTAAGGGGCTAAAAAATGACCTCAGTATAGGCGTAATGTACGTCGATTGGCTTATCCACTATACCGACGATGACGAGTTCGGCACAAAGCTTTATGAGCTCGAGGAACTGCGTTCACTCACCACAAACGAGCTTTTACTGACAGAATGCTCTGTTATGCTTGGCGTGAAGGCACTTAAAGACGGCGAGCTTAGCCGTGCAAAGCACTTTGTGGCTGATGCCTATAACAGCCATACCCGTTATGGCGAAAAGCAAAGAATTTTAAAGCTTATGAAGATTATAGAGAATGCATATAATGTGTATGAAGAAAGTGCAGAGTAAATTTTGAAGGGAGAACAAATAGACTATGGTCGAAAATCTCGCTAATTGGCTGACTGATGCAATGTCAGGTCTTCCGGCAGAGCTTGTAATATTCGTGATTTCAATGATTCCTATCTTAGAACTAAGAGGTGGAATCGTCGCTGCCAGCCTGCTCGGTGTACCAATAACAACAGCTATCCCAATCTGTATAATCGGCAATATCATTCCTATTCCGTTTATACTCCTTTTTATAACAAAAATATTCGAGCTTATGAAGAAAACAAAGCTGTTTCGCCCACTTGTCGAAAAGCTCGAGAGTAAGGCGATGGGCAAGAGCGATAAGATTAAAAAGTATGAGTTCGTGGGACTTATGCTGTTCGTGGGTATACCACTTCCGGGAACAGGCGCTTGGACAGGCTCACTTATCGCTGCACTCCTAAGAATCAAGAATAAAAAAGCTGTGCCGGCAATCTTCCTCGGACTGCTTATGGCAACAGTAATAATGTGTATCGTGTCCTACTTTATCCCTTGGCTCGTAAAGACATTGTAATAGTCAACGAATAAACGAAACACAGTGCAAAAATAATAAATTATTAAAGTGCGATTATTTTAGTCGCACTTTAATTTTTTTATATAAAGTAGCAGTGTGCACAAAAAAACATACGAAATTTAGGCAGTACAATTCTTGTAAAGTGGTTGAAAGAGTTTTCAAAGTGTGCTAAAATAGTATTAACATTTGAAATCTAAATCACTGTCATAATCGGTGATTGGTAGGAGAAAGCTATGAATAAGATAGTTAGTTTATGTGGCGAGTGGCAAATGCGTTTTTGTGACGGTGAATATGCATCAGCTGATTTTATCGATACGATAATTTTGCCGAATACAACATCCTGCGCAGGCAAGGGTGCCGTTAACCAAAGGCGAGAGAAAGGCCACCTCACAGATGTATATAAGTTCGAGGGTAGCTGTGCCTTTAGAAGATTTTGTGTTCTCCCCAAGCTCGAGAATGGCGAGTCAGCATTTTTGCACCTTGAACGTACAAGAATTACTAAGCTCACTGTAGATAACGAAGCCTTGGGTATGCGAGATAGCCTCTGTACCCCACATGATTATGATATAACAAGGTTTTGCGACGGTAACGAGCACGAGCTTGTTATCGAGGTTTCAAATGTCGGATATAAAACAAAGGGTGGGCATATGACTTCTCCCGATACCCAAACTAATTGGCTGGGTATTACAGGTAAAATCGAGGTCAGATGCTATGGTAGAGTTTATGTAAAAAATCTTGTGGTTACCCCCGACGTAGTCGGTAAAGCATTTGTTGTCGAAGGCGATGTCGTCGGTAGCGAATGCGGTAGCATCACTATAACGGCTACCTGTGAAGACAGTATCTCAAAAATCGAAGGCGTGTTTTCTCATGGTAAGCTTTCTGCCCATATACCACTCGGCGATAACGCAAAGCTCTGGAGCGAGTTTGAAAGAAATTTATATACTATATCTGTCGATACAGGCTGCGATGTGCAGGTCGTTAAAGCAGGCCTTAGAAGCTTTTCTGTATGCGGAAATAAGTTCGAAATAAACGGCAGAAAAATCTTTCTTCGTGGAAAGCACGACGGACTTATCTTTCCGATTACCGGCTATGCCCCAACCGATAAAGCATCGTGGCTTAAGGTCATGGGAGTATCTAAAAAGTATGGCATAAATCACTATAGATTCCATACCTGTTGTCCGCCAAAGGCTGCATTTGAAGCCGCAGACGAGCTAGGTATATATATGGAGCCCGAGCTGCCGTTTTGGGGCACTATCTACGATAAAAACGAAGAAGGCTATAACGAGCAGGAGCAGGAATACCTTATCTCCGAGGGACTGGCTATCCTCAGAGAATTCGGCAACCACCCATCATTTTGTATGATGTCGCTGGGCAACGAGCTGTGGGGAAGTCGAAGACGAATTAACGAGATTATGGGTATCTTAAAAAGCTATGATTCAAGACCACTTTATACGAAGGGCTCAAATTCATTCCAGTTTGACCCCGGTGTAGTGGAAAACGATGATTTTTTCAGTGGCGTAAGATTATCAAGAGAACGCCTTATCCGTGGCTCGTATGCTATGTGCGACGCACCACTCGGCCATGTCCAGACCGGCGAACCTTCTACTCTCAAGGACTACGATAGCGTGATAAACGACGATGCCTCGAAGAAAAGCACATCAAAGACTATAGCCGATACCATACAAGTCCAGTACGGTACAGGTGTAAAAACTGTCAAGACTACTCTAGAAAACGAAGTGTTTAATCCAACCTTGCCGATTGTTACCCACGAGATAGGACAGTATGAGTTTTATCCGAATTTTGATGAAATCGAAAAATATACAGGCCCGCTTAAAGCCAGAAACTTCGAGATTTTTAAAGAAAGACTCGAAGATAAAGGGCTCGGTACACTCGCAAAGGACTACTTCTACGCAAGCGGTAAACTCGCCGTTGCTTGCTATAAGGAGGAGCTCGAAGCCGTGCTTCGTTCTAAGCTTTTGGCAGGTTGTCAAATCCTCGATGTCCAGGATTTCTCAGGTCAGGGAACAGCCCTAGTAGGAGTGCTTGATGCCTTTATGGATAATAAGGGTATCATCAGCGATAGTGAATGGAGAGAGTTTTTCTCCGAAGCCGTTATCCTTGCAAGATTCGATAAGTATGTCTATAGAACAGCCGATAGCTTTAGAGCAAAAATCCAGATTTGCGACTATTCAAATAATAACCTTACCGGGAAAATTCTCACTTGGTCACTCGGTAAGCATAGTGGTACAATGCAGGTCGGTGAGTACGAAAACTACCTCGATGTAGGCGAGATAGAAATCCCATACCTTGACGAATCCGAGGGCAAGCTTACTCTTACCTTGAGTATCGACGATATAAAAAACCACTACGATTTATATGTCGTTAAAACTGTCGATTGTGTCGATTTTACTAATTGTATCGTTACAAGAAGTCTCGATGAAGCAGCCGAAAAAGCACTCTCAGAGGGCAAGAAGGTACTGCTTTGCAGAGTGCCGGATGAGAATAAAAGCATCGAAGGCTTCTATTGCCAGGACTTCTGGTGCTACCCAATGTTCAGGGGAATCTCCGAGTCTATAGGTAAGAAAACACCCGTGGGAACAATGGGCCTGCTTATCGACAAGTCGCACCAAGCACTAGCCGGCTTTACAACAGAAAGCTTCTCAACACCACAGTGGTGGAAGGCAGTGTCCAATTCACGAAGCGAGATTTTAGACGATAACACCGATAATATAAATGTCATAGTCCGTACAATAGATAATTTTGAGCGAAACCATAACCTCGGACTTATCTATGAGTATGATAAAAATAATGGTAAGGTGCTTGTGTGCAATATCGACCTCGAAGCAATTATGTATTCACCGGAAGGCAGAGCACTGGCACAGTCACTCGCCGATTATGTGAGAAACAATTAACGCACTAAAAAAGGAGCCGTTTGGCTCCTTTTTGTTTTTATAAAGTTATAAAGCTTTATCCTAAAAATGAGAATAAACCCTTTTTGTAAGGTTCTCTGCGTACACCCTTCGGCTCAAAGCCCGCGTTTGTAATAACCTCCTTGAGCGAAGCGTCGCTTATGTCATCTTCAGTAATAAATTCTGCCTGCCCCTTCTTGTGAGAAGCCGTTACCTTGCTCACCGAGAAGGCGCTTTTTATTGCCTCAATTACATGTGCCTCACAGCGTGGGCAGGACATCCCGTCAATTTTTAGTGTTATCTTATTCATTCTTTATTCCTCTTCGAATCCGCTTATCGCCGAGTTGTCTTCTTCAAGCTTGAACTTGATTTCAAAAACCTCAGTGATAGCTGTGTTTTCTGCGTTAGGTCTGGCAACGGTCGCCGTGACAGTGTCGCCCGGCTTGTAGCCTTTAAGCGCATCAGCAACGGTTCTTGAATCGTAAACAAGTATTCCGTTGAAATGAGTAATGTAGTCACCCGGAGCAAGCTCGGTGTTCGAAATGTCACATTCGTCAGAAACTTCTACAATGAGAAGTCCGCCGGAAGGGAAGCCGTATGCGTCTTTGTATAACGGAGGAATTTCAGTGAAGGTTATTCCAACTCTGACTCTGCCCTTGACATAACCATTTTCTATAAGCGATTCAATAATAGGCTTAACCTCGTTTGTCGATATAGCAAAGCCAATGCTCTCGTATACCGCCGAGTTAAGCTTTGACGAGGTTATTCCGATTACCTGTCCCCACATGTTGAGCAGCGCACCACCGGAGTTGCCGTGATTTATAGCAGCGTCAATCTGTATGCAGTCAACTTCTTTCATATCAGCCGATACAGATATACGTCTGTTGACAGCCGATACAATACCCTTTGTTACCGTACCGTAAAGTCCAGCAGGACTTCCTATAGCAATAACCTCTTCACCGACAGCAACATTGTCGCTGTTGCAGAATTGTGCAGGGGAGAGCCCCTTCGCAGGAATTTTAATAACCGCAATGTCAGTCTTTGTGTCACTGCCTATAATCTCTGCCTGATAAACTCGTTCATCGTGCAAAACAACGCTTATGTTGGCGTCGCCTGTCTCAGAGTCAACAACGTGAGCGTTTGTTACAATGTAACCATCCTCTGAAAAAATAACTCCCGAGCCCTGCGTTCCGGAAGGAGAACCGGACTGTAACGAGATATCTTCAGATACAAGAATAGATACAACCGACGGCGAAATAGCCTTCGCAACACCCTGCGCCGTGTAACGCCCGTCAGCCTGATAGTATTCATCCTCGAGCTCTGGTCGCTCGTATGTCGGTAGCGTAAAGCTTATGTTCGGGCTCCCCGTAGAGAGAAGATTAGAAAGCCAGCCCCTGCCGTATATCGAGGTTATCACCATAAAGCAGGCGAGAATAGCTATAAAGCAAAGAAGCAGAAGATATACTAAAAAACGCTTTTTGCTTGTCTTTTTTCTCTTGTATGAAATAGTATCGCCCCAGAAAATTCCAGGCGTTACAGCAGAAGTCTTAGCCTCAGCTTCACTGCCCTCAATAGTATCCTTGGCGAGCGAGAATGCCGTAGAAAGCTTATCTATTTCATTGTCGTAAAAATTCATTGGTAATTAAGTCACTCCTTGTCAAGTGGCTGATTAGGTAGCGTGAAAATGAACTCAGTGTATTCACCCTTTACGCTACGTACCATAATGTTACCACCGTGAAGCTTTACAATAGAACGTACAATGTTAAGTCCAAGACCAACACCGTTTTTATCTTTACCACGAGATTCGTCAGACTTGTAGAATCTGTCGAATACCATAGGCAGCTCCTCCTGAGATAGCCCCTCACCACTGTTTTTTATCGAAATAGCAGTAAGCCTGTCGTGTGGAGTAAAGCCGAATTCAATGTATCCGTTTTGGTCAACGAACTTGATAGCATTTTCAAGCAGGTTGTATATAACCTGATGAACAAGGTCATTGTCAGCGTAGAGCATTACTCTTTCAACATCAAGCCCCCTGACATCAATGTTTTTCTCTTCAAGTCTTGATTCAAAGGTAACAAGCGTGTCAACAATTGGCTCAATAATACTGAAGCTCTGTGAAGAAAGCTCCATACTGCCCGACTCGATTTTAGCAAGATTAAGCATACTTCTTACAAGTCGGGTAAGTCTCTGTACTTCTGAGGAAATAATTCTCAGATATTTCTTCTCCTCTGTCTTCGGAATAGTTCCGTCAAGTATTCCGTCAACAAATCCACCGATAGAGGTCATAGGAGTCCTAAGCTCGTGCGAAACATTCGCAACAAAGCTGCTTCTCATCTTGTCATAGTTGTTGAGAGAAACCGCCATATCATTAAAAGCGTTGCCGAGAATATAGAACTCTGTCGTGTCATACTCAGGAACTCGCTCGTCAAAGTTTCCCTCACCGATTACCTTGGCAGTCTGTGCAAGCTCCTTGACAGGCGCAGTAAGTCGAAGGGTAACAATATATACGATTACGAGTACAACAACAAGTACGAAAACCATCGAGATAAGGAATATCTGCATTATGTTCCAGATGTAGTCATCCTGCTCCGAAACCGACGTAGAGCCAATAATGTAAAATACCTCATCTCCGTAAGAGAAGGAAGCCCCCACAGAGTGCTTTTCTTCATCGTAAAAGCCGTCAAGGTCAGTGTCAAAATACCTGCTTGACGAAGGGATTGATGAGATTATGCTCTCAGGAACTACCAGCGATACAGTCTCAGCCGAGTGTAGCAATACATTGCCATCACCATCAGAAACTATAAAATCTCCACCAATAGACTGCGAGTGGCTTTTAATAATCTCGTAAACCTCACCATTGGTGATAAGCTCAAAGCTCGAAGAATGGCTGTTTTGTTGAGCGAGCATCTCCATAGCCTCTGCCGATTCAATGCAAGCATCAGATACGTTTGAGGAGATAAGGTCACGCTTTTCGCCGACAAAGTATTGAGAAGAAACGAGCAGTAATACTGCACCTAAGCATACAAAGCTTACGAGTATTACTGCCGCACAGATTATAAAGTATTTAAAAAATATGCTTTTGGTATCACGCATTATTCGTCGTTAGCCTCAAACTTGTAGCCAACACCCCATACAGTCTTGAGTGCCCACTTGTCTGAAACGCCCTCAAGCTTTTCACGCAGTCTCTTAACGTGAACGTCGATTGTTCTTGAATCACCGTAGTATTCAAAGCCCCAAACCTCGTCAAGAAGCTGGTCACGAGTGTAAACTCTGTTTGGATTAGAAGCTAAGTGGAATAAAAGCTCAAGCTCCTTAGGAGGAGTGTCAAGGATTTTTCCATCAACCTTAAGCTCATATCTTGTCATGTTAACAGAAAGCTTGTCGTAACGGACTTCCTTAACCTCAGCCTCAGCAGTTGTCTGACCAACACGTCTTGAAACAGCCTTGATTCTGGCAATAACTTCCTTAGTATCAAAAGGCTTTACAACATAGTCATCAGCACCAAGTTCAAGACCTAAAACCTTGTCAAAGGTCTCACCCTTAGCTGTGAGCATAATTATAGGAACATTAGACTTCTTTCTGATTTCTCTGCATACCTGCCAGCCGTCAAGACCGGGGAGCATAATATCGAGGAGAACAATATCAGGTTTGAGAGCGTTGAACTTAACAACAGCTTCTTCACCATCGTGAGAGAGGATAACGCTGTATCCGTCCTTTTCAAGATAGAGCCTTAAAAGCTCGCAGATATTCTTGTCGTCATCTACTACAAGAACTTTACCCATTGACATAGCAAACATCCTTTCTGAATAAAAAGTATTTAAGTCTTACGCAAGCGACTGCCAAAATTTTAACAAAACGCAAGCAAATTTTCAATTGATACATCAATTATAACAAATTCACAATTGTATTTATTTAAATTTCTATTACAGAATAATGAATAAATAGTTAATATTACAAGATTTATCTCCCCAAAACCATATCTTAGCAGTGAATATTATATATATAAGGTGTAAAACGCAACCCTCTTGCCAATAATTTTCCTGTAATAAACTGTTCTTTTGTGCTAACTGCCGAAAATCATTATAAATGACATATACCCCTTGAATTTTTGCAAAATAGTGGTAAAATAATATTAGCACTCAAAGACAGAGAGTGCTAAAGCATGTATAATAAATAATAACATATTTTAATAAGGAGGTCATTTATATGGCAATCAAACCACTTCAGGACAGAGTAGTTGTAAAAATGGCACAGGCTGAGGAAACCACCCAAAGCGGAATTATCCTCACAGGCTCTGCAAAGGAAAAGCCGGAGGTAGCTATCGTAGTAGAGGTAGGCCCTGGTAAGACAGATGTAACAATGGCAGTAGAAAAGGGCCAGAAGGTTCTTATCTCTAAGTATGCAGGTACTAACGTTAAGCTCGAGGGTGAGGAATATATCATTGTCAAGATGGACGATATCCTCGCAATCGTTGACTAATAGCATAAATAAAGCAATATTCAGTAAAGGAGAAATGCATAATGGCAAAGGATATTATTTACGGCGAAGAAGCCAGAAAGTCGCTCCAGACAGGTATCGATAAGCTCGCCGATACAGTTAAAATTACGCTCGGCCCAAAGGGTAGAAACGTAGTTCTCGATAAGAAGTTTGGTGCTCCGCTTATCACTAACGACGGCGTTACCATCGCTAAGGAAATCGAGCTCGAAAACGCATTTGAGAATATGGGTGCACAGCTCGTAAAGGAAGTCGCTACAAAGACAAATGACGCAGCAGGCGACGGTACAACAACAGCAACAGTTCTTGCACAGGCACTCGTTAGAGAGGGTATGAAGAATATCGCAGCAGGCGCTAACCCAATGGTTGTAAAGAAGGGTATGGCTAAGGCTGTAAGCGCTGCCGTAGAAGCAATCGTTAATAACTCTAAGGCAGTAGCAGGAACAGAGGATATCGCAAGAGTTGCTACAGTTTCTTCTGCAGATGAGTTTATAGGAAAGCTTATCGCAGAAGCTATGGAAAAGGTAACAGCAGATGGCGTTATTACAATCGAAGAATCAAAGACAGCCGAAACCTATAGCGAGGTTGTCGAGGGTATGCAGTTCGACAGAGGCTACATCACTCCTTATATGGTAACAGATACAGATAAGATGGAAGCCGTTATCGACGACGCATTTATCCTTATTACAGATAAGAAGATTTCTAATATCCAGGAAATTCTTCCACTCCTCGAGGAAATCGTAAAGAGCGGTAAGAAGCTCGTTATTATCGCTGAGGATATCGAAGGCGAAGCTCTCTCAACACTTATCGTAAATAAGCTAAGAGGTACATTTACCTGCGTTGGCGTAAAGGCTCCGGGCTTTGGCGACAGACGTAAGGAAATGCTCAGAGACATCGCAATCCTCACAGGTGGCCAGGTTATCTCCGAAGAAATCGGCCTCGAGCTTTCTTCAACAAGCCTTATGCAGCTCGGTAGAGCTAGACAGGTTGTCGTACAGAAGGAAAATACAATCATCGTAGACGGCGCAGGAGATGCTGACGAAATCCGTGCAAGAATCGGTCAGATTAAAGCACAGATTGAAACTACAACCTCTGACTTCGATAGAGAAAAGCTCCAGGAAAGACTCGCTAAGCTCTCTGGTGGCGTGGCAGTTATCAAGGTCGGTGCTGCTACCGAAATCGAAATGAAGGAAAAGAAGCTCCGTATCGAAGACGCCCTCGCAGCTACAAAGGCAGCAGTAGAGGAAGGTATCGTAGCAGGTGGTGGAACAGCACTTATAAATGCTATCCCTGCAGTGAAGACACTCTGCGAAAAGCTCGAAGGCGACGAAAAAACAGGCGCAGCTATCGTGCTTAAGGCACTCGAAGAGCCACTCCGTCAGATTTCTGTAAACGCAGGCCTCGAAGGTAGCGTAATTATCGATAAGATTTTAAGCTCCGAAAAGGTAGGCTACGGCTTTGACGCTTATAATGAAGAATACGTAGATATGATTTCTGCCGGTATCGTTGACCCAACAAAGGTTACAAGAAGCGCTCTCCAGAATGCCGCTTCAGTTGCAGCTATGGTTCTCACAACAGAAAGTCTCGTTGCAGATATTAAGGAAGAAAACGTAGCTCCTGCAATGCCTGCAGGTGGTATGGGTGGCATGTACTAAGCCTAAAATTTGTAATAATAGTTATAGCCCTGCAGGAAATTTCTGTGGGGCTATCTCATTGACTTTCACCCATAAAATTGGTATACTAAGTGAAACTGATTTTTGTGAGGTGCAAAATGAATCTTAATAATTTTAAGTGGACAAGACTCCCTAAGGATTATAAAATAACTGAGGATACTATAACAATCACAACCGCCGAGCATACCGATTTGTGGCAAAGAACCTACTACCATTTCAGAAACGATAATGCCCCTGTCCTCCAGCTCGAAAGCGACGAAAAGCACTTTAGCTTTGTAGTGAAAACCTCTTTTGAGGAAACAAACCATAGATACGACCAGTGCGGTATTGTTATGTATATGGATAGCGATAACTGGATAAAAGCGTCTGTCGAATACGAAACCGATGCTATCTCCCACCTCGGTAGCGTGGTCACAAATAACGGCTACTCTGATTGGGCAACAACCGAGATTTCAAGCAATGTAAAAAATATGTGGTATCGACTTAGCCGTAGAGAGGACGACTACAGAATAGAATGCTCCGACGACGGCAAGAATTGGAAGCAGATGAGAATTTGCCACTTCTATAAGGGCGACAAAACCGTACGCTTCGGCATATACGCCTGCTCACCCGAAACCTCATCCTTTACAGCGTACTTTTCAAACTTCGAGCTTTCAGACTGTAAGTGGAACGCCCATATCGGGGAGTAATTATAAAACAATAATCCCTCTAAAAAAGCCGGGTAGTGGCAAAGAAATATTTGTTTCTCGTGTAAAAATTCCCTGCCTCTTTGCCTAAAGCCTCGCAATACGTCAGTATTGCTGCGTTTAAGGCTTTGATGCAAGAAATTTTATACTACTACGAAACTGCAAAGCACTTTAAAAAGCTTAAATTTAGTATACAAAAAATGTCCGATAACGCTAACGTGTATCGGACGTTTCTGTTTTATTTACCTGCTATAAAGCCACTTTTTAAAGAAACACTTCTTTACCGCCACCCGGCTGACCTTAGAGGGATTAACCTTTGCATAATCGCATACAAAAAGAGCGATGTTCAAAGATAATTGTGCAAAACGCCGAAATTGAGAAAAATCAAAATTTCCTATTGCAATTTGTAAAATTCAGTGGTATTATAAGTACATAGACTTTAGCACATAAAAGCTTAAAAGCATAAAAGCGTTAAAGTAAATCATATTCGAAAGAAGGAATTAAAATGGAACGTAAGGGTAGCCTTATGACCTACAGACCTGATATAAAGGTCCTCGACGCAACACTCAGAGACGGCGGACTCGTTAATAACTTCCGTTTCACAGATGAATTTGTAAAGAAGCTCTACCTTGCTAATCTCAAGGCAGGAGTTGACTATATGGAGTTTGGATACTTAGCTTCTAAGGATATCTTTAAGGAAGAAGACTACGGCGATTGGAAGTTCTGTGACGAAGCTTCCTTAAGAAGAATCGTCGGCGATAATGATACTGATATGAAGATTGCCGTAATGGCAGACGTAGGTAGATGTAATTTAGAGCGTGACCTTCTCCCTAAGGCTGAAAGCGTTATCGATATGGTAAGAATCGCTACATACATCACAACAATGCCTGCTGCAATCGAAATGATTGAGTACTGCCATTCGCTCGGCTACGAAACAAGCTGTAATATTATGGCTGTCTCTAAGACCAATACAGCCGACCTCGAAATCGCACTCGATATGCTCGCTAAGTCAAGCGTTGACGTTATCTACCTCGTGGACAGCTACGGCTCAATTTTCCCTGAGCAGATTCAAGAGCTCACAAAGCTCTACCTCTCTTTTGTAGAAAACAGCGATAAGAAAATCGGTATGCACGCACATAATAACCAGCAGCTCGCATTTGCTAATACAATCGAAGCCTGCTCAATGGGTGCAAGCTTCCTCGACGCTACAATCGGTAGCCTCGGCAGAGGTGCAGGCAACTGTGCTATGGAGCTTCTTCTCGGCTTCCTCAAGAATCCAAAGTACAATATCACTCATATCCTCAGATTCTACGAGGACCATATCCTAAAGCTCAGAGAGGAGGGACTTGTGTGGGGCTATGATATAGCCTACCTTCTAACAGGTAAGATGAATCTCCACCCGTCCTCAGCTATCCAGTTTACAAACGAGGGTAGAACCGATTACGCAGATTTCTATCACAGAATTTTTGATATGGAATGCTAATCTCTCCAAAGTCAGTATAATTAATAAGGGTAACGAGCCACAAACTCGCTACCCTTGAATTTTTATTGCGAAGCTGTGTCAAGGAGTTACCCCATAGCTATACCACTGCCCGATGATAAGTAAAGCTACCGAGCCACAAAGTGTTCGGTACGCTCAAAGCTCTAAACGAAATAGGGTCAAGGGGTTTACCCCTTGTCAGTCCTCATAGTGTTCTCAATAAAGAAAGTCGCCTGCATATCAGCCATGTAAAGTGCAGCAGCAAGTGGATACATATTGAGCGCATTTCCGATAGTCGTCTTGTTTTCTTCACCGGAAAAGCCCATGTGATACCTTATAGCAAACGCCTCAGTCCTCGTAAGCCTCATAAAGCCGGAAATTATGTATACGCTCTTTTCACCGTGTCCGTAAGGTAGCTGGTCATCAAAAGCATAGTAAGGAACCTTCTGCCATACGCCGTTTTCATCCTTGGCGTTGCGATAATCAACCTTGTATACATCCATCTTGCAAAGGTCATGTAAAAGAGAAATAAGCGCTACCGTTTCGTTAGAGCATTCCAGCCCGTAAACTTCCTTGGTGTATGGGTCATCCATCATGTGCTTCATACAGTCATATACATTGAGCGAGTGCTCAAGTAAGCCACCCTCGTAGCTTCCATGATATCTCGTCGAAGCAGGCGCAGTGAAGAAATCTGTCTTATTCATAATGTAATCAAGAAGCTTGTCAGCTCCGTCACGCTTTATGTTTTCCTTGTATAGTGAGATAAATCTCTCCTTCAGTGCATTTATGTCCATATGTCAACCACCCTTTCATAGCTTTTGTCATATATAGTATAGCACATTTTCTTTTAAAAGAAAAGTGTTTTGATAAATTCACTTGAAAAATCATTAAAGATGTGCTACAATAAACGTAGTGTTGATATAAATATATAGAACTGAAATATATAAACCGAAGGGAATGTATTTTTATGTGTGGAATAGTAGGCTATGTAGGAAAAAGAGATTGCAGTAAGGTGCTTATCGAGTCACTCTCAAAGCTCGAATATAGAGGCTATGACTCAGCAGGTATCGCAATTTTAAATGACAACGGAATCACTACCTGTAAGGCTAAGGGCAGACTCGCTAACCTCGAGGAAAAGCTCAGACTCGCAGGTGGTATAAAGGGATGCTGTGGTATCGGCCATACAAGATGGGCAACCCACGGCGAGCCTTCTGATATAAATTCACACCCACATGGTAACGCAACCGTTACTATCGTACATAACGGTATCATCGAGAATTATAAGGCAATAAAAGAAAGACTCGAGGGTAAGGGCTACGTGTTCCAGAGCCAGACCGATACCGAAACTGTCGCTAAGCTTTTAGACTATTATTATAAGGGCGACCCGCTCGAAGCTATAAGAAAAACAGAGTCTAAAATCGAAGGCTCATATGCACTCGGCATTATCTTTAAGGACTTTCCGAATACGGTGTATGCACTCAGAAAGGATAGCCCACTTATCGTCGCAGTAGGCGAGGACGAAGCCTTTATAGCTTCCGATGTCCCTGCAATACTTAGCTATACTAAGAATTACTATCTCTTAGAGGTCGGCGAGCTCGCTGTCCTCAAGGACGGTAAGGTGCAGTTTACTAACCTCGACGGCGAACCTCTTGAGAAGGAGCTTCTTACAGCTACATGGGATGAGGAAGCTGCCGAAAAGGGCGGCTACGAGCACTATATGCTCAAGGAAATCCACGAGCAGCCAACAGCAATAAGAACAACAATCACCCCTCGTATCTCAGACGGTATGCCAAACCTCGAGGAGTGTGGCATCACAGAGGATATGCTTAAGAATTATAAGAATATCTTTGTGGTTGCCTGTGGTACGGCTATGCACGCAGGTCTTGTCGGAAAGTACGTTATCGAAAGAATAGGCAGAATACCTGTAACAGTAGATGTAGCATCCGAGTTCAGATATCGCCACCCTATAATTACAAATGAAGACCTCGTAATCCTGGTTTCTCAGTCGGGCGAAACTGCCGATACCTTGGCAGCTCTAAGACTATCTAAGGAGCAGGGTGCAACAACACTCGCTATCGTTAACGTCAAGGGTTCGTCTATCGCTAGAGAAGCCGACCACGTTATCTATACCCACGCAGGCCCTGAAATCGCAGTTGCCTCCACTAAAGCATATATGGTACAGCTCGCTGTTATGTACCTTCTCGCTTTTGAGCTTGCCCACGCTAAGGGAACTCTCAGCACTGAGGAGTGTAAGCGCCTTACAGCAGAGCTTTGCGATATTCCAAAGGCTATCGAAAATGTCCTTTCACAGAAGGATAACTGCCAGTATGTAGCTTCACAGCTCGTCGGTGCAGAAAATCTCCTCTATATCGGTAGAGGTCTAGATTACGCACTTAGTATGGAAGGCTCACTTAAGCTTAAGGAAATTTCATATATCCATTCCGAGTCCTATGCAGCAGGAGAGCTCAAGCACGGTACAATTTCTCTGGTAACCGAGCTTATGCCTGTTATCGCAGTTGCTACCCAGCGTGACCTTTTTGATAAAACAATAAGTAATATCAAGGAGGTTAAGGCAAGAGGAGCTAAAACTTTCGTCGTAACACATTCGTATATAAGACTCGACGACGATGTCGCAGATTATATGATAGGCGTGCCAACTGTCGATGACTTGCTTATGCCAATGCTCGCAGTTGTACCACTCCAGCTTATCGCCTACTATACCTCAGTATTAAGAGGTAACGACGTCGATAAGCCTAGAAACCTCGCTAAGTCTGTTACCGTAGAATAATCATTTATAGCCGTTTCATACGCTTTATTGAAACGGCTTTGATTTTTTAGAAGGAGAATTTATGAAGTATAACGCAGTGCTATTTGACTTCGATTTGACACTGGTAGATTCGTCAAAGCCGATTCTGACCTGCTTCGAAACTGTCCTAAAAGAGTTTGGCTATCCACCAAAATCTAAAGTCGAGATTTTTAATACAATTGGTATGGACCTCACTAAAGCCCTGAAATTACTGTCAGGCGAGTGCAACGATAATATTGTGGAGAAGATAAGAAAACGCTATGTCGAAGTCGCCGACGAGGTTATGGTCAAGGGAACCGTGTTTTATGACGGTGCATTGGAGCTTTTGAAAACTCTAAGAGAAAACGGAGTGAAGTACGGCATCGTTTCTTCAAAATTCGGATATAGAGTAATGGGCTCTTTTGAAGTGTATAATTGTATGGAGCTTATGCCCGATGTCATTGTCGGCAGAGATAACGTCACAGTGCCAAAGCCGGATGCTACGGGAATTTCTATCGCTATGCAAAAGCTTAAAGTTACAAATAAAGAAGCCCTCTACGTCGGCGATAGCTATATTGACGCAATGACCTCGCAAAACGCAGGTACCGATTTTGCCGCAGTGCTTACCGGCTCTACAACTAAAGAAACATTTGCACAGTATAACTGTATAGCCGTCTGCGATAGTGTGAAAGAGCTTGCAAGCATAATTTTAAATAATGTGTAAACTTTGTATTAAAATCTGTTCATAATTTATTGCCAATAAGTTACCCTAGGTGTTATAATTAGGGGTAACTTATTTTTATATAGGAGGAAAGAGAATGCTAAGAAGTATGACAGGCTTCGGAAGAGCCCATAAAATGTTCGAGGGTAGAGAAATACTCGTAGAAATAAAGTCGGTTAATTCCAGATATTATGAGTTTTCTTCAAAGCTTCCAAGAGCCTATGGCTATATCGACGAAAAGCTTAAAGCACTCTTGGCTAATAAGATTTCAAGAGGAAAGGTAGAAGTCAGCGTATCTATCTTTAACCAGGTCGGAACAGATGCCACAATTGAGGTCAACGAGGCACTTGCTAAGCAGTATATCGACGCTCTTAGAGGGGTCAGCGAATCGCTCTCGTTAAGAGATGATTTGTCGCTTTCAAGCGTAATGAGGTTTTCTGAGGTGTTTACCATCAAGAAAACAATCGAGGACGAAGAAGTAGTGTGGGGACAGGTTGCCGAGGTCGCAGCCGAAGCCCTCGATAAGTTTATCGAAATGCGCGAGATTGAAGGTGCAAAAATGCACGACGATATTTCTTCAAGACTTAGCTTTATCGAAGAGCGTGTAAGGGAAATCGAAGCACAGTCACCCGAAACTACAAAGGCTTACAGAGAAAAGCTCCTCGCTAAAATCCAGGCAGTCGTTGCCGATAGAAATATCGACGAGGCAAGAGTTCTTACCGAAGCAGCTATTTTCAGCGAGAAAACTGCCGTCGATGAAGAAACAGTCAGACTCAGAAGTCATATCTCACAGTATAGAGATTATATCGAGCAGGATATACCGGTAGGTAGAAAGCTCGATTTCCTTACACAAGAGCTTAATCGTGAGGTCAATACAATCGGCTCTAAGTGCCAGGATTTAGAGATTACAAAAATGGTTGTCGATATGAAGAGCGAGATTGAAAAAATCCGTGAGCAAATCCAGAATATCGAGTAAGGGAGTGCTACTATGCAGCTTATAAATATCGGTTATGGTAATATGGTGTCATCGGAACGACTCGTAGCTGTAGTCAGCCCCGATTCTGCACCAATAAAGCGTATGATAACTGATGCCCGTGACAGAGGACTTCTTATCGACGCTACATACGGTAGAAAAACAAGAAGCGTGGTTGTTACTGATTCAGACCATATCATACTTTCGGCTATTTCGCCACAAGCAATCGGTGGCCACTTAGAGCCGGAAGAATAAAAACGGAGAGAATGTATTATGAAAAAAGGAACACTATTTGTAGTGTCTGCACCGTCAGGCTGTGGTAAGGGCTCAATTCTCCGTCCTATCTTAAAGGAGGATAAGAGCATATATTATTCCGTTTCAGCAACAACAAGACAGCCTCGTGAGGAGGACGTCGACGGAGTAACCTATCACTTTATGACAAAGGAAGGCTTCGAAGAGCTTATCTCAAAGAACGGATTTTTCGAGTATGCCAGCTATTGCGGAAACTACTACGGAACCCCAAAGAAGCCTGTTCTCGATAACCTGGAGGCAGGAAATGACGTTATCTTAGAAATCGAAACCCAGGGTGCCTTTAATATAAAAAAGGAAATGCCCGAGGCTGTCTTGATTTTTATATTGCCACCATCTCTTAAAGAACTAAGGCGTAGGCTCTTGAAAAGAGGCAGCGAAGCAGAAGAGGTAATCAACAAGCGTATGTCAGAGGCAGTCAGAGAAATCGAGCTTGCCAATAATTACGACTATGTTATTATAAACGACGGACTTGAAGAAGCAATAGAAGATTTTAAGTCTGTTTGTAAAATATCTAAAATCAGAAACAACACAAAAAATATTATTAATGAGGTGCTTAACAATGCTTAGACCAGCAGCAACACAGCTTTTAAAGAATGGAGAGAGTACATATTCTCTCGTAATCGCAGTAGCAAAGAGAGCTAGAGAAATCACAGATGAAGCTTATGAAAATAAGACAAAGCTCGATAGCAAGACCGTAAAGATGGCTGTAGAACAGCTTTCAAACGGCGAGTATAAAATAATCGAAAAGAAGTAATAATGGAAAAGTCAATGGGCGCACAGGCAGTTAAGGTAGCCGTAAGCGGTGCCTTGTACGGCTTCGATAAGGAGTATACCTACCTTGTACCCAGCGAGCTTTCTGATAAGGTGCAAAAGGGTATAAGAGTACTTGTTCCCTTTGGTAAGGGCAATAAAAGAGTCATAGGCTTTGCCACAAGTGAGATATTTGAGTGTGATAATATAGCAAGACTTAAGTCTGTCGATAGCATTATCGAAGAAAAGCCGGTTATCACAAGCGAGCTTTTCGAGCTCGTGCTGTGGCTCCGTGAGCATACCTTCTGTACCTATTTTGAAGCCTTCCGTACAATTGTTCCCTCAGGACTCTCATATAATGTGAGAACAAAGTATTCTCTCAGCAATATGGAGCTCGAAAAGGATGAGCTTACCGACGAGGAAGATACGCTTCTGTCAAAGCTGCAAAGCCTGGACGATAGCGAAAGAACTGCGTTTTTAGAGCTTTTTTGTGCTAATGAGAAGAACCACGATATGCTCGATTCTCTCGTGAATAAAGGCATACTCGAGGAGGAAAGCTCAGCTGTCCGTAAGGTCGGCGACGAAATAGTAAAGCTCTATTCATTAAGCGACGAGTGGCTTGAGGATACACCGCAAAAGCTTACAAAAAAGCAAGAACTCGTGGTCGAGTTTTTGAGAGATAATAATACAGCTTCAGCTAAGGAGATTTGCTATTACCTCGCAGTCACAAAAAGCATAATCGTAAATCTCGTGAAGAAGGGCGTAGTCTGTGAGCACGAGGAGGAAAGCTATCGTACAGTAGAAAGCTCCCTCGTGGAAAACGTTTCTCTGTCGGATATAATCCTTAGCGAAACTCAGGAGAAAGCCTATGACGGTATCAAAAAGCTCATAGATTGTAATAAGCCCGCAGGCGCACTGCTCTATGGCGTAACAGGTAGTGGAAAAACCCAGGTGTTTATTAAGCTTATCGAACATACCTTGAGCGTTGGGAAAACCGCGATAATGCTCGTTCCCGAAATTTCCCTTACCCCTCAAATGGTAGGAAGATTTAAGTCGCTTTTCGGCGATACCGTCGCAGTTATACATTCTAATCTGTCGCTCGGTCAAAGAGCCGATGAGTTTAAAAGACTTAAAAACGGAGAAGCTAAAATCGCTATCGGTACAAGAAGTGCAGTGTTTGCCCCACTTACCAATATCGGCCTTATCGTAATGGACGAGGAGGGCGAGCATAGCTATAAGTCGGATAGAGCACCAAGATACCACGCAAGAGATGTCGCAATAAAGCGTTGCGGTGCCAATAATTGTGTGCTGCTTATGGCTTCTGCAACACCATCACTAGAAAGCTTTTATTATGCAACAATCGGTCGATATAGCCTGTTTGAACTGTCCGAAAGATTCAGTAGTGTCGGACTTCCACAGGTTATTACTGTCGATATGCAGGAGGAAGCCAGCGACGGTGCCAGCGAAATTATCAGCCCGCCACTTTTTGAAGCAGTCAGCGAAACTCTCAATAAAGGCGAGCAGGTCATACTTCTCTATAATAGACGTGGCTTTAGTACAAGGCTAATATGCAGAGAGTGTAAGACAGTCGCACAGTGCCCGAATTGTAGCGTAGCCCTAACATACCATAAGGCGAATAATAGACTGATGTGCCACTATTGTGGATATTCAAAGAGCGCAAATTCACCCTGTGAGGCTTGTTCGTGTAGCGACTATCGCCAGGTCGGTGTCGGTACACAAAAGGTCGAGGACTATATCGCAGAGCTCTTTCCGGATGCAAAAATTCTGCGTATGGATGCCGATACAACCTCATCTCGCTATGCCTTCGAGAAAAGCTTTAAAGCGTTCGGCGAGGGCAAGTATGATATTATGCTCGGTACCCAGATGATAGCCAAGGGACTCGATTTTCCGTCTGTTACATTAGTAGGAGTAATCTCGCTCGACAAGTCGCTCTATGCAGGCGATTTCCGTAGCTATGAAAGAACCTTCTCTCTTATTACCCAAGTCGTAGGAAGAAGCGGCAGAGGCGATAAGGAGGGTAAGGCGTATATACAAACCTATACCCCCGAGCACTATGTCCTGGAGTTTGGCTCACAGCAGGATTATAAGGGCTTTTATAACGAAGAAATTGCCCTTAGAAGAACTCTCCTGTATCCACCGTTTTGTGACCTGTGCGTGCTTACTATTTCAGGAATCACCGAGTATGCAGTAAAGGACGCATCAAGCGAGCTCAGAGGGTATATCCTAGACTATGTGAAGAAGAATAAGCTGACAACCCCACTTCGTGTGCTCGGTCCGTCACCTTGCTCTGTCGGCAGGGTCGGCAATAAGTATAGATATCGTATTATTCTAAAGTGTAAAAATACTAGAGAAATAAGAAAAATGATTAGAGAGCTGCTCGATAAAATGGCTCTTAGAAAAACACCGGCAAAGGAAAAGGTCTATGTCTCAGCCGATATGAACGGCGATATAGATTAGCCTTGCTCGAAAGGAAATATTATGGCAAAGAGAATTATATTCAATAAAAAAGAAGAGGTGCTCCATAAGGTGTGCAGACCGGTGGAGAAGTTCGACGAAAAGCTTTCAAAGCTCCTCGACGATATGCACGAAACCCTTATCGCAGCCAATGGCGTAGGTCTCGCAGGTCCACAGGTCGGAATGCTCAGAAGACTCTGCATAATCGACGCAGGCGAGGGCTACTATGAGCTCATAAATCCCGTAATACTCGAAACCTCAGGTAGCCAGCGTGACGTAGAAGGCTGTCTTTCCTGCCCGAACGAATGGGGCTATGTAACAAGACCTATGAACGTAACCTTCAAGGCACAGGATAGAAACGGCAATTGGTACGAAAAGAGTGTAGAAGGCCTCTTTGCAAGAGCAGTGTGCCACGAATGTGACCACCTCGAAGGAAAACTGTTTGTAGACCTTATCGAGGAGTATGTAGACGTTCAATAATTGTAAAAAGTGAGGTTATAATATATATGAAGGTCGTTTTTATGGGAACCCCCGACTTCGCAGTTCCTGCCCTGAAAGCACTCTGCGAAAGCGAGCATGAGGTAGTGGCTGTCTTTACTCAGCCCGATAAGCCAAAGGGTAGAGGATATAAGCTCATGCCACCACCCGTCAAGGAGCTCGCCATAAGTCAGAACATTCCTGTTTTTCAGCCTGATAGCTTAAAGCGTGCACCACAAGAGGCTACCGAAATTTTAAATAAGTTTGAGCCCGATGTTATCGTGGTCGCTGCCTACGGAAAGATTTTGCCAAAGGAAGTCCTAGAACTCCCAAAGTATGGCTGTATCAATATCCATGGCTCGCTTTTACCAAAGTATAGAGGTGCAGCACCAATCCAAAGAGCCGTGCTCAACGGCGATAAGGTTGCAGGCGTCACCACTATGCAAATGGCAGAAGGGCTCGATACCGGCGATATATTGCTCACTTGTGAAACTAAAATAGGCGACGACGAAACCTCAGCCGAGCTTTTTGATAGACTCTCTATGCTTGGCGCAGAGCTTTTGCTTCATACCTTAGAGAGAATAGATAGCATAACCCCAATCCCCCAAAATGACGAGGAATCCTGCTATGCTGCAATGCTCACTAAGGATATGTGCCCAATCGACTTTTCAAAGTCTGCATTTGAGGTGCATAAGCATATCTGTGGACTTTCCGATTGGCCATGCGCTACAACAAAGCTAGGCGGAAAACTCCTCAAGGTGTATAAAAGCCATATCGAAAACGAGGATAAGACACTCGGCGTTCCTGGTACGATTATAGACGAAAAACGATTTACCGTTGCCTGTGGAAAGGGAAGCGTAAGCTTTACCGTTGTCCAGGCAGAAGGCTCTAAAAGAATGAATACAGCCGATTATCTAAGAGGAAAGCCGGTAATGAAGGGCGAACTCCTCGGATAGAAAAGGAGAAAAAGCTATGTTTTTTGGTTATTGGTACGACTGGACAATTCTCATAATGATTCCTGTACTGATATTTTCGCTTGTTGCTCAGGCAAGAGTAAAATCAACCTATGAAAAATACTCTGCTCAAAGAAGTCTAAGAGGCATCACAGGTAGCGAGGCCGCAAGAATGATTCTTGATACAAACGGCCTTAATCATGTCAGAATCGAAAGAGTTTCAGGCTCGCTTACCGACCATTATTCTCCTAAAGAAGATGTTATAAGACTCTCTGAATCAGTGTATGATAATAGCTCATGTGCAGCAATCGGTGTCGCAGCCCACGAGTGTGGCCACGCAATACAGTATGCAAAAAGCTATGGCCCAATAAAGCTAAGAGCCGCAATTTTGCCTGTAACTAATTTCGGTGCAAAGTTTTCTATGATTTTTATTATGATAGGACTCGCGCTTAGTGCCTATTCACAGGCTTCATCCTTTGAGATGGGCGTAAATATCGCACTTATCGGTGTCGCACTGTATAGCCTCTTGGCTGTGTTCCAGCTGCTTACATTGCCGGTCGAGTATAACGCAAGCTCCAGAGCCCTGAAAACACTCGAGGGCTATAATATACTCACAGATGACGAGCTGAAGGGCGCAAAAAAAGTGCTCTCTGCTGCAGCACTTACCTATGTCGCAGCACTCGCCTCAACAATTGCTACAATTCTTAGATTATTGATTATAATATTAGGACGTTCAAGCAGACGCAGAAAATAATATAAAAGAGGATAGTATGGCAGACGCAAGAAGTACAGCACTTAAGCTTATCGTTAAATCACAAAAGAATAAAACCTATTCAAATATCGCACTCGACGAGGAGCTAAGACGCTCACAGCTTTCACTTAAGGATAGAAAGCTCACAGCAGCACTGTTCTATGGCGTCATCGAAAGAATGATTACCCTCGATAGAATTATCGGCGAGCTATGCGATAAGCCGGCAAATAAGCTCTCAGTAGAGGTCAGAGCAATTTTGCAAATGGGTATATACCAGCTTAAGTTTATGGATTCTATCCCCGATAATGCTGCCGTCGATGAGTCTGTAAAGCTCGCTAAGAAGCAGAAAAACCCAGCCGCAGCAGGCTTTGTCAATGCCCTGCTTCGCTCGTTTATAAGAAATGATAAAAAGCTCCCAAAGGGTAAGAGTAAGGCGGATGGCCTCTCTATCGAGTATTCCTGCCCTATAGAGCTTATCGAAAAATGGCAAAGCGAGTATACCGATGAGCAGGTAATGTCAATGCTTAAAAGCTCGTTAGGTCAACCCCCAACAACCATAAGAGTCAATACAACAAAGATTACTAAAGCCGAGCTCATAAAGACCTTGGCTGAAGAAAATATCGAGGCAGTAGATAACCCTAATGCAAAGGATTGTCTCACCATAAAAAATGCATCCTCAATCGAAGGAACCAAAGCCTTCGTACAAGGCCTGTTTCATGTGCAGGATATCGCCTGTCAGGTCTGTTGCGAAGCCTTGGAGTGCGAAGACGCCGAGCTTCTCTTAGATGTCTGCTCAGCTCCCGGCGGAAAAGCCTTTACCTGTGCCCAGCTTATGAAGAAGGGCAGGGTGCTCGCATTTGATTTGCACGAGAATAGAGTCAGACTTATAAAAAACGGTGCACAAAGACTGGAGCTTTCTAACGTATCTGCAAGCGTAAATAATGCAAAGTTGTTTAGCGAGGATATGCCAAAGGCAGACAGAATTCTCTGCGACGTCGTCTGCTCAGGATTGGGCGTTGTAAGACGTAAGCCTGAGATTAAGTATAAAGAACTTTCAGAACTCCAAAGGCTCCCCGAAATACAGTACGAGATTTTAGAAACCTCAGCACAGTATCTAAAAAAGAACGGAATACTCGTATATTCCACCTGTACCCTCTCAAGAGAAGAGAACGAGCAGGTCGTCGAAAGATTTTTAAAGGAGCATAAGGACTTTGCCCCCGTTAATGTCTTCGAGAATAGAGGCGAGTTTTTTAAAACACCGTTTTTAACACTTACACCAAAGGATATAGACAGCGACGGATTTTTCATCGCTAAGCTGAAAAGAGTGAAATAATGACGCCATATAAAATCAACGAAAAAATTGATATTTTAAGCCTTTCTTTGAGCGAACTCGAACAGCTTTTAACAGATATGGGCGAAAAGAAATTCAGAGCAAAGCAGGTCTACGAATGGCTCCACGCCAAGCAGGTCACAAGCTTTGAGAATATGACTAATCTATCTGCACAATTACGAGATAAACTGTCACAAATGTTTTGTATAAATTCACTATTTATCGTGAAAAAGCTTGAATCTTGTACCGATAATACGTTAAAATATCTATATAGGCTTTATGATGGGAATCATATCGAATCTGTCGTGATGGAGTATAACCACGGAACCAGTCTGTGTGTTTCTACCCAGGTCGGTTGTAAGATGGGCTGTAATTTCTGTGCCTCTACAATAGCAGGCTTTAAGCGTAACCTCATGCCGTCAGAAATTCTACTGCAGATTTATGAAGCACAAAGAGATAGCGGTAGGAAAATCTCAAGCATCGTGCTTATGGGAATCGGTGAGCCACTCGATAACTTCGACAACGTAATTCGATTTTTTGAGCTCGTTTCTTCTAAAGAGGGTATGAACCTTAGCCTTAGACACGTCTCACTTTCAACCTGTGGAATAGTGCCAAAGATTTATGAGCTCGCTAAGCTCAAGCTCGGAGTGACCTTGTCAATTTCACTCCACGCATCAAGTAACGAATCAAGAAGCAAAACTATGCCTGTAAATAATAGGTATGATATAAATGAGCTTGTCAAAGCCTGCAGAGATTATTTTGAAGAGACAGGCAGAAGAATAAGCTTTGAGTATGCCGTCATAAACGGCGTCAATGATAGCATCGAGGACGCTAAGCGACTTAAAAAATTGCTTTGTGGACTTATGTGTCATATAAACCTAATCCCCGTTAATAAAATTGATGAGAGGGACTATACTTCAACTAAAAAATCTACACTGAGCTTCCAGAAGTATCTAACCGACTTAGGGCTTAACGCTACAGTCAGAAGAACCTTGGGCGCCGATATAAACGCAGCCTGCGGACAGCTCAGACGAGAATACGAGATTTAGAAAAAAGGCGGTGAATTTTCTTGTTTATTTGTGCTAAGAGCGACATCGGAATGAAGCGTAAGGAGAACCAGGATAACTTTAGACTGGGCGAGCTTTCAAATGGTGCCGTCTATACAGTTGTGTGCGACGGAATGGGCGGAGCCAGTGCGGGTAGTGTCGCCAGCTCAGTCGCCGCCGAAGAAATTGCAAATAGAATCTCATCAGGCTTTAGAGATGACGCAAGCGAAATGACAATGAAAAACCTGCTTGTTACAGCAGTAAACGCCGCTAATACAATTGTATATCATATGAGCGTGAACGAGCCCGAGAAAAAGGGAATGGGTACAACCTGCGTCGCGGCTATAGTCCAAGGCGACGTAGCCTATATCGCAAGCGTCGGAGATAGCAGAGCCTACCTCATAAGCGACGATATAGTCCAGATAACCAGCGACCATACCTATGTAGAAATGCTCTATCAGCAGGGTAAGATAAATAAAGAAGAAATCAGTACCCACGATATGCGTCACTATATAACAAAAGCAGTCGGAGTCGAGAAGGAAGTCGAGGTTGATTTCTTCACAGTGGATTTGAAAAAGAACGATAGCCTGCTTTTGTGTACCGACGGCCTAACAAATTTCTGCGACAATGAAATGATACTAAAGACAGTAAAATCCTCAGAGCCGAATAAAGCACTCGAGGAGCTTATAGACACCGCAAATTTCAAGGGCGGAAAAGACAATATTACCGTAGCCCTTTTATGTAATAAGTGATAGAATAGGATTGGAGTTGTAAAGATGGATATCAACATAGGCAAGAAGCTTGACGGAAGATATGAGATTACCGAGCTTATCGGAATCGGTGGTATGGCTGACGTTTATAAAGCAGTCGATATTATGGAAAATCGTGTCGTTGCCGTCAAGATATTAAAGAATGAGTTTTCTGAGAACGAGGAGTTTTTACGCCGCTTCAGAAACGAAAGCAAGGCAATCGCAGTGCTTTCTCACCCAAATATCGTAAAGATTTATGACGTAGGCTTCTCTGACGAAATCCAGTTTATTGTAATGGAGTATATCGACGGAATCACCCTCAAGGAGTTCATCGAACAGCAGGGTGCACTTCGTTGGAAGGACGCTCTGCACTTTATTACCCAGATTCTAAGAGCACTCCAGCATGCCCACGATAGAGGTATCGTCCATAGAGATATCAAGCCACAGAATATTATGCTCTTCCCTGACGGAACAATCAAGGTCATGGATTTTGGTATCGCTAGATTTTCCAGAGTCGACGGCAAGACACTCTCCGATAAAACAATCGGTTCAGTCCACTATATCTCACCTGAACAAGCAAGAGGTGACTATACCGACGAAAGAAGCGATATCTATTCTGTCGGTGCAATGCTCTACGAAATGCTTACAGGCAGAAAGATGTTTGACGGCGAGAATCCGGTTTCAATAGCACTTATGCATATGCAGGAGGAGCCTACATATCCTAGAACATACGCTTCTTCGATACCAGAGGCTCTTGAAGAGATTGTAATGCACGCTGTCGAAAAGGACGCAGGAAAGCGTTATCAGTCAGCTGCCGAAATGATTAGAGATATAGATACATTTAAGATGGACCAGACCGTAGTGTTTGGCTATATCCCTAAGGAGAACTTAGACGACGATGATGAGTCAACTAAGTACTTTACTCCTGTTGCCCCTGTAAATCAAAGAGAAGAATACGCAGACGATAACTACGAAGAAGAGGAAGAGGAGGAAGAAGAAAGACGTTCTTATGTGTTCCCAATCCTCTGCGCAGTTGCAGTAGCAGTTGTGCTTATCGCATGTATCATTATCGCAGTTGTAATCAATTCCTTCAAGAAGGACGACGACAAGGCGGATACCTTCGAAATGCCTAACCTCGTTAATACACTCTATAGCGAAGCTAAAACCCAGTGGGAAGGTAAGCTCATCTTCAACGTAACAGAAGAATATAACAGCGAGTACGGCGAGGGAATTATCTTCGAGCAGAGTATCTCAGAAGGTAAGGCTGTAAGAAACGGCGCATCTGTTAATATTACAGTAAGTAAGGGTACCAGAATGGTAACAGTACCTGATAGCCTCGTAGGCTTTGAGTATACCGACTCTGTCGAGAATACTCTCAAGCAGATGGGCTTTGAAGTCAAGACAGTTACCGACTGGATCGAAGAATATCAGGCTGGCTATATCTATAAGGTAGACCCAGGCTCCGGAACAGAAGCTCCTGTCGGCTCAACAATCACAATCTATATCAGTAACGGTCCTCTCTCAAACAGCGTTGAAATGCCGCTTCTCATCGGTATGACCAAGGAGCAGGCTATCGTAGAGCTCGAATCAAAGAAGTTT
>JAZSCN010000006.1:0-29543 GCA_045602925.1 Oscillospiraceae bacterium | reverse complement strand
CCGCTAGTGCGGGGAAAAGTTGTCTGTACCTTCGGTGTACTTGCCGTCTTTAGGATCACCCCCGCCAGTGCGGGGAAAAGCAGATATATCCACCAAGACCATCAAGACAGACAGGATCACCCCCGCTAGTGCGGGGAAAAGTGTCAGTCATATCTGCTTCAAGAACAACCATCAGGATCACCCCCGCTAGTGCGGGGAAAAGTATGCTACTACCGACAAGGACGGCGTGTGTACAGGATCACCCCCGCTAGTGCGGGGAAAAGGTGCATGGACGCATTGGCTTGAGATTCCGTATAGGATCACCCCCGCTAGTGCGGGGAAAAGGGAATAGCTACGTTATCTTCTGAATCCTCTATAGGATCACCCCCCGCTAGTGCGGGGAAAAGTTACACCACGCTCTTTAGCTCGGCTTTTTTACTAGGATCACCCCCGCTAGTGCGGGGAAAAGCTCCTCTGCCGAGCGAAACTCTACGAAGGATGAGGATCACCCCCGCTAGTGCGGGGAAAAGCAAAAGCGACGGATTTTGTTTTCTACTTCCTCAGGATCACCCCCGCTAATGCGGGGAAAAGTTTCGGCTTTTTCTTCGGTAGGATACGGCTACAGGATCACCCCCGCTAGTGCGGGGAAAAGTCAGTGTCTTGCCCTTAAACTTGCCCTTAGACAGGATCACCCCCGCTAGTGCGGGGAAAAGGGATAATCTTTATCGTACTTTGTAAGAGTGATAGGATCACCCCCGCTAGTGTGGGGAAAAGCCTAAAAAATCCTCAAAAAGTCGCCGTTCTTTGAAATTCTAATCCTATTATTCATTCAGTTTCTGATGAATGTCATTCTGTCACTGATTGTTGGAAATTCCGTAAGAACAGGCTTTTCCATTCTATTCTGAACACTCATTATCTCAGTCCTGCAATTGTCAGTAAGCCCATACCGAAAGCTTTTTCTCTGCCAATGCCCTCTGTCAATGCTTTTTTAAACAATTCGGTATTTGTTACAGTAAGTTTTCCTTCATAAGTTACGGCTAGCAGGTGTACTTTGCTTTTGCTATCCTTATTCTTTTTGAATATGTACCATTGCGAGCCTGTAACAAGCCATTCACCCTCTGAAATGGTAAATCCGTATTTCTCAGATTGTTTTTTCAGCCATTCCTCCTGATGAGTTGGTGTTATATGAGCAAGTACTTTTCCTCTGCCCTTAGAATCGCAGTATTTTTGAACAGTAGGATTTGCTCTGAGTCTAAACTGCCATTTACTTCCATCTGTAATTCTTCCAAGCAGTCCGTCGTAACTTTTTGATTCATACTGACAGGAATCGGAAAATTCCAATGCTACCTCGGAAAAATCCACCTGCTTATGGCTTAAAATAAGCAGATGTTTCTCTCCTCCGAGAGTGTCAATACGCCACAATTTACGACATCTTTCAGCTTTCTCGCATTTTTCACAGCTTTCAATTGCTCCGTGAAATATATTTGGTGCGGCAAGTGCTTTTAGTGTTTCTCTTTTATTCATATTAAGTTTTATTCTTGATAAATACATTTCGCACCTCACAATTCTGCCATAGGGTCATGCTCGTTAATAACAGTCTCTTCCTCATTTATGGGATACATTTCCTCTTTTTTCATACGGTAGCCGTGTTTTCTGCGTAATTGTGAGAATGATAACGGAACATCCTGTACAACACTTCCGCCGCTGTCAGAATCGCATACAATTCTGATATATTTATTCTTATTTTCAGCCTGCAATTCCGTTTCTCTCAGAGCGTCACCGAGGCTGCTGTCGCTTATACCAAGGACAACAGGCAATGTGGGAGGACATGAGCGTCTGCCAAAGAAAAGAGGATAAACGGGATTTTTCAATGCCTGTTCAATTTCCATAAGAAGCCCTGTATCATCGGATTCCAATGCCGCTACAAATACAGCATCGGAAAGATAAAGCCTTATCGTTGCGTGTACATGCTTCTTAAGGATTTTAGGCATAGTTTTTCTTCTTTCTGCATCAGACATAGTATCAGTAAACGCAGTATGATAATCACTTAACAGCTTTCCCTCTTTGTCAACTCTCACACCAAAGCGAAGTCCCGACAGCTTCTCAAGACCTTTGTCATCGCAACGCTTTATACCCATTGCAGCAACGATCATTCCTATAACACCACGTTCATCGTAGGTTATATAGTCAGGATTGCCGTACAACATAAGAGACGTTGGCTGTTTGTCACCTTTGTCTATTACGATATTATAGTGTTGATACAGCCCATACGAAAAGCAGATAACAAGAGCCGAAACTACTATATTAACAACCAGAAGCAGGGAGATAACTCCCTGCTTGGTGAGAAGACTTTTCAGGTTTTTGAAAAGATACTTGAGCATAGGCTTCCCTCCGATATTTTCTGTCGTATAGGTTTATGTTAATACCATTATACGCCTAGAATTTACAGTTTTCAACTGGCATATTGTATAAATTACATATATTCGTTTGTTTATACTAAACAGACTAGTTTTTTCATAAATGCTCTACACTATATAAGAGTCAGAAAAGGGGCATTTGGTTGCAGGGCGGGAGAATTTTTTTTGAAAAATAAAGCTAACACATATTCTGATGGCTATTCCTATGTCTTGTTGAAAAATTCAAAGAAATATGGTATAATGAAACGTAACTTTATTTTCGGGGTGAAGGACTTGTATCGTTTATTTATAGTTGAAGATGACGACGGAATTGCAAACGGAATATCCTCGCAGGCTTCTACCTGGGGGATTGAGACTGTTTGTGCTACTGATTTTCAGAATATTATTCCGCAGTTTACGGCTGTCAAGCCTCACATTGTTCTGCTTGACATATCTCTCCCCTTTTTCAACGGTTATCACTGGTGCTCACAAATCAGGCGATTTTCGAGCGTTCCGATAATTTTTATTTCATCTGCTTCTGACAGCATGAACATCATTATGGCTATGAATATGGGCGCTGATGACTTTATAACAAAGCCGTTTGATATGTCGGTTCTTATGGCGAAGGTTATGGCACTTCTCAGGAGGACCTATGATTTTTCAAACAGCTCAGAGCTTCGTGAACACAGGGGTGCGATACTCAATCTTTCCGATTCGTCGCTTACCTACAACGACGAAAAGATTTCGCTTTCAAAGAACGAATTCAAGATTCTCTGCACACTTATGGAGCAGAAAGGTAAGGTTGTAAGTCGTGAAAAGCTTATGGATGTTCTTTGGGAGACAGACTGCTTTGTTGATGAAAACACACTTTCCGTCAACATCAACAGGCTGAGAAAGAGACTTGAGGCGGCGGGACTTTGTGATTTTATAAAGACAAAGCACGGCGTTGGTTACATAATTGAGGAGTAAAATGGAGCTTTTAAGGGATTATCTTTGCACACGCAGAAAAACGCTGATGTGCTTTATAATATTTGTAATTATTTTTGTTGTTACCTTCTGGCTGTACGAATTACCGCTTAGTGCTATACTTTATCCTACGGCACTTTGCGGTGGCTTGGGGATTATTTTTCTTAGCTTTGATTTTTACAGCTACAAGCGAGACAGGCTGACACTAAAGGAAATTAAGTCTGTAGCAGATGCTATGCTTTCTTCTATTGTGCAGTCGCCGTCTGCCGAGAATGAAAGCTGGGCTGAGGCGATGAGGGCTGTCATTTCTTCACACGAGGAATTTTCGAGACAGACAAAGGAAAGCTATACCGATAT
This sequence comes from Oscillospiraceae bacterium, assembly GCA_045602925.1. GTDB lineage: Bacteria > Bacillota > Clostridia > Oscillospirales > Ruminococcaceae > UBA7477. The sequence goes on along the minus strand of JAZSCN010000006.1, from coordinate 25,845 downwards.
GGTCACCTACTACACGGTATGGGCGCATCAGATAAAGACGCCGATTGCTTCGATGCGTCTTATTCTTGGCTCTGAAGACAGCGAGCTGTCACGCAAGGCATCTGCAGAGCTTTTCCGCATTGAGCAGTATGTTGACATGGTTCTGGCATTTTTACGTCTTGGCTCTGAAACAACAGACTATGTGTTCTCGCAGAGCCGTCTTGATGATATTGTAAAACAGGCGGTCAGAAAATTCAGGGGCGAATTCATCATGCGAAAGCTTACGCTGACGCTTGAGCTTTCGGAGGCTGTTGTTACGACAGATGAAAAGTGGCTGTCGTTTATTATTGAACAGATTTTATCAAACGCACTCAAATACACAAAGCAGGGCGGCATCACCATAAAGGCGACAAATGACGGAATACTTTCGATAACGGATACAGGCATCGGCATACTTGCGCAGGACCTGCCGAGAATCTTCGACAACGGCTACACGGGAGCAAACGGAAGGCTTGACAAGTCGGCAAGCGGAATTGGTCTTTATCTTTGCAAGAGGATTTGCAGAAATCTCTCCCACACAATTTCGGCTGTTTCACTGGTCGGAGTGGGCACGACTGTTACGGTTGACCTTTCAAAAACTCTTCCTAAGGAGTAATTCTTACAAAAACGAAAGATTTCAAGGAGGAACTGTAAGCTAATCAAATAGCTTTGGTTCCTTTTTTGCGGTATAATTAAGACACAGAATGATTGAGGAGGCAATTAATATGAGCATTTTAAATGTGCAAGCAGTTGCAAAAACATACACAACACGCTTTTCAAAGAACAAGGTAGAGGCACTCAAGAACGTATCCTTCGAGGTTGAAAAGGGTGAATACGTTGCGGTAATGGGAGAGTCCGGTTCGGGCAAGACAACGCTTCTTAATATCTTGGCGGCACTCGACAAGCCGACAAGCGGAAAGGTTACACTTGACGGCATTGACCTTTCTGCTGTAAAGGAATCGGATATTGCGAAGTTCAGGAGAGAAAACCTGGGCTTTGTGTTCCAGGAGTTCAATCTTCTTGACACATTCACGCTGAGAGACAACATTTTCCTTCCGCTTGTACTGGCAGGAAAGAAGCACGCTGATATGGAAAAGGCACTTGGGCCGATTGCAAAGAAGCTCGGTATTGAAGAGCTTCTTTCAAAGTTTCCATACGAGGTATCGGGCGGACAGAAGCAGAGGGCTGCAGTTGCGAGAGCTATCATAACAAACCCTAAGCTTATCTTAGCAGACGAGCCTACGGGTGCACTTGATTCAAAGAGCACAGACGAGCTTTTAGGACTTTTCTCCGAGGTTAACAGGATGGGTCAGACGATTGTGATGGTTACACACTCGGTAAAGGCGGCAAGCCGTGCAGGCAGGGTGCTTTTCATCAAGGACGGAGAGGTTTTCCATCAGCTTTACAAGGGCGACAACACTGACAGACAGATGTACACCCTTATTTCCGACACACTTACAATGCTCAGCACAGGCGGTGAAAGATAATGAAAACTGCAGTACACACAAGACTTGCTCTTGACGGTATCAGAAAGAACAAGCAGCTTTATGTTCCATACATTTTCGGCGGGGCGATAATGTCGGGCATTACCTACATTATGCATTTCCTTTCAAGTGACAGGATACTTGACAGCATAAAGAAGGGTGCGAGAACCCTGGGCGCATTCTTACCGCTTGCCGGCTGGATTACAGCGATATTCTCCGTAATATTTCTTTTCTACACAAACTCCTTTATTATAAAGAGAAGAAGCCGTGAGCTTGGTCTTTACAACGTTCTTGGTATGGACAAGAAAAACATTGCCAAGGTTATGGCGATTGAGTCAATTGCGGTTGCTATAATGTCAATCGGTGCTGGACTTATATTCGGAATTTCCTTTTCAAAGCTTGCTGAGGCGGCACTTTTAAAGGCACTCGGCGAGAAGGTAGGCTTTGCGATTTACGTTCACTTCCCTGCTGTTGCAATAACGGGGGCTGTATTCGGCGGTATCTACCTGCTTTTGCTTTTCAATTCTCTTATCAGAGTTGCGGTATCAAAGCCTGCTTCCCTCATAATGAACGACAAGGCAGGCGAGAAGGAGCCTAAGGGTAACGCTGTGCTTGCTGTAATCGGTCTTGCACTTCTCATCGGGGCATATATTATTTCGCTTTCAATCAAGTCCCCTCTCAACGCTATTATGCTGTTCTTTGTAGCTGTAATAATGGTTATCGTTGCGACATATCTTCTTTTCATTGCAGGCTCTGTTACACTTTGCAGACTTCTCAAGAAGAACAAGAATTATTACTACAACCCAAAGCACTTTGTTTCGGTTTCTTCAATGTCCTACAGAATGAAGAGGAACGGTGCGGGACTTGCTTCAATCTGTATTCTCAGCACAATGGTGCTTGTAACAGTTACAGCGACAGGCTCACTTTATGCAGGACTTGAGGACACGGTAAGAGAGGCTTTCCCTTATCAGGTGTGTGCAGACGCTCAGTTTGAAAGCTACTCTGACCTCACAGATGAATTCAGAAAGGACTTTCTTGAACAGGCGGATTTTCTTGAGTGCAACGATTCTGTATACTACGACTGTGTTGCGGCATCGGGATACATCACAAACGGTGAATTCAACGATGACCCTTCCTCTCTTATGAGTTACGACTCATCCATAGCTGACAATATAATTGAGCTTGAGATGTTTTCGCTTTCAGACTACAACCGCATTACGGGTAAGAACGAAACCCTCGCTGAAGGCGAATGCCTTGTCTGGAGCGACAAGGAAGCAGAAAAGTTTGATACCTTTACTGTAAGAGGAGAAAAGCCACTGAACGTAAAGGAGCATCTTGACAGCTTTTTCAAGACAACGGGAAATGTACTTTCTTCGGGTGTTCCGAGGGTGTATATTGTTGTCAGCGACCTTGAAAAGTACGCTTCTGAGCTCGTACAGATTGACAACGGACTTTATGATTTCTTCCTTTTTTTCCGCAGCGGATATGACACAGTTTATGCAGACAAGGACAGCTTTGACGCAGGACATAAGCTTAGTGATAATATTTTCAAGAACATTGAGATGAATCACCCGGAAAACGGTATAATGGACACTGTCGTTGCATTTCGTCAGGAGTTCAGAGATGAGTGCACCGAGCTTTACACAGGCATTTTCTTTATGGGTATCACATTAAGCGTTGTGTTCCTTATTGCAGCGGTGCTTATTATCTACTACAAGCAGATTACCGAAGGCTACGAGGACGCATCACGCTTCTCGATTATGAGAAAGGTTGGTATGACAAGAAAGGAAATCAGAAAGAGCATAAACTCTCAGGTTCTTACAGTATTCTTTGCACCGCTTATTGCGGCAGGTGTGCATATGGCATTTGCAATGCCTTTGATTTCAAAGCTTTTGAAGCTTATGTATCTTGAGAACACATCTATTCTTATTGCAACGGCACTCTGCACGTTCGGAGCATTCGCAATATTCTACGCAATTATCTACAAGATAACCTCACGCACCTACTACTCTATCGTTTCAAAATAACAAGCAAAAGACCTCTGATACTTACACATCAGAGGTCTTATTGTTGGCTTTTTTATCCTGCATTCTTTACAATCTCGCCGTCGGAGATTTCGATGATTCTGTCGCACTGCTCGGCAATTTTCGGGTCGTGGGTTACGATGATGACTGTTCTGCCTTCGTGGTTGAGCTTCTTGAAAAGGTCCATAATTTCCTCGCCCGTTTTTGAGTCGAGTGCACCCGTTGGCTCGTCGGCAAGAATCATACTTGGTTCATTGACGATAGCTCTTGCGATTGCGACTCTCTGCTTTTGACCGCCTGAGAGCTTGTTGCAAGGCTTTTTAGCAAGCTCCTCTATGCCGACTTGCTTTAGTGCGTCGAGTGCCTTCTGCTTTTTGTTCTTAATCTTCTTTTTTGAGAAGGACAGCGGTATCATTACATTTTCGAGGGCTGTGAAGTCCTCTACGAGGGCGAAATCCTGCATTACCATACCGATTTTCTCGTTACGTATTCTTGCGTACTTTTTCTCGGAGAGCTTTTTTACTGTAACATCGTCGATTACATACTCGCCGTTCTGGTAGCTGTCGATACAGGCTAAGATATGCAGGAGTGTTGACTTGCCGGCACCTGACTTTCCGATGATTGCCACAAGCTCGCCGTCCTCTATTTCACAGGACACACCTTTCAAGGCTTCGAACTCGTTTGCTTTCTTGGGGTTATAGACTTTCTGAATGTTTGTAAGCTTAATCATGATTTATTCCTCCTTGAGAACATCTTTAGGCTGGGATGAGCCGATTATTGCGATTGGCATTATCATTGAGAGCAAGAGGTAGAGGGATATTACTGCTACACAGATTACTGCGTGCCAGATACCGAATGAGATTACGGTTTCCTTTAAGAAGCTTTGCTTACCTATGAACAGTATAAGTGCACAGAGGGCTGATGCTACTGCACAGGTGATTGCGCTGTCCTTGAGGCTCTTTAATGCGCAGGTTCTCCATCTTGCACCGCAGATATAGAAGATTGCGTAGTTTCTTAGCTGTCGCTTTGTATAGATAGCGTTTATTGACACTGCGGAGATTACTGTGAGTATGAAGATACACAGCGCTATCGGGAACAGGGTGTACATCTGCTCGTAGATATATTCAAGGCTGTTTTTGTTGACTTCGGAGAGGGGTGCAGATTTGATTTCAAAGCCTTTAAGCACCTCTCCAAGTTCAGCAAAATCTTCTTCGCTAAGATTATCAGTTAAAATAAACTGCACGCCTTGAAGCGGGGATAATCCGGTTTGATAGCAGGCATCTACATCCTCTTCTCTCGCCAGATACAGTAAAGAATCTTCAAAGCTACTACTGAAAACGCCATACATATCGGTATAGTCATTCTCAGTCTCACTTCCTACATTAAACGAGATTATGTTCACCTTGTCCGCAAGCACTCCAACAACCTTATATTTTACGTCAAGAGTTTTTATTGCATTGCCGTTCTCGTCCATTTCCATAATTGCTTCAAACCCAATAATGTCGTTGACGTTATATCCACTGTTGTATGTCATAACAATCGGAATACACCCTGAGTTTTCATAGGTAAGGTCAGTATCTGACAACCATACACCCTGTGACATAGCTGGTTTGTATCTCTTGATAAATTCGTCACAATATGCTAAACCTCTGTAATTTGTATTTTCGAGCACAAAGCCTTCTTGTGTTGTTGTAATAATCTCATACTCAGGGAATATCTCTGTCAAATCAGATTTAAGTATATTAAGGTCAGAATTTACTATGCACATATACCCTTGTCTTTGGGAAATATCTTCAATAGGTTTAAAGAATGAGCTTCTTGACTGTATAGCGGAAATTATAAGAATTACTGTTGCAAGTACAATGGCAAACTGGAGCACCTCAAACAGCTTCATAATACCGAAGCGTGTTTTTGCCTTTGAGCTGTTTTTCTGCTCGACAAGGCTATGCTTTCTTATTGTAGCTACAATCATTATGAGCATTACGACAAGTGAGGCTACAACATAAATGCCGAAGATTGCGGCATACAGCTTAAAGCTATACGCACCCTGCATATGCGGGAAAAGGTCACTGAGCTTTGGCATAATGAGCTTATGGTAGCAAAGCTGAGTGAGGGCAAAGAGCGGTGCGTTTATTAGCATACATTCGATTAGGTATGACATTACGGCTTTTGCCTTGGAGCAGCCGCATATTCTGAAAATTGCAAGCTCCGGACTTCTCTTTTCGAGTATGTATCTATACAGTATTGCCATATTGATTGCGGCAAGGATTGCGATGATTACTGATATGAAAATAACTGAACGATAATAGTTAATCTCCGTAAAATCGCTTAGTTCAACATCCGGAATGTAAGCGTAATCACCCATAGTTTTATTGAGGCTCTCTCTTATATCATCAAACTGCTTTCTGGTAACAGGTTCATAGAATGAAAGCTCAACGCCACCATTTATCGTACCATCCTCACTTTTACTGCTACACCATAGTATCGCATTCTGTGGTGCGGACGTAATCGTGATAAAACAATCCTGGGGCGGATACTCTCCCTCAGGAACCTGTATAATTTCAATAATTTTGTAATAATCCGATTCTATTTTAATAGATTCAGTGCCCTTAGGCAGAATTCGGCGAACGAGGCGATGAATATATCCGTTTGAAAAATTAGCGAATATTGTACCGCCAGGTGGTTCTTGAAAACAGTTACTATACACGACAGCAACCTTTTCTTTATCATCATATTGTTGCTGGGTAAATACATCTCCATTTTTATCGGGTATAATTCTGTCCCCCTCGACGCTAAAATTGAACGTAAAATTACCGTAGAATGCATCAGCATCATCAGAATAATAGTCTGTTTCAGGGTTTACAGGACGGCTGCTGGAAAAACCGATTTCTATTTCACCTTCAGAGTTCATTGCATATTCTGAGCCTCCATCGTAAAAGAGTGGTGTTTCAATATAAAACTCAGCCCAACAATTACTTAAATTCTCTTTGGTTTCCTCCGATAGCGATAACACAAAATCACACACCATTTGTGGCGTAATATCTACGACTCCATATAACACTTTGCTTCCTGCTATTGCAGATACTTTTTCCTCATATACAAATATAGAAAGGTTTGTTATCTCATCATCTGATTTGTCCTTGACCTCAAGATTATAATTGATATATAGCCCATATGAAAAGCAGATAACAAGTGCCGAAACTACTATATTAACAACCAGAAGCAGGGAGATAACTCCCTGCTTGGTGAATTGTGATTTCAGGTTTTTGAAAATGTATTTGAGCATAGGCATCCCTCCGATATTTTCTGTCGTATAGGTTTATGTTAATACCATTATACGCCTTGAATTTACAGTTTTCAACTGGTGTATTGCATAAAATTACATAAATTCATTTATTTATACTAAACAGACTAGTTTTTTCATATAAGCTCTACACTATATAAGAGTCAGAAAAGGGGCATTTGGTTGCAGGGCGGGAGAATTTTTTTTGAAAAAAGCAAAGATTATTAACCCACAGCAAAAAGACACCCTTTCGGATGTCTTTTCGTGATAAACATTATGGAACCGCCACCTGCACTTTGGTAGCATCATGTATTGCAAGGCTTACTGTCTTTTCGGCATTCCGTCTGCACCTACACAGAAGTATGTATAGCCATCGGGAAGCTCTGAATCGACATAGATATTAAAGCACATCAAATCAGGGTCGGTCGGGATTGACAGCATTCCATCGTGGTAGTATGGAGAGACATTTTCTTCGCCTACCTTTACGATTGCGTTATCAGTAATTTCATAGACGTAGAGGTAGAACTGTGTCTCAAGCTCAGCAAAAAGATAGATGTAGTGCTTGCCGTTTGGTGCCTTGACATAATAAGGTTCAACGCCATACGCCCAGAAGTTTTCAGAATAATATGCATCGTTCACTAAAATATCGGCTGTTGCATAATACTCGTTTTCTTCGTCGTAGCTGTCGTACACTGTGATTGCTTCGCACTTTCCGTCACCACTGAGGTCTGCACCAAATTCAAACTTCATAGGCATCGAAACGATATAGCTATCGGGCACTGACATATACTTTTTGTTGAAAAGCTCAGGATGTTCATCAAATGTAACTGTCACGTTGAATGCTCCGACCTCCTCAGAGGCAAGCTCACCTGCTGTAAAGTAGACGGTAACTCCGTTATAGCCGACGTTCCAGCAAACATAGTCATGTGAGTACATCTCAAAGTAGTCTGTTACTGCGTTTTCGCTTGCGAAGACATCCTTGCCCACGCTGTCAAAAAGCGTATCCTGTGTTACCTTTGCAAAGCCGTCTATATCTGTTACAACATCGGGGAATGAAAGCATTGTTCCTGTTTTTGTGTCGTAGTTTACGCCGGAGAAATCTCTTGATTCAAAGATACCATTATAATAATAGGAATCGACAAGGTAGCTGAAAACGATGCTGTCTGAACGTCTTACCTGCACATCCTGCTTGGAAACGAGTGGAGTAAAGCCTTCGGGGTTATAGGAATACATTTCGTCGGCAAGCTCTGCCAGCAAGTCGTGCTCGCTCTTGATATAGCCTTCCTGTGCCTTTGCGTTGTCCTTGAGAATCTGTGCAAGCTCAGGATAAAGCTTTGCGTCATCTTCGCTGAGGAGCAGTGCGGAGAAATCACATTCAACGAGTGTTAAGGTGTCATCCTCCATCCACTTATACTCATACAGGTCTTTTCTGTCAAGTGTCAGAAGCATTGGCTTTTCGTCTGACGGCGGGTCTGTCTGAGAGCTGTCGTCTTCACTGCTGTCCTGCGGCACATCAGGCTCAGAGCTATCATCGGTGCTATTATCATCCGTCACTGAGCTATCGTCTGTGCTGTTATCCGAGCTATCATCCTTTAGCTTTGAGCTATCATCTGACACAGCCGAAGACGAATGCGAGGAATCCGCCTTTGAGCCTGAGCTGCTGTCACTTCCTTCGGTGCAGCCGGAGGTTGAAAGAAGCACACAAAGCGACAGCAATATGAGAGTTATCTTTTTCATAATCCTGTTCCTTTCTGAAAATCAGGGCGAGGGATTTGCTCCGTCGCCCTGAATATCACTTGATATCTTATTTATTTAAGCCCAAGGGTCTTCCTCTACAGGAACACGGATATCAGCAAGACACTGGATATCGTTGAGGAACCACTGGCCTGTAGATGGCTTCTTTCTAAGCTTGATTGGACGTGGGTTATCTGCTCCGCCGCTTGTAACATACAGAGTTGCCCAGTTTTCTTCGTCAAAGGAATATGGATTTTCGCTTACCTTAATTACATAAGGAGTGGTTGGCTTATAGCCGTTTTCAGGAGTTGCGCCGTTAAAGAACGAAAGTGTCTTATAGTACTTACCTGTAAGACGCTCCTTGATAAAGCCCTTTTCGTATGTGCTTACCTCTGCAGGTCCCTTTAAGAAATTGAGCATTTCGATACAAGCGTCAGGGTTCTTTTCGTATGCACAGAGTGCTACGATTGTAAGAGCTGTTGTCTTGAATGCAGAATCGAGAGAAGCTTCAGGCAATGCCTGTAATTCAGCCAGAGAATTCGGCAATGAAGCGAATGTAAAGCTCTCTGTATAGTTTCTGCCCTTTCCTACATTAGATGCTGCGTTGCTTACAGCCTTGGTTGTTTCCTTCTTGATAGCATTTCCTGCTGATTTCATAAAAGAATCAAATAAACCCATTTCTAGTCCTCCTTAATATATCTGAAATTCATAAAGTTAAAATATCCGTTTTCATCTATTGGCTTTACCCAGCTGTCAAACTTTTCGCCATAGAGGTCTCCCTCGATGCCCGTATCAAACCACAGCTCTCCGTCACGAAGCTCCCACTTCATTGGCTCATCTGCTATTGCTCCGTCAACAAGCTTTATTACTCCTGCTGAAACTGCCTTATCGATTTCCTCTTGGGAAACGCCTTCAGGCAGAGGCATAAGCATATAGAGCTTTCCGTCGTCGCAGATTTTTATAAATGTTCCGATTGTCTTCTTGCGTTCCTTCATTTCGTCTGCAACTTCTTCTTCGCAGGTTTCGTCGATATATGGCATCGGTGAAGCAAGGTACTCCTCAGGTGTGAGGTAAACCGGCATATCGTTGTCATCGAAAACCATAACAGAATGAAGCGTCCATTTTCCGGTATAGGTCATAGCGTTCTCTCCTTCGATGTATGTAGCAATGTTGACTTTGCAGGTTCAACATGCTAAAATAAAATGATGGGCGGTTCCTGTGATTGTTGGCGCACCCACAGGAACTTAAAGCACCCTAAATGCACTAGGATATATACTCTCTTTTACCCTTGCAGATTCATAATAACGCAAATCCAGTGTTTATGCACCACCCATTTTTCTCAAAACGGGTAGGAATGCTTTAAAATGCACACAGATACGGGGAAAACTCACCGCTTTCACCCGTATAGAAAGGGAATATATGATAAAAAGAATAGTAACTTCATTACTTGCATTAGCGATGACAGCGGCTTGTCTTACAGGATGTAAAGATGATACAAAGCCCGATGCTGATAATCCTGTAACGCTTACCATGTGGCACGTTTACGGAAGCCAGACTCAGTCGCCTCTTAATGATACAATTGAAGAATTCAACAGTACGGTTGGCAAGGAAAACGGAATTATAGTCAATGTTGTTTCGGTAACCAGCTCCTCTGCTATTGACAAGGCACTTTCTGCATCGGCAAACTCAGAGCCGGGTGCTGACGAACTCCCTGACCTTTTTACTGCATACCCGAGGGTTGCGGAAATTGTCGGCGAGGATAAGCTTCTTAGCTGGGACAAGTACTTCTCTGAAAAAGAGCTGTCGGCCTTCAAGGATGAATTTATTTCAGAGGGATATTTCGGCGACAGCCTGCTTATGCTCCCGATTGCAAAATCCACAGAGGCGCTGTTTCTGAACAAGACCTTATTTGACAGGTTCAGTGAGGAAACGGGCGTTACGGCAGAGTCGCTCAAGACCTTTGAGGAATTTTTCGAGACGGCAAATATTTATTACGACTGGACGGGAGGCAAAAGCTTCACTCAGATAAACGACTTTTACAATTACTCATACATTGGTATGAAGGCACATGGCAGTGACTTCATAAAAAACGGCAGGCTCAATCTTAATGACAGTGCCTTTGAGGAGGTGTGGGAACCTCTTAGCCGTGCGGCAATTTACGGCGGGATTTGTCTTGATGACGGGTATGCAGCTTCACGCTGGAAAACTGTTGAGATAATTTCAAACATAGGCTCGACGGCAGACATTCTATATCAGCCTGAGATGGTATTCTATCCTGACAACACCACAGAAAACATAGTATCAGTTTCCCTGCCTTATCCGACATTTTCACAGCAAAAGCCGATGGCGGTACACAGAGGCGGCGGACTTTTTGCAATAAAAAGCGATGATGAGAGAAAAAACTACGCAGCTTATATTTTTGCAAAATGGCTAACTGAAAAGGAAAACAACATAGGCTTTGTTGCACAAGCGGGATATCTTCCTGTTACAGATGAGGCTTTTTCCTCGCTTATGTCAGACACGGGTATTGCAGACAAAGAGAGCTATCGCAGCTTATATGAAATGATAGGCGGTATGGTTGATAGCTACGAGCTTCACTCACTGCCGTTATACCAAAATTCTTCGGACATACAGAGCCGATTTGAGCAGAATGTAAAGCTGGTGCTGAAATCCGCACACAATCAATTTGTTGAACGGACAGCAAACGGCGAAGACAAGCAGGCAGTTCTCAGCGAGCTCATGGACTCTTCACTTTCAGAGATAAGAAAGCTCTCTGAAAAGGATATGTGAGGAAGCTTATATGAAAATACTGAAATTTCTTGAAGCAAGAAGCCTTATAAGACAGATTAAATCAGAAGGCGTGTCGATGAGAATCAGGTTTGCTTTTTATGTTTTTTCTGTAATATGTCTGTTTCTTGCTGTTATCATCATTCTTCTCAATCTGTTTGGTATTTTAAATCCTACTGACAGGCAGATTATGGGCGAACTTGATGCACACCTTTATTCTTATTCAGAAAGAATTGAGCGTGAATGCGACGAGCTAGCCGCTTGTGCTATATCCTTTTCGGGTCAGCTTTCGAGCTCTATACAGAATTATCTTACTGAAAATGGTTTGCATTTCGATGAACTGAGAGACAATCCTGAGGCACTCGATTCCCTGCAGGAAAGACTTTACGACTCGGTTTATCTGAACATGCAGGTTGCTCCTGCCAGCGGTGCCTTCTACATTCTCGACACCACTGCAAACAGCGGCAGCGGTAAAAAGCTTTACAGCGGCATCTATCTTAAATACATAAATCTGTACTCTGAAAACACCGTAAATAATGATTTTTCGATTTACAGGGGCTCTTTTTCCACAGGCAAAAGCAAGGGCATAACCTTTCACAGCGGTTGGAAAAACGAAAGTGCTACAGACTTCTTTGAAAACTGCGATGAGGTCTTTTCCGATGGTACTCACTATGCTCTGAGCCCTGCTGTTGAAATTCCTGACACATGGGAAAGGGCAAGGTACATTTATGTTCCGATTCGTGATTTGAGCGATAATATCATAGGTGTTTGCGGATTTGAGATAACAGATTTACTTTTTCAGCTTTCTCACAAAACCGTAAACGGTCAATGGGGAAATGAAATATTCGGTCTGCTTGACAAACAAAGCGGAAGCTATTCAGGACAGTTCAGCTCAGGACACTACAATCATTCCGACACTCCTCTGACAATTGAATCAAAAAGAGGGTCAAGGCTATTTGATTTTGGTGATGAATGTTGCATCGGACTTGACAAAGAAATACAGCTTGGGAATGAGAGCTTCAGCGCTACGATAATGCTGACGCAGGCTCAATATGACAGCTTTATACGAAAAGGTCAAATTAACATTGTGCTGATTTTCCTGGTTGTCGCTTTGCTTGCGGCTATATGCTGTATTGTTATCAGCAAAAAGTACGTATCCCCTATTCTCAGAAAGATTGAAAAGGTTAAGTCAAAAGAGGACAGCGGCGGACAGCTTCACATCCGTGAGATAGACGACCTGTTTGACTTCCTTGAGCAGAAGGACAACAATTACGAACGTCAGCTTGAAAGCCTTGAGAATGAAAAGAAGTTTGCCGAGGAAGAGGCACGCAAGGCAAAGGATGAATATGAGAAGGCTTCGAAGAAATACGAGCTTGCAAAGAGCGAGATTGACAGTCTTGCTCAAAAGCACCGAGATGAGATTGTTCCTGAGGAATACAATTTCTTTGTTGAAAACCTCGGTACACTTACTCCTGCTGAGTACAGGATATACGAGCTGTATCTTTCGGGAAAGACAGCAAAGCAGATTGCTGAAACTCTGCATCTCTCCGAGAACACCATCAAGTTTCACAACAAGAACATTTACAGCAAGCTTGGCATTTCCTCACGCAAACAGCTTCTTCGTTTTGCCGCACTCAAGCAGCACACCGACGGCAAAGAGGACTGGACCTAATTCTCATTAAGTCTATATACGAAAAAAGACCAGCCACATAAGTGGTTGGTCTTTTCTTTGTGTTATAATCAGTTTGACAATCCGTAGCTTACTCGCCCTTAACGTCAGAGACAACAGGTTTTCCTTCTTTGTCAAGCAACACTGTCAGTCCTCCGGCGTTTCCTTTATGACAAAACAGATAGTTTACCCCGGTTTCTTTATCCACTAAGATTTGAAACTCCTGGATTTTTCCCTGAGAATAAACCTTTTCGAATCTTTCATTTTCAGCCATTTTCATTTCCCCCTATAATGTTTTATCAACCACATGGTTTATTGTATTGTACCACATTCCTGTGCAGGTGTCAACAAATGAAGGTGTAATACTGATATATTCTTCAATTGGCTGTAACTTAAGGCTGTAAGCCATTGGGTTAGAGTCTTCAAAGCTTGTTGTGTAATGAATAAGCGACGTCAGCTTACACGTTTTTAAACCACACAAGATACGAGTCGTTATCTGTAATGAACTCAGCACTGCAATCAGCGCCGTATTCATCCTCGCCGTTTACAAGAGCGTCGTCGTCTTCCAGAAGCTCATTATACAGATTGAAATCATTTGACTGAGCTATGATATGTACGATTTCCATTTCGATAAGCTCTTCATCGAGATGTGAATACATATACGCCTTGTTACCGACGCTGCAGTTACCCTCGTCGATATAATAATCAATCTGACACATTGTGTCCTCATCGTATGATGATACTGTCCAGTTTTCCTCTAAAAATTCTCTTGTCATTGTTTTTTCCTCCTGTTGTAAATATATTTATTGTTTATTTAATTTGCTCATCCGTGAATGGCTGAGCAATAAACTGCCTCGCCTTATTCCTCTTCACATGTTACGCTTAAATCAGCGGAAACAAAACCTGTATTTGGCTTAACCTCAAAAGGCTTGTCAGATTTTTTGCAGGAATCACAAAGCGGTACGATATACCCTTCAGGATATTTTTCGCTTACGATATGACCGCCTGCTGTTGCGCTGTTTGTACATCCTTTAGCAGAGCAAGTCTGCTCATCAATCGACATGCCTATAAAGTTTTCCCAATGTTCTTCCCGTGAACCGCATTGACAGAAGCGCTTGCCCGTTAACTTCTTGCTTGTCCACATTTCCTGATATAAATCCATCATGATTTTTTCCTCCTGTTATAAATGTTTTTATTTGTCGGATTAATCCCACCAGAGATTCCATATCCTTGAGTTCTGAAGCTCAAGTGCCAAAGCACTGTAGGTTTCACAGCCCTGCTCTACGATATCATAGCAGTATGTACCAATTTCATTTGCAAGCTTTTCAAGGTCTTCCACAGGCTTTTCTACCGCATAATCAATAGTGTCATAAGAGAGTGCGGCAGGATATGCACCATACTGCTCGTACAAATACTTTGATACAGCCATGTGTTCTGTAACCTTGGGGCAAGCATTCCAGCCGCCGTAAGGCAGATACGCCCAGATACGCCACGGCTCGGTAACGGGCACTTTCACGAGGTAGCCGCCTTTTGTGAAGTATTCCTCTGCCTCATATTCTTCGCCGTCTAAATCCACATCGTCGTCCCATTCGCCATCAATATGGTTCTTTTCAAGATAAGCCTTGCCGTCTTCAACAGGCATCGCTAACATCTTTTCGTGGTATTCCTCTACGATTTTCTGAATCTTGGAGATAGAGCTCTCGCCACCGCATTTCAGAAGTGCTTCAAGCTGTTCAAAGAATATATCGTCCGTGTCAACGAGAACGGGAATAAAGCCCTCTTTCTTGCCCTTCTCTCGATATTTGAAATAGTTTTCGACCGAGCAACCGAACTCACATTCACAGCCTGTAAGGACCCTCAGCTTTTCAATGTCATTAAGTTCGTTGAAATCATCAGGGTCAGAGGTCTTTTCATCAGCCTGAACAGCCGTATTTTCAGCAGGCAAGTCTTCGGTTTTCGCTTTAGGCTTGCTTCCTTTTTGACATGTTATGCTCAAATCAGCAGAAACAAAAGGAGCACCATATTTAATCTTAATCGGCTCATCGGATTGGTTGCAGGAATCACAAAGCGGCACGATATATCCTTCGGGGAAATTTTCGCTCACGATATGACCGCCTACTGTCGCTTTATTTGCACACCCACAAGCGGTACAAGGATACGCAGCAAGATTCAACATTATATGGTTTTGCCAATGCTTTCCCGCCGAGCCGCATTGACAAAAGTCATCGCCTGTCACCTTCTTGCTTGTCCACATTTCCTGATATAAATCCTTCATTGTTTCTTCCTCCTTCATTATCGCTTTGTTATGGTAAGTAACGGACATTCGTCAAAGCATTCGTCTCCAAGTTCGATGGCTCCGCCCGGTATGCTGACGGATTCTAAGGAATCGCAACATGCAAATGCTATCTCATCTATAAAGGTTACCGAATCGGGAATGTATACGCTCTTTAAAAAGCGACAGCCCTGAAACGCTCCCCTGTATATGCAGGTAACAGTATCAGGTATGGTCACAGCTTCTATATAATCATTATCCCAGAAGCCCTCTTCAAATATTTCGTTGACATAGTATGTATTCCCCTTGATTTCAACACTGGCAGGTATGTCAAGGTTAATGGAATCAGCCTTGACATCTTTAATGCCATTGACAGCACAGGTTTTTGGGGATTTAATCAAAAATTCCATAGTGTATCCCGGTTATACTACACATTCACTATGAAATAAATTAAATTTATTTTCTTTTTCAAACTCAGCAAGTTCTTCATTGGTCATCATTTCATTATTCTTTGTCATTGTTTTTTCCTCCTGTTGTATCAATATTCATTCTCATAAATTCGCAGCTCGTTCCCCTTATCGCAGAAAATAAACACATATACCTTTTCATCTGATACAATGGGTGCGTCCACATGATATCCTGTTGCTGCCAACGCAAAGTCTTTTATGACCTCTTTGGTATCCAAATCTACCACACCGAGGGAGCAACCCACTTCTTTATTTTGATTCACATAAAATAACTTCTTGCCATGAATGGTAGTATTCAGAATACGTACTTTTCCCCAATATCCACCCTCTTTCAGCACGTTCAGGTTCGTTTCACCTGTAAATGGGTTAAGTTCATTCAGACGCAGTTCCACTCTGCCACTTTTGCAATAATATGACTGCAGTGCATATAACATCTTGTCCGGTCTCATTACATAAGCATAGTTGCAATAATCCATGTCATTGACCTCCCACAGCTTTTCACCGGTAAGCAAGCGATATCCTTCTACAGACGCAGGCTGACCTTTCTCAGTACACGGAATCACTACGATGTCATCCACGATAGTGACACCTTTACCCCGATAACCCAATTCCCAGCCTTCCTTCGCCGTATACTCCCACAGACGTTCGCCGGTTTTGGTGTAGAAAAAGAGACTGTCCTCATGTAATGAAATCAATATCAATATTTCATTTTTAGCATCAAAATCCAATACATAATATTTTATTTTTGATTCAAATTCAAAGAGATGCTCTGTTCCGTTATCCATAAAGGCTACTTTTACAACGCCATCCTTCGTTTTTTCGGTAGAGCAAAACTGCTGAGGATTTAAATAAACCTTTCTATCATATCTGAAGTTTTCCGCAACAAACTCGTTGCCGTCAAAGCGGGAAAGCGTATACTTCAAATTATCATCTTTATCCTTTATGGTTTTGAACAATACACCATTTTCACACTCAACATACTCATTCTCATTTACAGGCAAGGTCTTATCACCTATCACAGCTTTGTCCTTATACGCATAAACCTCCTCGCCGTTGTACAGAAAAAAATTCTTAATGTCTCTTTTGGTTTCAATAAATTTCATCATCTTCTCCTCCTTGATTAGTTTTAATTCGATTCTTATAATTCTTATAATATTTACGCATTCGTATTTTATCAGCTATTATCAATATCGGGTAACCCAGTATAATGGCTACTATCTCATATATCACTGCAAATAATATTACGAATATGAAAAACGGCTTTAATCCAGGTTTTAAATCTTTAATTTTCATATATCTACCTCCCGAAGCTTATAATCTTATGTATACTGCTGATACTTATCCCACTGAAAAATCACCTTTCCCAAATACATCACCAGCACTCCGAGAATACTGATATTCCCGACGGTCTGCCACAGCAGGATAAATGCAGGTATCAGCACAAGCAAAGACGCAAGCCTGTAAAACGAGCCATAGTAGCCTCTTGATATAAGGCAATAAAGTATCATACACACCATAATCAGAGTATTCCATGGTGACGTGCCGTCAGACAGAAGATTTATCGAAAATCCCGAGAGTATTCCCCAGGCTGCGACTGCCACAAGCACAGGGAAAAGTGTCATCGCTACATCCTTTACGGTGAGGTCTCTTGTAATATTTATTTTCTCTGTACGAATAAAATGTGCTGCGTTTTCAGAAACGGGGACTTTTTTCTTATACTTTTCGCTGTGATACAGCTTGAAATATCCCTTGTCAAAAACGAATGCATACGCCTTTACAAGCTGAATAACGCAGTAGAGAGCCGCACAGACAAGTCCTAAGGTGCTATTTCCCTCTTTTACAAGCCGTACCGCACACAAAACCGTACCGATAAGGGTAACGATACTTCCTACTGTCATTTCGCCACGAAAGTCTCTCAGCATTCCGTCCCAGTCATCATCCCAGGTGTCCATCTCGTGTTTTATCCATAAAGCATTACTTTGTACGACAGAACCGAAGAGATACACAGCGAGAAATCCCAAGCCTAATTCCTGCCACAGCAGGAGAAGTAAGACACATTCCACGCCCTTGAAAAGCCACAGAAATACAGGTAGTGCTTTGAATTCTGTCAGCTCAACAAATTGACAGGTCTTTTTCCCAAAGAGGAAAAATACAAGGGTTTTTAAAAACATTATTCCGCAAACAATTACTGCTGTTTGTACGGCAACGTTTCCTTTTCCTGCAAGGGAACATTTCGCCACAAATACACTTGCCAAAAGCAAAGGAATTACACCAAGCATAGAGAGAATAATGGAAAGCTTTACTTTCTTCTCTTCATACATATGGTCAAGCAGAATCAAATCCACCCGAAAGGATTCAAATTCCGCTAAAAGCAAACCTTTTATAGCTTGAATAATCAGCAATAAAATAATATAAATATAATATAAAATCGTTCCCATAGAATCTCCTTTATCTGACGGGATTATCCATTAATCAAAATCCACATTCAGTCTGTATTTTCCGCAATGAAGGCATCTGAACAGATATCCCGCAGGAGAACCGCCTTTCTCCAAATCTTCGTTATCGAAATCCGCGTCCTCATCTTCTTTGAATTCATCAATCAGATGTACTAAATTCATTTCTTCAAGCTCGGCATAGCCCACATCGCCCAGATACTCGCAGTAATCATCGCAGCAGGCAAGCCAGTGCTCTCCCTGCCACGAAACATATCCGGGCGTTCTCTTGAACAGCTCGTCGATTTTCTCCTTATCAAGAGCCTTCTCTGCATCCTGGACAAAGCCGCCGCCGAATTTTTCGACAGCCTTGCCGCTTGCCACACACTCCATGCAGATACATTCAATTCTCTCCCTGCAATACATTGTGGTAACATAAACCTCTGTTTTGTTGCCACAGCACTGGCAGGTGTTCTCACCGAATGTAACCGCATCTAAAACCTTATCCGTATCATAAATATTCGGGTGATACTTAAACTTTGGCAACTTTGAAATCTTATTTTCCATAT
Organism: Oscillospiraceae bacterium; assembly: GCA_045602925.1. Taxonomy (GTDB): domain Bacteria; phylum Bacillota; class Clostridia; order Oscillospirales; family Ruminococcaceae; genus UBA7477. Next base: position 7,106 of record JAZSCN010000006.1, on the reverse strand, counting down.
TTTAATTCCTCCTTGAAATGTATTCAAATCCATTCTCAAACCTTTAACAAAGCACCATACTTATACTCTGCTTTGCCAAATATTCATCCGCCGTTTTTGCACCTCAATCGCTAAAATACTTCTCCAGATTTTTCTGAGCATCAGCGTTTTTGCAGCGTGCAGCTTTCTCGAAATATTTACGGGCAAGCTCAGCACTATTTTTATTTGTAAGAATCCCTTCCATCAGCATCTCGCCGATTCTATTGGTTGCACGATGCTCATTATACCAAGAAGCTTCCTTATACCATTCCACTGCCTTTTTGATGTCTTTTTCCACAACGATTCCATTCTCATAGCACCGTGCTAAATTATATTGGCCTCTTCCATCTTCATGTTCTGCGGCATCCATGTAATAATCGACAGCAGTTTTCATATCCTGAGGTACGCCCTCACCCTTTTCATACATCTCGCCTAAAAGTGTCAGTGCTCTGCGCTCTTTGGATTCTGCCGCTAATTTTAGCCACTTGAGTGCCTCTTCATAATTCTTTTCGACTTCATAATAGATACGACCTGCATTATACGCACAATATTCATTGCCCGAGGCTTTCTTATACCATTTGAGAGCTTGCTGATAATCCTGTTTGACCACTTTTCCTTCAGCATAACAGTTTCCCAATGTATGTTGTGCATGCGGATGACCTGATTCTGCCGCTTTTGTCAGCCAGTAAATCGCTTTAGAATTGTCTTCTTCCGTAGAACCTCTGTAAAGATATATACGCCCAAGAGTTTCTTGTGCGTCGGCGAAATTTTGCCTAGCCGCCTTTTCATACCACTCTATTGCTTTATGGTAATCTTCTTCAAGACCATATCGTCCTGTTTTATAGGAAAATCCCAGAGTCATCTGTGCCTCGATTTCTCCCGCATCAGCCGCTTTACGATACCACTCCACAGCCTTCTTTTCATCCTCTTCGACACCATTCCCGTAAATATAGTGATACCCCATATAGAACATGGCAATCGCGTTACCTTCCTCTGCCAGCTTTTGTAATCGTTCTATACCTTCTCCCGCTTTTCCAGACACCATCAACTCGTTGGCTGCCTTTACGGGTTCATAATCCCACTTTGCAAATGGCAGAACACCAAATTTTTCGTATCCTTTTATATCCATAATCATTTCTCCTGAATTTTTTTATTAAACCCATTCCCCGTCCTTTAGCAAAGCACCATACTCATGCCACGGAATCACTCTGCATCATTTGAAAGGTACGAAGCTTATGATTCTATCCTCAGCCATTTAAGGATTAAAAATGACGCCACTCCTTGAAGAGTAATGCTCTTATAAAATAGAATATTAAGTAAAACACCATAAACACAAAGGTAAATATCGGTCCCCATATATACCTTACAAAATCACTCCATAGTGAACGAACAAATCTACTAATTTCTCTCATACCCACTCGTCATCCTTTAACAAGGCACCATACTCATGCCACAAAATCCACTCGCCGTCCTTTTTAAGATAAACAATCTCAGGACAGGTGAAAGGGAGTTCTTCCACAGGCCTTCGCTCTTCATAAATATCCGTAACCTCGGATACATCAACATACGTTTCATAATAAAGCATGCCTTTGTCATTGTAGTCAATCAAAGGCTCAATGCCTAACGCCTCACCTTTTTCGTCGTCATAACCAACCGATATGCCAATCTTGCCTGTATCCTTTTGATAATCGAAGACTCGCACCCGTACCCCTTTGTAGATACCGAAAGTCCACCCCACCCGATAAGCCGATTCTATCTCGCTCTTATCCACAGGGCGGCTGTACTTGCGATATGTCGGGGCTTCCTCATGGTGTTCAAGCCCAAGCCCTTCCAGCTCAGGTGAATATCCATAAATGGTATTTTTGATGTACATATATTCACGGTTCTTTATTCTTACTATTGGAGTTACACCATTTCTAAAACGTGGAGTTATACCATTTCTAAAATTTTTCATACTAATGCTCCTTCTCCTCAAATCAAATCATCAACTTCCCAAACAGCATTAGAACTACGCCAAGGATGCTGATATACCCGACCGTTTCCCACAGTAGGATAAATGCCAATATCAGGATGATAAAAAGTGCGTCAATCATAAGCCGTCCGATTAGTATTTTCTTCCTGTCATTTGCAGGATATTCCATCCTTTCACAGCTTTCCTCAGAAAGAAAAGATACTACCGCCTTTACCGTCTGTAACACACAAAAAACAATCGCACAAATCAGTGCAAGCGTGCTTATATCCTGCCTTATAAATCTTACAAAGCACACAATAAAGCCTGCAACAAGCGGAATACCACCTTGGATGATACCTCTCTGATAAAACTTTCTTAAACGGAGTATTTCATCTTCCCTTATCTGACACATTAATGGGTCAGGGTCTTCTTCGTCTCTCTTTTTATATTCCTCAACTGTCTGTTCTATGTTCTTTAGTTGCCTTCTCTTACGACGGGCTGCACTGATTGCAATACGGCCAAACATACAAATAACCAATGCACCCAGACCGATTTTATAAAAAAGGAAAATCACAAGTGTAGCTTCTGTCACAAGCAACAGCCAACGCCCAAACAGACCTTTCGTTTCTTTTTGAAAGAGTTTTTTTGCCTGGCTGATTTTTTCAAGAAAAAATACAATCGCAACTTCTTCTATGTCTGACATCTTCAAAATGTAACCCAACCAAAAAGGTAAGGCAAAAATACTGCCTAATATCTCTGATAAAAAATTAAATATCTTCTTAAAGATTTTCATAAAAGCCTCGTTCTTTCCCAAAAGTTCATCAGCCTTCTTCGCCTTCTTCAATAATCAACCACAAAAGACAGGTAAAGAGAAGGTGTGGGATATAATATAATAATGCAAATATAAAAGATAATATTTCCCTCATAAAAACCTCTCTTTTCGCTTAAAGATAGAGTTCTGTTATCTCGATTTCGCCATCCGTAAACTCGAAACCAAGCACCTCTCCATCCGGATTCGCAATCGGACACTTGCCAATGAAACAGCCTCCACCGTCTTCGTAAAAATGTATTCTGCCGAATTTTATGATTTTCAGCACCTTATCCCTTGTTACATTCTCTTTTTCAAATTCTTTTGGCACGTTAAAATTCGCTTCTACATCATCATAGATGCAAAGGTAATAATCCAACATCTTATCCTTCATATCTTCCCAATACTTTGCTTTATTTTTCATAAAATCTTTATAAGTTTTTCTTTGTTCTTGAGTCAACTCACCCTCAACCAATTGGAAATCCATAGCGAATGAATATACTTTGTTGTCATAAAAGAGAATTTCTATTCTGTCCGCAGACACACCATTGGTAAACAGCATTCCGCAATCCTTGTCATTTATAAACTGATATTTTGCCGCTGTTTTTAGATCGCCTACCCACATGAAAAGCGGTTGTTCTTTATTCAAAAGAACACCCACATAACCCTTATTCCATTCGGTATAACAGATCCAGCCGTAGTTGCCCTCTCTGTCGATGTAGAGTACTTTCGGCAGGGCTGTCCTGTCAGCTCCCGATGCCTCCAACACTTCTGTAAACTTACTGAAAAGCTCAGCTTCTTTTTGCAGGTACTCAACATATGCTTTCTTCTGAGCCTCGGTGATACCGTCTCCTACGCTTCCTTCCAGCTCTATTTCCAAGTGCTCATTCTTGCCGAACAAAGAGTGCTTCTTCCAGCCCTTCCATGCATTTTTACCGTCGTGGACAAGTAACCCTATGGTATCAGCATTTATTTTGTGGAGATTTTCAAGCTGTGTTCTGGATATTACTCTCGGCTCTTCTTCCGACAGAAGTACTGCCAAACCATTATCCACGTCCCAACAACAGCCAAAGGCATATCCGAAGCTTCCGTCCCTGCAAATAAAGAGGTACCATAAAGTCATAAACTCAAAAAGCTGGGTCTCAGTGACCACATCCTTATGATCCTTCTCATTCACACCGGAAACTTCACTTGCGATGTATTCATAGTTCCACTTATAATAGTCCAAAAGATAATCTACTGCGATTTCTTTATATTTCTCTTCATTCTGCAAATAGATTTTATATGCTTCTCGCTGTATATCCAGGATACCTTCTTGGTCATTATCCTGTACCACAAGAATCAAGTTCCCATCTGAATTATAAAGCGGAGCGTTCATGCGTTTGCACCAACTATTCTCGCGAAACTTTAACTCTCCAAAAACCTCATCTTTAATTATATCTGCCATTGTAAAATTCCTCCTTCTTGGATATTCTCTGCCTTACCCTGCCAGTCCGATTACATCAATATTTCCCTTACTGTCCATATAAATCTCAATACTATGGTCTGCGAAATAATCCGGGTCGCAATTGATGAAAATGTGTGCAGATATGTCTTCCGCTTCCTCATTGTAGGAAATGTCAATGGTATCAAATTCAAGTGACGCTGCAAAATCCTTCTCGCTGATTGGAAGATATACCGCTGTTTCATCATCCACCATATAGCCTCTGCGTTCTTTGGTGCTGTCCTCTGCTTCATCCTCACAGCTTGACACCCATTCCTCTGCAAGTGCAAGCATTCCATCATCAATAAGTGCTTTTACAAATGCATCTTTGTTGTTTAGCGACTCAACAAGCTTATTTATCAGAGGAAGCATCTCTTCCAGCGAGCGTATTCCTCTGTCAACCAAGATGGTTGCCTCTTCTCCCCATACAAAGCCACTTCCGTAAGAGTATCTCTCTTCGTTTCTGAAATCTTCCAATACTACAGGATTGTTTCTCTTACGATATTTCAGCAACAGATTTGTATTCTTGAAAATAAGGGGTGTTTCTTCTGACAGAAGCACTCCCGTATATTTGTCAAACCATGGGATATAGCAAATCCAACCGTAATTACCTTCTTTGTCGATATAGAGAGTCTTGGGCAGTGCCGTCTCCGTAACCATAGTAGCACGCAGCACTTCAATAAAGGCCTTGAAAAGCTCATCCTCTTTCTCCAAATACTCCGCATAAGCTTTCTTCTGTGCCTCGGTGATTTCGTCGTCGACGCCGCCTTCCAGCTCTATTACAAGGTTTTCTTCTGCACCGAAGAAAGAGTGCTTTTTTAATCCTTTCCAGCCATTCACTCCGTCGTATGTCAAGAGGCCAAAGGTATCATCGTTCATCTTGTGTATATAACGAAGTTCATCTCGCTTCACCAGGATACGCGGTTCCTGTTCGGAAAGAAGAACCACAAAAGCAATTTTACTCCAGGAACTTCCTAATACCCATCCGAAACTACCATCTCGGGCAATCTGAAGGAAATACACTTTGCACATTTCGAAAAGTGCTTTCTCTGTAATTGTGTCCTTTTGGTCTCCCGGTTCAAGTTCTACAACTCTGTCAATTTCTTCAAAATTCCACTTATAATAATCCAGAATGTATTTAGGAACTTCCCTGATATACTTCTCCTCGTTTTCAAGATAGGTCTGATAAGCCTTTCTTTGTACGTCAAGAATACCTTCCTGATTCTCGTCCTGTACTAAAACTCGTATCACAACATCTGACCCATACAGGGTTTTATCCATGCTTCTCACCCATACATATTTGTTGTACTCAAGTTCACCCAAAACCTCATCTTTTATTATGTGTGCCATTGTAAATTCCCTCTTTCTTAGTTATCCTCTGCCTTACCCAGCAAGTCCTTCGATTTCAAAATTACCCTTACTGTCCACGCTAAACTCTATACTGTGACCTGCGAAATAGTCAGGTTCGCAATTGATATAACCGTCTACCAAAATGTCTTCCTCATCCTCGTCATAGCTTACAGATATTGACAAGTTCAGAGAAGCGAGGAACTCCTCTTTTGATATAGGTAAATAAATCTCATTATAATCCTCTGTAATGAAACAACGCTTTTCATCGGTGCTATCCTCCTCAGACTCCTCGCAGAGATTCAAAACCCAGTCTTCTGCTTGGGGGAGATAGCTATCTACCAAATCATTGAAAAAAGCTTCTTTTTGACTATCCAGACCCTTAAGCATATCGTTTATCATAGGAATCATATCTTCGAGAGGGAGTATATCTGCAGTAACCGATATGTATAGAATTCTATCCCATACCTTTGCGCAGGCTTCATATTCATCCTCATATCCCTCGCTCGCAGAAAAATCTTTTAATTTGACTGTATTTGAAAGATTTTTAACCGAAGTTTTTGGGGTATTATTACTGTTAGCTTCTATGTATTCCTGCGCCCTTTCATGTCCCTGTGCCGCAGCCAGCTCAAACCAGTATAGAGCCTTTTCCTTGTTTCTTTTCGTTCCTTCACCTTTGTAATAAATGCAACCGGTTTTCAACTGTGCTTTTATATGTCCCTGTTCGGCCGCCTTCTCAAACCAGTACAGTGCCTTTTCTTTGTCCCATGACATGCCTTCGCCATAACTACAATAATACATATCGGCGGTTGCGAACTGTGCCCGCACATCACCCTGTTCGGCTGCCTTCTCCCACCAATACAATGCCTTTTCGTAGTTTACTTCTGTTCCTTCGCCGGTGCCATACATTCTGCCAAGATGAAGCTGCGCCTCCATATCGCCCTGTTCTGCTACTGCTTCAATTGCTTCGATACTTTTCATTTCAAAATTTTCACTCATAATTTTTCTCGCCCTTCTAAACAAGTTTTTTACTTATAAAATATAACTACCATAGGTCAACACTATATCAATTCATCCTGAACCGTAACCTCAATCTCTTCTCCGCCTTATCCACACGATAAAAACGCTTGAAAATTTTTTTTAAATCGGGTTTTGTTATTGTGTCACCGTGACTTGAAACAGAGAAAATACAGTAATCCTTTCCTCCTGTTGTAAATGTTTTTTTATCGGATTAATCCCACCAAAGATTCCATATCCTTGAGTTCTGAAGCTCAAGTGCAAGAGCGCTGTAGGTTTCACAGCCCTGCTCTACAATATCGAAGCAGTATGTACCGATTTCATTTGCAAGCTTTTTAAGGTCTTCCACGGGCTTTTCTATTGCATAATCAATAGTATCATAAGAGAGTGCGGCAGGATAAGCGCCATACTGCTCGTACAAGTACTTTGATACAGCCATATGCTCTGTAACCTTCGGGCATGCATTCCAGCCACCGTAAGGC
>JAZSCN010000005.1:0-23649 GCA_045602925.1 Oscillospiraceae bacterium | reverse complement strand
CTTACAGGTCTTAAACCGGGCGAACCGGTAGTAGGTTCGGGCTCTCCTATGAGTGCTACATTGGGACCTGGTATACTTTCAAATATTTTTGATGGAATAGAACGCCCTCTGAAAAAACTTCAGGAATCAAGTGGTGCTTTTATATCCGAAGGTTCTGTTGTAACAGCACTTGATGAAGAAAAACAATTTGATGTAACCTTGAAGGTTAAAGTTGGAGATATGGTCAAAGGCGGGGATATATATGCTACTTGTCCCGAAACTCCTCTGATAGAACACAGATGTATGATTTCTCCTTATCTTTCAGGAAAAATCATATGGGTTGCAGAAAATGGAAAATATACAATAAACGATAAAGTTGCGGAACTTGAAACAGATGATGGAAGTGTTATTTCACTTACTCTTTGTCAGAAATGGCCTATCCGTCAGGCGAGACCTGTAAAAGAACGTCTTTCAATAAACAGACTTCTTGTTACCGGTCAGAGAGTTATAGATACCATTTGTCCTATCGCAAAGGGAGGAACAGCAGCTGTTCCCGGCGGATTCGGAACAGGTAAGACAATGACTCAGCACCAGCTTGCAAAGTGGTGTGACGCAGATATAATCGTGTATATAGGCTGTGGCGAAAGAGGTAACGAAATGACTCAGGTCTTGGAGGAATTCTCCGAGCTTATCGACCCTAAGACAGACAGACCTCTTACCGATAGAACTGTCCTTATCGCCAATACCTCTAATATGCCTGTTGCAGCAAGAGAAGCTTCAATTTATACAGGCATTACACTAGCCGAGTATTATAGAGATATGGGATACCATATCGCAATTATGGCTGACTCTACTTCTCGTTGGGCAGAAGCTTTAAGAGAAATTTCAGGCAGACTTGAAGAAATGCCTGCCGAGGAAGGCTTCCCTGCATACCTGCCGTCTAGACTTTCTGAGTTCTATGAAAGAGCAGGCTATGTTAATACTCTGGGTGGAAGCGAAGGCTCGGTTACCATTATCGGCGCAGTTTCTCCACAAGGCTCCGACTTCTCCGAGCCTGTTACACAGAATACAAAGCGATTCGTAAGATGCTTCTGGGCACTCGATAAGTCGCTTGCCTACGCAAGACATTACCCTGCTATCAACTGGACTATGAGTTATTCGGAGTATTCCGATGATTTGTCAGAGTATTATAACGACAATGTCGCTCCCGACTTTATGGCGTTAAGACAGGGTATCTCGAATATTCTACATGAAGAAACAAATCTTATGGAAATCGTAAAGCTCATGGGCTCGGATGTTCTTCCCGATAACCAGAAGATTTTAATCGAGGTCGCCAGAGTTATAAGAGTCGGCTTCCTTCAGCAAAACGCCTACCATAAGGATGATACCTACGTGCCACTCGGTAAGCAGTACCTTATGATGAAGGCTATCCTGTCACTCTTTGAAAAGTCAAAGAATGCACTTTCTGTGGGCGTACCAATGGCCACGATTATCGAAACAGGCTGGTTTGAAAAGCTCATAAAGGTTAAGTACGATATACCAAACGATAAGCCAGAAATGTTTGAGGCTTATGAGGCAGATATGACTGCCGACTTTGAAAAGCTTGTTTCCCAGATGGAAAAAGCATAACGCAAAAGGATTGGAGTTTTCATTATGGCAATCAAATACATAGGGCTTAGCGAAATTAACGGCCCACTTGTTATGCTCGATAAGGTGTCGGGAATAAGCTATGACGAAATTGCAAAAATAAAGCTCGCAGATGGTACTCAAAGGCTCGCAAGAGTAGTAGAGCTTTCGGGCGATAAAGCCGTTTTGCAGGTTTTTGAGGGAACAAAAGGTCTCTCACTTACCAACACCGAAACGCAGTTTAAAGGCAGGCCTATGGAGCTTCCACTCTCTACCGAAATGCTCGGCAGAGTGTTCTCAGGCTCGGGCAGACCAATCGACGGGCTCGGGGATATATTCCCACATAAGTTTGCCGATATCAACGGTAAGCCGCTTAACCCTGTCCACAGAACATATCCAAGAAACTACATAAATACGGGCATTTCGTCAATTGACGCACTCATTACCCTCATAAGAGGCCAAAAGCTCCCTATATTCTCGGGCTCGGGACTTTCTCATAATAAGCTTGCCGTGCAGATTGTAAGACAAGCCAGAATCGCCGAGGAAAACGGCCAGGAGTTTGCCGTGGTTTTCGGAGCAATGGGCGTGCAGAATGACGTTGCCGAGTACTTTAGAAAAAGCTTCGAGGAAACAGGCGTTTTGCAAAGAGTCGTGATGTTTTTAAATCTCTCTAATGACCCTATTATCGAAAGAATACTTACTCCACGCTGTGCCCTCACAGCAGCCGAGTATCTCGCCTTCGAGCATAATATGCATATCCTTGTTATACTGACGGATATTACCTCGTATGCAGAGGCACTTAGAGAATTTTCTTCATCAAAGGGCGAAATCCCAGGTAGAAAGGGTTACCCGGGTTATCTCTATTCCGACCTTGCCTCGCTCTATGAAAGAGCAGGAATTGTCGAAGGCAAGCAGGGCTCTGTTACACAGATTCCAATACTTACAATGCCTAACGACGATATCACACACCCTGTCCCTGACCTTACAGGCTATATAACAGAGGGACAGATTGTTCTCGACAGAGGTCTAGACCAAATGGGGATTTATCCACCGGTTTCAGTGCTTCCGTCACTTTCAAGACTTATGAAGGACGGCATCGGTGAGGGCTATACACGAGAAGACCACTCGGTCGTTTCTAATCAGCTTTTCGCTTCCTATGCAAAGGTTCAGGACGCAAGAGCGCTCGCTTCAGTTATCGGCGAAGAAGAGCTTTCAGCAGGGGATAAGAGCTATATGAAGTTCGGCGAGCTTTTCGAGAAGTATTTCCTTACTCAGTCGTTTGACGAGAACAGAACTATCGACGAAACCCTCGACTTAGGCTGGTTGCTTTTGTCAACACTCCCTAAGTCAGAGCTTGACAGAGTAGACGAGGAACATCTTAATCGCTTCTACAATAACGAAAAAGCGAAGCAGAGATTTTCACTGTAATTTAAAAAGATTTTTGATTGTGACGGATTTTCCGTTGACGGATTAACCGTTGGCTGATTATCCGTTGACGGATTAACCGTTGGCTGATTATCCGTAGACGGATTTTCCGTAGACGGATTCACCGTAGACGGATTTTCCGTTGACGGTGAAAATGCCGATTTTTCTAGGTTTTCAACTATTTTTACTATTTCTGATTTACTTAAACCACTATCAGTAAACTGCAGAAATGGATTTTCTTGGGGGTTTTCAAAAATGTAATAAACATTTTTCCAAGCCATAGAAGATTTTTGATTGTAGCGGATTTTCGGCTGACGGATTTTCCATTGGCTGATTCACCGTTGACGGATTCCCCGTTGGCTGATTAACCGTTGACGGATTCACCGTTGACGGATTCCCCGTTGACGGTGAAAACGCCGATTTTTCGAGGTTTTCGACTATTTTTACTATTTCCGCTTTACTTAAATCACTATCAGTAAACTGCAAAAATGGATTTTCTTGAGGGTTTTCAAAAATGTAATAAACATTTTTCCCAAGCCATAGAAGATTTTAAAGAGGAGGTGACGAATATGGCAACTCAGGTTTTTGCAACAAAAGGCAACCTCATAAGCACTAAGAAAAAGCTCTCACTTGCAAAGCTTGGATATGAGCTTTTGGATAGAAAGCGTAATATCCTGATTAGAGAAATGATGCTTCTTATAGACGAGGCGAAAAACCTTCGAGGCTCAATTGAAGAAACCTACAAAATTGCATATTCGGCACTCCAGCTTGCTAATATCACAATGGGCGTTATCTCACCTATCGCCGATAATATACCTGTCGAGGAGAGTGTAGCCGTTTCTGTCAAGAGCGTTATGGGAGTAGAACTCCCCAGAATTACTATGGATAAGCCCGATAGTCAGATTCGTTACGGCTTGATGCAAACCAATACCCAGCTTGATAAGGCGTATATAGCTTTTAATAAGGTTAAGGAAATCACCGTCGTGCTTGCACAGGTAGAAAACAGCATATATAGACTCGCAGTGGCAATAAGAAAAACTCAGCGCCGTGCCAACGCCTTGAAGAATATTATTATTCCTAGTAGCGAGGAAACAGTAAAGTTTATCACTAATGCCCTCGACGAAAAGGATAGAGAGGAATTCTCCCGCCTTAAAGTCATTAAGGCACAAAAAACATATAAGGAAAAGAAATAAGTCACACTGTTTTTGAAGCTAAAAGTCATTACGAAATACTGTGGCGCTTTTAAACAATTAAAATAATACTTGAGAATCCGTAGAGAAATCCTCTGCGGATTTTTTAGTATAGTGCAAAAAAGAAGGAAAATTAAATGACAAAGTCGCACTTTACGGCACAAAAGATTTTCGCCACAAAATATTAATTGGTTATAAGAAAGAAACAATTGCTTATTTTAAACAAAGTTATACGATGAATTACTACTATATAAAAAGGGCGATTCTTCTTGAAAAAGTGCCTGTAAAGTGGTATGATAAATAGTTTAAAGTATATATGGCGATCATATCGTTTATATAGAAAAATGAAAGCGAGGTCTTATAATGAAAGGTAATATGTTGAAGAGAACGCTTGCAGTCGTTGTAGCATTTTCTATGCTTGCGTCTGCAAATTCAGTCGTAATAGCACAGGAGTTGATAGACGCAGTTGGTCAGACAGCAACTGACGTAATACAGACAGAGAGTGCTTCTGAAGGTGTAGCTTCAATCGGCTCAACAGCCTACGCAACATTAAGCGAAGCCCTCACAGCAGCAAAGGACGGCGAAACAGTAACATTGCTCGCAGACGCAGAGCTTACAAAGACTACTATTACAACAGACGTTACACTTAACCTTAACGGAAAGACTGTAACGGTAGCAGACGGCAACGGAAACTATACAGTTGTAATTAAGGATAAGCTTACAATCGAAGGCGAAGGTGACGTAGTAGTTAATGGTCTGTATGGCTTTGGCCTTTCAACAAGCTGTACAGGTGGCCTTACAATTAATGACGGTAACTTCTCAATCACACAGGACCTTTCATATATGATAGGTGCATTTGCAGGAACAGTAGAAATTAACGGCGGAACATTTAATGCACCATATTGTGTAGTAAACTCATTCGCAGGCTATAATGCAGATGTAGTAATCACTGGTGGTACATTTATACAGGACGGCTCTGTAGATCTAAGTGCAGCACCACTTCTTGGTATAAACTTCGAAGTGTCCGGTGGTAGCTTCAATAAGCAGCTGATACACGAATACTATGCAGACGGCTATGGCCAGGTTTATACCGACGGAATGTTTGTTGTAGAAGAAGTCGACGACGTTGCAACCTTCAAGGGTGGTTCTCTCAGAGTGCAGAAGCAGTTCGAAACAGCTGACCTCAGATTTAGATACATCATTGATGATAAGCTACCGGAGGGTGCAGAGATTACATATTGGTACTGGTACTACGGTCTTTCAGAGGATAACCTTTGCAACGTTTCAGTAGGCGAAAAATTTGAGGAAGTAAACGGCAAGACAATCTCTAACATTATATTCACAGGCATTGGCGCTGAAAATTATAAGAGCAATATCTACACTAAGCTTGTAGTTGAATATGAGCTCGACGGCGTTACATACATAGTAGCAGACGATGAAGTTTATACAAGAAATATCTATCAGATAGCAGAAGCTGTATTAGCTGATGAGACTGCAACAGCGTCCGCAAAGGCATACGCACAAGGACTTATCGACTACTACACAGAAAATGTTACTGAATAATAGGGAGGAAATAGATAATGGTAGAGTACAAGGAACCAGAAATCGAGCTTATCGAGGTTATTGATGTTATCAAGACATCGGAAATTATTGAAGAACCATTCGAGCCGGGCGATAATCCGGTTGAAAATCCATTTGGATAAAATCATCACCTTGTAAGAAGCAAGGTGGGGACAAGTGAACTGACAACTACTAAATAAAACTGCTGACCATTGACGGTAAATGTCGATGGTCAGCTTTTTTGTGGGTAATAAAAACATCCCTCACAGGAGTGCCTGTGAGGGATGACGTGTCTTTATTATGCGTTAGCAGGAAGTCTGTACTTTTCAGCGTATTCGCTGTACATAACCTTGTATGCAGGGCTCTCAAGTCTTGTCTCACGAAGTGTCTCGTGGATGTTGAGATTACCGGCAGACATATCAATAATACAACCTGCGATATTCGAGCAGTGGTCAGATACACGCTCTAGGTTTGTGAGGAAGTCAGCAAATACAAAGCCGAGCTTTATTGTGCAGTCGCCATCCTGAAGACGCTGAATGTGACGCTTCTTAAGCTTGGACTTGAGATGGTCAATAACTTCTTCAAGCGGCTCAACTCTGTGAGCAGCATCCATGTTGTTTTCAGCAAAGGCTTCAACAGTGAGGTTTAAAATTTCAGCAACAGCGTCGGATACAATTCGCATTTCTTGCTGTGCGTTTTCAGAGAAATTGATGCTCTTTTCATACATTTCCTTAGAAGCCTTAACAATGTTAGTAGCGTGGTCGGAAATTCTTTCAAAGTCGCCTATGCAGTGAAGAAGCGTCGATACATTCTGGCTGTCTTCAACCGATAGATTTTTCTCGGAAATTTTAACGAGGTATGTGCCAAGCTTGTCCTCGTATTCGTCAACTTTAGTCTCAGCATCGAAAATTTCCTTGTCAAGTGCCTCGCTGTAGTTGTTTGTCATACTAATAGCGCTAAGCATTGCCTGCTTTGTAATCTGTGCCATCTGAACGGTGAGAACTCTCGACTGCTCAACAGCGAATGAAGGTGTGTTAAGGAATCTGTCATCAAGAATCTTGAATTCTTCATCACGCTTAACATCCTTAGGAGAATCCTTGATGATAACGCAAGCGAGCTTTTCGAGCTGTCTTGAGAACGGCATTAAAAGTGCAAGTGCCAGGAGCTTGAATACTGTGTGAACAACGGCAATGCCAAGTGGTGTAGCTACCCAGCTTGTAAATGCAAAGCCCACTACCATATCAATAATTCCGTACGCAGTAAGGAGAATCGTAGCACTTATGAGGTTGAAGCTAAGGTGAACAACAGCAGCTCTCTTAGCGTTCTTTCCCGCACCGATTGAAGAAATCATTGCAGAAACACAGGTGCCGATATTCTGACCCATTACGATAGGAATGGCTGTTCCGTAGGTTACTGTACCGGTGAGTGTGAGCGCCTGAAGAATACCAACAGAAGCCGATGACGACTGAACAATAGCCGTAAATACAGTACCGACAACAAGACCGAGAACCGGATTAGAGAACAGGAGAAGAACATCCTTGAACTTGTCTGAGGTTGTGAGAGGCTCAACAGCATTCGACATAGTCTCCATACCGAACATCAGTATAGCAAAGCCGATAAGAATAAGTGCAATATCCTTTTTCTTTTCCTTCTTAGAAAACATTATAATAAGGATTCCAATGAAGGCAAGAACAGGAGTGAAGTTTGCAGGCTTGCATATCTGAATAAAGAATGAGTCACCCTCAATACCCGTCAGTGAGAGAAGCCACGAGGTAACAGATGTACCAAGGTTTGCACCCATAATAACACCGACAGATTGGTGGAGCGTCATAATTCCAGAGTTAACAAAGCCGACAACCATTACCGTAGTAGCCGACGAGGACTGAATAACAGCTGTTACAAAAAGTCCGAGCATGAAGCCCTTAAAGGTGTTTGAGGTAAGGTTTGCAAGGATAGTTTGAAGCTTACCACCGGCAGTTTTTTCGAGAGTGTTGCCCATAACATTCATACCGTAAAGGAAGAATGCTAAACCGCCAAGAAGCATAAAGACGTGAAAAATATCCATCTTAATTTTCCTTTCACTTTTTAAATGCAGTATTTTCTACTGTATAGTATGTCCATATTTGTTTGCAAATTAAAGGCAGAAAATAGAAATCGCCTACACAATAATTATATAATAGAAAAAGGGGGCTTGTCAAGAAAAAATAAAGGACAAACCTTAAGCTGTAGATTTGTCCTTTTTTGTAATATTTAGCTATTTTTTAAAGTGATTTTACTTTTCGGTAGCGTAGCATTCAAACACCTTTTCAATATGCTCCTTTTCAGGCTTCTTTGTGATAAGGCTTACAACCGGTACCACAACAAGACCAAAGAGCATTGCGAATGCACCCGCATTGATTGGAGAAGCAAGGCTGAGTCCGCCGATTTCCATAGGTAAGTCGAGGTTGCCAATCTTGAGAGTGTACAGACACATATGTACAACTGTGATTGCTACACCACTTATAAAGCTTGCCCAAACTGCAGCCTTTGTTACACCCTTCCAGAAAAGACCATATAGGAACGGTGCAAGGAATGCGCCGGCGAGTGCACCCCAGCTTATAGACATAAGTGTAGAAATAATAGTCTGTGGGTTTTCAAGAGTGATAATTGCAATAACAACTGAGATGAGCAGGAATATAGCAATGAATATTCTCATAACAAGAACCTGCTTCTTTTCATCCATCTTTTCCTTCATCATAGGCTTAACAAGGTCAAGCGTAAGTGTAGAGGAGGATGTGAGAACGAGCGAAGAAAGTGTAGACATTGAAGCCGAGAGAACAAGAACAATTACGATAGCAAAGAGAAGCTGTGGAAGCTTTTCCATCATAGTAGGAACAATCGCATCAAAGCCACCCTTTGGTGTGCCGTTTTCGTTTGTTACAAAAAGTCTGCCGAAGCCACCGAGGAAGTAGCAACCACCTGCTACAACAACAGCGAAGAAGGTAGAAACAATAGTACCAATCTTAACCGCTCTGTCGTCCTTGATAGCGTAGAACTTCTGTACCATCTGTGGAAGTCCCCATGTGCCAAGAGAAGTGAGAATTACAACGCCGATAAGGTTTATAGGGTCAGGGCCGAAGATAGAAGCGAATGCGCCTGTCTCTCCGTCAGCTGTCTCAATCTTTGACATAGCATCAATCGAGGATGTAAGACCACCGTTTTCGCCGAGTACAGCGAGTACAACTGCAGCGATACCAATAAGCATCATAACTCCCTGAACAAAGTCGTTCATAGCTGTTGCCTTGTATCCACCAAGGATAACGTAAATTGCTGTGAATACTGCCATACCAATGATGCAGTACTTGTATGAGATTCCAAAGCCTTTTTCAAAAAGCCTTGAAAGACCATTGTAAACCGATGCTGTGTAAGGAATAAGGAACATAAATACGATAGCAGCCGATACCGTCTTTAGCTTCTTGCTTGCGTAACGCTTCTCGAAAAAGTCTGACATAGTCTTAGAGTCAAGATGCTTTGTCATTATTCTTGTTCGTCTGCCGAGTATCAGCCAAGGCATAAGCGAACCGATAACAGCG
Organism: Oscillospiraceae bacterium; assembly: GCA_045602925.1. GTDB lineage: Bacteria > Bacillota > Clostridia > Oscillospirales > Ruminococcaceae > UBA7477. The sequence goes on along the minus strand of JAZSCN010000005.1, from coordinate 14,297 downwards.
TTTCCAATACCTATCCATGTCGAAGCAACACCGTAGTTCCAACCGAATTTTCCGGCGTAGCCAACAAAGATTACAGCCGAGAAATATGATGTTCCGTATGCGAATGCAGTGAACCATGCGCCAACACCACGTCCACCAAGTACAAATTCCGATACGCCCGAATTTGCTTTTCTGCAGTAAACGCCAATGCCAATCATAACGATAAGATATACGGCAAGCGTTATCCAGATTTCTACCATACTAAATCCCCATTCATTTAATATTCTATAGTGCTTTAAAACTTTTATGCTTTTATGCACTAAAGTGACAATGCTATTATACTATATAAAGAAAATTTTGTCAAGCCGAAGTTTTTATTTTATCGGAAATTTCTTGTGCAATCGGGGCGACGCTTTTCTTTCGCCCGTAGGCGAAAGAAAAGAAAGCCGTCGGCGTCGCCGACGGCAAAGGGCGACTTAAGTCGCCCACCGTCGCCCCATTCGTGATTTTGTAGCTTGTAAAATGCACAAAAATGTGCTATTATAAATGTAGTTTGAAAAAGGTGGTGAGCTCGTTGAACAGCAGAATACTAAGCAGCAGTGACAAATTAACCTCACTCAATAAAATAGGCCCAAAGAGAGCCGAACTGTATAAAAAGCTGTCTGTTAATACAGTAGGCGAGCTTTTACAGCTTTTCCCAAGAGGATATATCGACTATACAAGTCCCGTCGCAATCTGTGACGCAGTCAAGGATGAAATGAACGTTATATCAGCGACCGTTACAAGAAAGCTTATGCCTGCCAGAATCCGTAAGGGTATGACAATCTATAAGCTGCTCGTAACCGACGGCGAGTCGGATATGACAGTTACTATATATAATAGCCAGTACCTCTTCGATAGATTAGTGGTCGGTGAGGAATACCTGCTCTATGGCAAGGTCACCTTTATGGGCAAGAAAGCCGATATGCAGTCACCGCTTGTACTGCAAGGCGATAGCGAGGATTTAATCCAGCCGGTGTATCCGCTTACCGAAGGCCTGTCACAAGCAATGGTAAGACTGTCTATGAAGGAAGCCCTCTACAGAATTGATGATTTTGCCGATGTGTTGCCACAGGATATCCAAAAACGCTGTATGCTCTGTGCTATACGATACGCATACGAGAATATACATTTTCCAAAGGATAACCACGCACTAAGTGTCGCCAGAGAAAGACTTATCTTCGACGAGCTTTTTATGATGTCACTCGGTATGCAGATGCTAAAGCATAAAAACCGTGAGAGTAGTGCACTTAAGCTTAAAAACGTAACACTCAGACCTTTCGGCGAATCTCTGCCGTTTGAACTTACCGGCGCCCAAAAGCGTTCTATAAAAGAATGCGTCAGCGATATGCTCTCAGGTCGCTCTATGAATAGGCTGTTGCAGGGTGACGTGGGCTCGGGTAAGACAGCCGTCGCAGCTGCCTGTGCGTACTTTGTCGCAATGAATGGCTTACAGACTGCTCTTATGGCTCCGACAGAAATCCTCGCAATACAGCATTATAAAACGCTTTGCGAGTTTCTAAATCCACTCGGCGTCAAGGTGTGCCTGCTCACCGGCTCGCTTTCAGCAAAGGAGAAAAACGAAATCCGCTCGCTTATCAAGAACGGCGAGTGTAGCGTAGCAGTCGGTACGCACGCCCTCTTCCAGGATAGCGTAAGCTTTGACAAGTTGGGGCTCGTAATAACCGACGAACAGCATAGATTCGGCGTAAATCAAAGGTCAGCCCTCGCAGCAAAGGGCGAAAGCCCACATAAGCTCGTTATGTCTGCAACCCCGATTCCTAGAACACTCGCACTTATGATGTTCGGCGACCTCGATATATCCCTGCTCGACGAATTGCCTAAGGGTAGAATTGCAATAAAAACCTACGGTATTACCGGTAAGAAGCGTGACGACGCATTCGGCTTTGTCAGAAAAGAGCTCGACGCAGGAAGACAAGCCTATATCGTCTGCCCAATGATTGAGGAAAGCGATATGGAGCTTCGCTCTGTCAAGAAATATGCCGAAGAAATCTCAAGAACAGCCTTCAAGAGCTATACAGTAGGACTTCTCCACGGTAAAATGCCACCAGAGGAAAAGGAAAGAGTAATGACGCAGTTCCAGCGTGGAGAGCTTTCTGTGCTTGTTGCCACTACAGTTATAGAGGTCGGCGTCGATGTCCCTAATGCCACAGTTATGGTCATAGAGAATACCGAACGCTTCGGACTTTCTCAGCTCCATCAGCTGCGTGGCAGAGTAGGTAGAGGTAAGTATAAATCATATTGCATTTTGATTACCGAGAATATGACCGACGAGTGCAGACATCGTATGGAGATTCTGGCAAGAACAACCGACGGCTTTAAAATTTCTGAAGAGGATTTAAAGCTCCGTGGTCCGGGCGAATTTTTCGGTAGTAGACAACACGGCTTGCCGAGGATGAAAATTGCCGATATGACACAGGATATAGAGCTTATGCGTAAGGCACAGCGCGAAGCACAACTGCTTTGTGAGCGCGACCCTTATCTTAAGGACATCGCAAATTCAGGTCTGCGTAAAGCCGTGGAGGAACTTTTCGACAAGGGAAGCGACCTCTGATTGTATGAAATATACAAAATATAGGTTGAGTTTATTAAAAGGTATTAACAAATAACTTGAAATGTGATATAATTACTAGGTTGATTATTTTTTAGAAACGATATTAAGAATCCGAAAGGAATGAACTGATTTGAAAAAGCTTATGCTTGGTAATGAGGCCTTCGCAAGAGGTCTTTATGAAGGAGGATGTAAGGTTGCATCTTCATACCCAGGTACACCTTCAACTGAGGTTACCGAGGAGGTAGCAAAATATAATGAAATCTATTCCGAATGGGCTCCAAACGAAAAGGTAGCTCTCGAGGTTGCACTTGGTGCCTCTATCGCAGGTGCAAGAGCATTTTGTGGAATGAAGCACGTGGGACTCAATGTTGCCGCTGACCCACTATATACAGCAGGCTATACAGGAGTAAACGGTGGACTCGTTATTTGCGTTGCCGACGACCCGGGAATGCACTCGTCACAGAACGAGCAGGATTCACGACACCACGCAATCGCTTCTAAGGTGCTTATGCTCGAGCCTTCCGATTCAAGCGAGGTCAAGGAATTCGTAAAGCAGGGCTTCGAGCTTTCTGAAAAGTTTGATACCCCTGTAATTGTCCGAATGACAACAAGAGTTGCACACTCTCAGTCAGCTGTAGAGCTTTGCGATAGACAGGGCGACGAGCTTAAGGAGTATGTAAAGAACGCCGCTAAGTATGTTACACTTCCTGCAAACGCAAGAAAGCTCCACGTTACAGTCGAGGAAAGACTTAAGAAGGCTGAGGAGTACGGTAATGACTGCCCGTTCAATAAGGTAGAAATCAACGAAGGTGCTTCATTCGGCGTTATCACAAGCGGTATAGCTTACCAGTATTCAAGAGAAGCCCTCGGCGATAAGGCTTCATACCTAAAGCTCGGCCTTGTTAACCCACTCCCTGTGGATATCATCAAGGACTTCGCTAATAAGTATGAAACAGTATACGTTATCGAAGAGCTCGACGATGTTATCGAAACACATTGTCTTAAGAATGGAATCAAGGTTATCGGTAAGGAGCTTTTCTCTAAAATTGGTGAGCTTTCACAGACAATAATCGCAGAGAAGATTCTGGGTACAAAGCCTGAGTTTGACGTGTTCAGCGAGCAGGTTCCGGTAAGACCACCGGTAATGTGCGCAGGCTGTCCACATAGAGGCCTTTTCTACTGTCTCTCTAAGCTTAAGGTTACCGTAACAGGCGATATCGGCTGTTATACCTTAGGTGCAGCAGCTCCGCTTTCTGCAATGGATACAACAATCTGTATGGGCGCTTCAATCTCTGCACTACACGGCTTTAATAAAGCAAGAGGCGAGGAGGCCGAAAGAAAGTCTGTTGCAGTAATCGGCGACTCAACCTTTATGCATAGCGGTATGACAGGACTCGTGAATATCGCATATAACGATTCTAATTCTGTCGTTATTATTTTAGACAACTCTATTACAGGTATGACAGGCCACCAGCAGAACCCTACAACGGGCAAGAATCTCAAGGGCGACCCTGCATATGCAGTTAACCTCGAGGCACTCTGCAAGGCTCTTGGCATCAATAGAGTTAGAGTTGTTGACCCTTACAATATGAAGGAATGTGAACAGGCTATCAAGGAAGAACTCGAAGCTCCTGAAGCTTCAGTTATCATCTCAAGAAGACCATGCGCACTCTTGAAGTATGTTCAGCATAAGCCTGCACTCAAGGTTAATACCGATAAGTGCGTAGGCTGTAAGATGTGCCTTAAGATTGGCTGTCCTGCACTTTCAGTGCATAACGGCAAGGCAGTTATCGACGCTACACAGTGCGTAGGCTGCGGTATCTGTACAGATATGTGTAAGCTCGGCGCAATCGGTGAGTAATTAGCTTTGTATTGAAAGGATAATATATATGGAAACAAAATCAATTATGATAGTCGGCGTAGGTGGACAGGGTTCACTTTTAGCTTCAAGACTTATAGGTAACGTGCTCTTAGCTCAGGGCTTTGATGTAAAGGTTTCTGAAGTGCACGGAATGAGCCAGAGAGGTGGTTCGGTTGTTACATACGTAAAGTACGGCGATAAGGTGTATTCACCTGTAATCGAAAAGGGCGAAGCCGATATAATCATCAGCTTCGAGGCTCTGGAGGCAGCAAGATGGGTGTCCTATCTTAAAAAGGGTGGACATATCGTTACTTCAACCCAGCAGCTCGACCCTATGCCCGTTATCCAAGGCGTTATGCAGTATCCAGAAGATGTAATTGGAAAGATGAGAGCTCAGGGACTTGACGTTCTCTCCTGCGACGCTCTTTCACTCGCACTTTCTGTAGGTAACGCAAAGGCTTCAAACGTAGTTTTGATGGGCCTCGTTTCAACAAAAATGGGCTTTGAGGATAGCTATTGGCAAAGTGCCCTCGAGGCTTGTGTTCCACCAAAGTTTTTACAGCTTAATAAAAAGGCATTTGAACTCGGAAAGAACGCTTAGAAGATATCAATCGGAGGTGTGATAAATGTCTGAAATGTCAGCACTCATATCACTTCTAATTCAACATAATACCGGCAATCCCGAAAAGGTGAACCATATACTGAAGGTCTGCTCACTTGCCAGAGCTATAGCTATAGAGGAAGGTCTGTCCGATGACAAAATTCTCACAATCGAAGTCGCCGCAGCTGTCTGCGATATAGCAGATACAGGTGCAGAAAGTGCGCAGGTTTCGGATATGCTTCTTTTGAACCTCGGCTATGAGAGAAGCTTTATCGAAAAGGTGCATAATCTTATTGTCAAGAACGCCAGCTATGAGGATATCCAGGGTATCGAGTACCAGATTTTAGCCGAGGCAAACTTTCTTGTCAAGGCGTTTGAAAAAAGACTCGATAAGGAATCTATCGTAGAAGTCCTCAATACTGTCTTTAAAACAAAGTGTGGAAAGCAGTATCTCTGCGATATGTATGCCGTTTCAAGAAGAGGAAGCGATAGATAATATTGAAGCATTGCGTAAAGAGACACTTTGCGCTTTATAAACTTAAATTTACTAAGGAGGAGATTCCAATGGCTAGATATTGGAATGAAGAAATTGAATGCATGTCCCGTGAGGATATGAAAAAGCTTCAGAGCGAAAGACTTGTGAAGCAGGTAAAACATGTCTATGAAAATGTGCCTTACTACAAGAAGCTTATGGACGAAAAGGGCGTTACTCCTGATGATATAAAGAGCGTAGACGACCTTCACAAGCTGCCATTTCTTACTAAGGCAGACCTTCGTGAAGCATATCCATACGGACTCCTGGCTAAGCCACTTAATGAGTGCGTAAGAATCCAGTCAACAAGTGGTACAACAGGTAAGAGAGTAGTTGCATTCTATACTCAGAACGATATCGAGCTTTGGGAGGATTGCTGTGCTAGAGCTATCGTAGCTGTCGGCGGTACCGAAGAAGACGTTTGTCAGGTTTGCTACGGCTATGGACTTTTCACAGGTGGCCCTGGTCTTAACGGTGGCTCACATAAGGTAGGCTGCCTTACACTTCCTATGTCCTCCGGCAATACAGAAAGACAGATTCAGTTTATGATGGACTTAGGTTCAACAATACTCTGCTGTACTCCTTCATATGCTGCATATATAGGCGAAACTCTCAAGGAAATGGGTTATAAGCCAGAGGATAACAAGCTTAAGGCAGGTATCTTCGGCGCAGAGCCATGGACTGAAGAAATGAGAAGAGGAATCGAAAAGTCCCTCGGAATCAAGGCTTACGATATCTACGGACTTACCGAAACAAGTGGACCGGGCGTTTCCTTCGAGTGTGAAGCACAGGCAGGTATGCACGTAAACGAGGACCACTTTATCGCAGAAATTATCGACCCTGAAACAGGCGAGGTTTTACCTGAAGGCTCAAAGGGCGAGCTCGTGTTCACAAGCATCACTAAGGAAGCTTTCCCACTTCTAAGATACAGAACAAGAGATATCTGCGTGCTTTCAAGAGAAAAGTGCTCTTGTGGCAGAACCTTAGTTAAGATGTCAAAGCCAATGGGTAGAAGCGACGATATGATGATTATTAGAGGCGTTAACGTGTTCCCATCACAGATTGAAACTGTTCTTATCGAGCAGGGCTATTCACCAAACTATCTCATCGAGGTTGACAGAGTTGCTAATGTCGATACTCTCGACATCTCTGTAGAAATGAACGCAGACCAGCTCTCAGATACAGTAAAGGATATCCAGAAGAAGGAAGCCGAGCTCGTTGCAGCTATCAAGACTATCCTCGGAATCAATCCAAAGGTTCACCTCGTATCACCTAAGTCTATCGCAAGAAGCGAGGGTAAGGCAGTCAGAGTTATCGATAAGCGTAAGCTCCACGACTAAGCATTTTTAAAATAGAAACGGAGGAATTATTATGGCAGTAAAGCAGATTTCTGTATTTATGGAAAATAGAGCAGGTAAGATTTCCGCAGTAACAAGACTTTTAGGCGACGGCGGAATCGACATTCGTGCTATGTCACTTGCAGATACAACCGACTTCGGTATCTTAAGAATCGTTGTTAACGATACCGAAAAGGCTATGCAGATTCTTGAGGAAAATAACTTTTCTGCAACAACTACTAAGGTTTTAGCAGTAGGACTCCCTGACAGACCGGGCGGACTCGCAGAGGTTATGGAAGCACTCTATGCAGATAATATCGGCGTAGAGTATATGTACGCTTTTGTAAGCCGTGAGGAAGACAAGGCTTATGTAATGCTCAGAGTCGCAGACAATGACTTCGCTACTAAGGTGCTTAAGGAGAAGGGCTTTAATCTCCTAAATTCAGGCGATTTATTTAGTGAATAATAATATGTCTTAAAAAAGACTTGCATTTTTAAAAAAATGTGGTATTATAGTATGTAGGAGAAAAAATCTCTGAACTTTAATTTTTATTTTACATAAGGAGGCTATCACTATGGCTTATACAATTACTGATGAATGCATCGGCTGTGGCGCATGCGCTGGCGAATGCCCAGTAGGCGCTATCTCTGAGGGCGACGGCAAGTACGTTATCGACGCTGACGCTTGCATCGATTGCGGCGCTTGTGCAGGTGCGTGCCCTGTTGAAGCTCCAAAGGCTGAGTAATTAAAACATAATGAAAACGGGTATCTCAATTATGAGATACCTGTTTTTTTATGTATGCTATGAGGATGCAAACACTAAGAGAAAAGAAACCGTATAATAAAATCGCCTGAGGCGGCTCGCCTCTGTCTGTTTTTTTATGCAAAAACCTTATCGCAGTTATTGATTTAATGTGCGATTTGTGGTACAATATGTATGTATAGTATCTTTAGATGGATACAAAATAAATAGGCATTACGCTTGAAGGGAAGGTTAGAGTTATATGAAAATGGTATTTATCGGTGCTTGCCGTGAGGTTACGGGAAGCTGTACCTATGTCGAGGCAGCAGGAAAGAAGTTCCTCGTGGATTTCGGTATGGAACAGGGAAAGGACATCTACGAAAACGCCAGAATTCCATGTGCACCGTCAGAAATCGACTTTGTGCTCCTGACACACGCACACGTTGACCATTCAGGACTTTTGCCACTTCTCTCAGCAGGTGGCTTTTGTGGGAAAATTCACTCAACAAGAGCAACAGCAAATCTCTGCTCAATAATGCTTCGTGACTCAGCTCATATCCAGGAGTTTGAAGCCGAATGGCGTAGCCGTAAGAATAAGCGTAAGGGTAAAGAAGAATACACCCCTCTCTATACAATGGCTGACGCAGAAGCTACTATACAGAGGTTTGTTTCCCATCCTTATGAAGAAAAGTGCGAAATCGCAGAGGGTATTACAGTCAGATTTATAGACGCAGGTCACCTTCTCGGCTCTGCTTCAATCGAAGTGTGGCTTACAGAAAACGGCGAAACAAGAAAGCTCGTTTTCTCAGGCGATATCGGTAATATAAACCAGCCTCTTATCAGAGACCCTCAGTATATCAGCGAAGCCGATTATGTTGTTATGGAATCAACCTACGGCGATAGAGAGCATACAGTTCCCGGCGACTACGAGCAGGAGCTTGCAGATATCATAAACCGTACCTTCGCAAGAGGCGGTAACCTCGTTGTGCCTTCCTTCGCTGTCGGCAGAACTCAGCAGATTCTCTACTTTATAAAGAGAATCAAGGATAGAGGCCTTATCGAAAAGAAGAGCTTTAAGGTTTATATCGACAGCCCGCTCGCTATCGAGGCAACTAAGATTTTCTCAGTAAATAAGGAAAACTGTTTCGACGAGGAAGCCCTCGAGTATGTCAATAAGGGTACAGACCCTATCGTGTTCGACGGACTTACCGTTGCCGTTACATCTGATGAATCTAAGCTTATTAACTTTGATAAAGAGCCTAAGGTAATCATTTCTGCAAGTGGTATGTGCGAAGCCGGCAGAATCAAGCATCACCTTAAGCATAACCTCTGGAGAGAGGAATGTACTGTAATGTTTGCAGGCTATCAGGCATATAATACGCTTGGAAGCTCAATCTTAGGTGGCGCAAAGACAGTCAAGCTGTTTGGCGATGAGGTAGCTGTAAAGGCAGAGGTCGTAAGACTCAATGGCGTCAGTGGCCACGCTGATTTGAACGGACTCGTAAGATGGGCTCAGGAATTCGGTAATACACCAAAGATTGTCTTTGTAAATCACGGCGAGGACGAGTGTGCAGAAAACCTCGCTAATGTGCTAAAGGAAAAGCTCTCACTCAACACCTATGCGCCATATAGCGGCACTTCCTTCGATATCCTCACAGGTCAGTTTATCGAGGAAACAAAGGGAATCCTCATCGAAAAGAACAAGCCACAGCAGGATAATATCTCAAATAATTCAGTATACAATAGGCTTTTAGGCTCGCTTGATAGACTCACAAAGCTTGTAAAATCAAGCGAGGGCAGAACCAACAAGGACCTCGCAAAGCTTGCAGATAAGATTAACGAGGTCTGCAACAGATGGGAGTAAGCGATAGAAAGGATTTGCACTATGGATATTCTTTCGGTTAAAGAAATTAGTGAATATATAAAAAAGGATACTAAGGGCTTTGTAGAAAAGTGTGAGAAGGACTATTACAGTAAGCTCGAAGCAATAGCCCAAAACCTCTATGAGCATACAAGCGATAGCCCGATTATCCTGCTTTCAGGGCCGTCAGGCAGTGGAAAAACTACTACTGCCCTGCGTATCGAGGAATACCTCGATAAAATGGGCGTCGAAACCCACACAATAGCTATGGACGATTACTTCCATACCTGCGATAAAAACGAGAAGGCTAAGGGCCCTAACGGCGTTATCGACTACGAATCTCCGTATAGAGTCAATATCGAGCTTCTAAGTGAGCATTTAGAGAAAATCGCTAACTGTGAGCCGGTCAATCTCCCGCACTTTAATTTTGAAACGCAGGTCAGCTCTATATCTGATAAGGTGCTTAAACGAAATAAGGGCGAGCTCGTTATTTTAGAGGGAATACACGCTCTCAACCCACTTGTAACAGGTAGCTGTGTAGGCTATTCAAGTGGCGTGTATGTAAGCGTCAGAACAAGACTTATGACCGATAACGGTAAGGTTTTGCACCCTTCAAAAATAAGACTTATGCGTAGACTTATCCGTGATAGACTCTATAGAGGCAGAGCACTTGAGGATAGCCTTAGTAGGTATGAAAGCGTCGAGAACGGCGCACAAAAATATATCCTGCCGTTTAAGAGTAATGCAAGCTTCCATATCGACTCTTTTATAGGCTACGAGGTAAGCACCTATAAGGATGTCTTACATAACGAGTTTTTAAGAATGAAGGATAACTTCCCACTCTATAGCGACTTTGCCGATATGGAGGTCGTTTTAAGAGAAAGCGAAGCTGTTAGTAGGGAAGTCGTACCTCAAAATTCTCTCCTGAGAGAATTCATCGGCTAAAGAAATATAAATGAACGCATCATGCGGAAAGGACAGATTATATGCTGTATAGCTTGATAGACAGCAAGGAAGTATTCGCTGTGATTTTGGTGGCGCTAGCATTTTTTGGAGCGCTCGTTTCACTCAGGCTCTTTAGAGGAGTGCTTCCAAGAGACCACGGAAAAGATTTCGCAATAGACGGACAGCAGTCAGCAGGTAAGTATACAGGTAGCGGCGTTATCTTCGTAACTGTTTTTGCACTTGTCTGCGCACTCGTTATCCCTATGAATCTGGAAAGAATCATCTATCTCGCAGGTATATATCTGTCTATGCTCAGTGGATTTTTAGACGATAGTGCAAAGGTGCCTTGGGGCAGAGTGAAGAAAGGACTTTTAGACCTCGTTATCGCACTTTCAATGTCAGGTGCATATTGGTATTTCAATAAGAACGCAGTCGCAAATACCAGAATTTTAGGTATGAGCTTTGATATTCCACCTGTGCTGTATGTAATCTTGGGCGCAGCACTCGTGTGGGGTAGCATCAATGTCACAAACTGCTCTGACGGAGTAGACGGACTTTGCGGAACACTCAGCATAATCTCCCTTGCAACAGCAGGCGTAGCAATCCACCTGCTTACCGGAACAGACAACGGCTTTGTCGCAATGATAGGTGTTATGGTGCTTTGCATAATTGCTTATCTTTGGTATAACGCAAATCCGAGCGTTATGCTTATGGGCGACGCAGGCTCAAGAGCGATTGGAGTACTGCTCGCTGTCGCTATGATGAAGACAGGCGCACCACTTCTGTTTATACCGGTTTGCCTTATGCTCATTATCGACGGTGGAGCTTCCCTCGTTAAGATTTCCTGCATAAAGTTTTTGAGAATGAAGAACTTTATGAAGAATATCAGAACTCCAATCCACGACCACCTAAAGAAAAATTCCGGCTGGTCACCAACACATATCGTTTTCAGACTTGCGATAATCCAGCTCATCGTATCTCTCGGAACACTTGCATTTATCTACTTTTAAAGCATAAAATAAAGGACGTTTTTTAACTTATGAATCGCATATCGGATTTTGAACAATTTGATAAGGATAATTATTACGGTGGTCCTCTGGGAGTCGAGCTCTCAGAGGACAAGACTGTTTTCAGAACATGGTCGCCGATTGCTACAGGAGTCTATCTAAGAGTGTATGCCGATGGCGTCGGCTCAAATCTTATCGAAACTCTCCCTATGGAAAAGCACTATTCAGGCTGCTGGCAGGTCGAAATTCTGCGTAACCTCGCAGGTTGCTTTTATACCTATGTCTATGAGTATGACCACTCAAAGTATTTTGAAGCTGCCGACCTGTACGCAAAAAGCTGTGGAGTCAACGGCTCAAGGTCTGCAATAGTCGATATGGCAAAGACGAATCCATTGGGCTGGGATGATGTCAAAAGGCCAAGCATCGAGCACCCCTGCGATGCCATTATCTATGAGTGCCATATAAGAGATTTTTCAATAGATGCCTCGGGTGGGGTAAAGCTTAAGTATAGAGGCAAGTTTCTGGGAATGGCTCAGGACGGACTTATCGAAAACGGCGTTACCGTCGGCCTTTCTCATCTTAAGGAGCTCGGCGTAACCCACGTTCAGCTTTTGCCGATTTACGACTTTGTAACAGTCGACGAGTCAAAGCCATATGACAAGCAGTATAATTGGGGATATGACCCTAAGAACTATAACTGTCCCGAAGGCTCGTATTCAACAAATGCCGAGAATCCTTATTCAAGAGTGTTTGAGCTTAAAACGCTCATAATGGAACTACATAAAAACGGCATCGGCGTCATTATGGATGTCGTGTATAATCATACCTACTATACCGAAAAATCTGATTTTCACCTCTCAATGCCGTATTATTACCATAGACTTTGTGAAAACGGCGAGTTCTCTAATGGCTCAGGCGTCGGTAACGAAATCGCCTCAGAGCATGCAATGGTCAGAAGATATATAGTCGATTCTGTGCTCTATTGGGCTAGGGAATATAAGCTCGACGGCTTCAGATTCGACCTTATGGCCGTGCTCGATTGCGAAACAGTCAATATTATTAGAGATGAGCTTTCAAAGCTTTCACCGTATATTATGATGTATGGCGAGGGCTGGTCGGGTGGCATGTGTGCAATCCCCGAAGATAAGCGCTGCGTCAAGTGGAATATCGGCGCATTCGATAGAGTGGGCGTATTCAATGACAACTTCCGTGATGCAATAAAGGGAAACACCTTTGATGTCTATAAGCGTGGCTATGTCGGAGGAAACTCAGACCTTGCAGGCTTTATAAAAAGAGGTCTCGCAGGCTCTGTAAAGCATAGCGGGGTAGAGGGCTATGACGAAGCCGCCTGGGCAACCGAGCCTCACCAGACGATAAATTATTGCGAAGCCCACGACAACTGGACAATGTACGATAAGCTCATTATCTCCTGCGACGATTACTCGGAGGAGGAAATCAAGAGAGCCCATAAGCTGTCACTCGCACTCGTGATGCTTGCACAGGGAATACCGTTTCTCCAGCTCGGACAGGACTTTATGAGAAGTAAGCCAAAACCGCTTGTTGATGAGTCAAAGCCAATCCACGAGCACTTTGACGAGAACAGCTATAAGTCCTGCGACTTCACAAACAGCATAAAGTGGACGGACAAGGCAAAGAATTATGACGTCTTCTCGTATTGCAGAGAGCTTGTAAAGCTAAGACGGGAAAACAAGCTGTTCAGACTCACAACTGCCGAGGAAATTGAAAAGCATCTGTCATTTGTCGATATCGAAGGAAACGGCGCTGTCTGTATGAAGCTCCGGGACGACGACAAGTGCATAATCGTTGCTGTAAACCCTTCAAGAGAACAAGCAAAGCTACAACTCCCCGAAGGCAACTTCTGTATAAGACTTACCCCCGACGGAAAGCATCATAACTTCCCACTCAGGAATAAGTGCCTCTCAGTTCCGCCAATAAGTGCAGTCGTGCTAGAAAATGTGCAGACCGACGTGCACGCAAGGGAAGAGCTTAAAAGAAAGCATAGAGAAGACTTCCTCTCAAACAGCGAGTTTTAATTTTTTTGCAAAAAGAACTCAGTTCATTTTAAGAAAAACACGCCCGCCGGTTTTTCAAGTCGTCGGGCGATTTGTATTTTGGAGTGTGATACATGACTTCATGTATCAACCGGCATGAGCCGTTAGAGCCGGAAAAATGAGGTTGAATAACTACTTGCAATTTTTTTTCGACACTGTCCCAAAGAATTTGGGAGTACCTGTTTCCGCTTATTTCTAAGCATTTCCGCCCCTTTCCGCTCGGAAACACATCCTTTACGGCTTTTCTTTCTCCACTGTTTCCGTGTAATCCGAGCGTGTCTGTGGGATAAACTGTGGTCAAAAAACAACCTCGCAGTCGTTGAATTTTCTCAACACCGGTGGTTGTTTTTTTCTTTCTATATCAAAAATTGATCCGCATTAGACAAAGAGGAAATGTTTTTTCATCGCAACCTGTACATAGACAGCAAGCAAAACACGGTAGCAATTTTGCAAAGTGTAGAAATACGCAAAATTCTCGAAAGTGCATATTGACTTGTGATATTGGCTACATTGAAGTAAAAGCAGAAATGTGATGTTATCACAGAACGATGTCAAAAGCTGTGATATAATGAAGCTACAAAGAAAAAAAGGAGGACGTAAATATGTCTGCTATCAATATCAATAAAAACAATTTTCAAAATGAAGTATTAAATTCCGATAAGAAAGTCCTTCTGGACTTTTGGGCACCCTGGTGCGGCCCCTGCCGTATGGTAGTGCCGATCGTGGAAGAGATCGCCGCTGAACG
>JAZSCN010000004.1:0-59758 GCA_045602925.1 Oscillospiraceae bacterium | reverse complement strand
ACCTTTCTCGCTCAGTACTTTTCCATACTGACTATGCATTCATTTTACAGTCTTAATGCTTGACTTCTTAAATTACTCAAAGTAATTTTACAAGGGTTTTTTCTTGTGTTTTCGATTGTTCAATTTTCAAGGTGCTGGGCTGCCCTCGTTAGAGGTCAGCTTGATTATTATATCACATTGATTTGAGCTTGTCAATAGTTTTTCAAAAAGTTTTTTAAAGATTTTCGAAAATAATTGATACAGCCATCAAGCGACTTTATAATTTTATCATTTACAATGTGAAAAGTCAACTGTTTTTCGCCAAATTCGAACTATTCTCGTTTTGTTACAGCAAACGCGAAATTTCTTTATAACTTTATGTTAAAAATGCACACACCTAAAACCGCGTGTTCTCGTTCTCCCCTTTTGCAAATGAATATAACCATTAAAATCAGTAATAATAAGACAAAGTGAGGTGTTTAAAAATGACAAAAGAAAGAATTATGACATTTGCACTTATACTATCTGGTTGTATAATGTTTTTCACTGCCCTATACATTATAAATGATAGCACTGCTTTGACACAGCCTACCGTTTCTCAAATGGGCTCAAGAGGCGCAGAAGTCAGAGCAATCCAGCAGTTTCTTATAGACTGGGGATTATATAATGGCGATGTAACCGGATATTACGGAGAAGAAACGACAGCAGCAGTCAAAAAGTTTCAAAAGCTAAAAGGCATAAGTCAAACCGGCGTTGCAGGTCCTCAAACTCTCGCTGCAATGGGAATAAGTATAGGCTCTGTCCCTGCCGCAACCGAGTCTAACGTATACTTGCTCGCAAGAATTATTTCTGCCGAAGCTAGAGGCGAACCTTACGAGGGTCAGGTCGCTGTAGGTGCAGTAGTTCTAAACAGAATCGAACATCCGTCTTTTCCCGACACCTTGTCAGGTGTTATATATCAAAAGGGTGCATTCACGGCTATTACAGACGGGCAGTTCAATCAGCCTATTTCAGACTCGGCATACAATGCGGCAAGAGATGCACTCAACGGCTGGGACCCGTCGGGTGGTGCTATATACTATTATAACCCTGCAAAGACAAACGACAAGTTCATTCATTCAAGACCGATTATCAAAACTATTGGTGGTCACAGGTTTTGCTCATAGAAAGGTTCGAAGGCACTTTTGATAAATTATCGAAGGTGCTTTTGCTATTTCGTTGACTCTTTCAAGCTTTCTTGATATAATAGTATAAGAAATATTTAAACCGACACGGAGGGCTTATGAAGATATATGACATTTCGCAGGAGGTTTTCTCTTGCACAGTATTCCCGGGTGACCCTTCTCCTATAGGAGAGAAGCAGTTGCTTATAGCAAACGGTGATGTATGCAATCTAACAAACATCAGTATGTGCGCACACAACGGCACACACGTCGATGCACCATACCATTTTATAGATGGCGAAGATACTATAGACAAGGTTCCTCTAGACAAGTTTGTAGGAAAAGCATTTGTTACGCACAACGACGGCATTGTTACAGACAAAATTGCCAGAGAGATTCTTTCTAAGGCTACTTCGCTGGGAGAAGAGTACGCACAGAGGATACTTATAGGAGGAAAAGCAACAGTCTCTGCCGATGCTGCAAAAGTCTTTGCTGATGCAAAGATTAAGCTTGTAGGAAATGAGTCACAAACCGTTGGCCCGGAGGATGCTCCAAAAGAAGTTCATTTAATACTTCTTGGTGCAAAGGTTGTACTACTCGAAGGAATACGTCTTAGCGGTGTTACAGAGGGTGGATATTTCCTTTGTGCACAGCCTATAAATCTCGGTGGTTCTGACGGCGCACCATGCAGGGCTATACTTATTGAGGAGGAATAAACCCCGTTTTAATACGCACTACATAATATAAGGAGAGAACAACAATGGGATACATCTACATTATGACAAACCCCGCACTACCAAATATGGTAAAAATCGGCTACACAAATAACGTTGAAACCAGAAGACAAAAATTAAGCACTACAGCACTCCCATACGAATATGAGGTTTATGCCACATACGAAACATCTGGAAATCTCGAAGATAAAAAGCTTCACAAAATGATTGATAACTTAAATCCAGATTTAAGAGTATCCAAGAACAGAGAATTCTTTGTAATGTCACCCGAAGATGCCTACCAGCTGCTAGAAGCAATAGCTGTAATTAGCAGCTCGCAAGACAAGCTTAAGCGAGTAAAAGGAAACAGTGAATTTAATACCAAGCAATCAATCAAGCGACCACCTATTGACTTTTATGAGTGCGGACTTAAAGATGGTGACGAGCTTGTTTGCACGGAAGATTCTAGCATTGTAGTTGTGGTCAAGGGTAATCGTAAGGTTCTATATAACCACGAGCTGACCTCTTTAACTGCAATAATGAAAACGGTTAAAAATTGTAGTACTATAGCTGGTCCGTCTTATTTTACATACAATGGCGAGTCACTTGTTGATATTGCAGACAGAACTCAATGGAAGCAGTGGAACGATTAACCGTCTAATTTAGGAGGAATAAACTTGAACCGAATTATGTTCGTCTGCCATGGCAACATTTGTCGAAGCCCTATGGCAGAATTTGTATTAAAAGACATGGTTCAAAAGCTAGGCATAGCTGATGAATTTTACATATCTTCTACTGCGACCAGTACTGAAGAAATCTTCTGCGGACGTGGCAATCCTGTTTATCCACCTGCCAAAGAAGAGCTGAAAAAGCATGGGATTTCCTGCGACGGAAAGCGCGCTGTTCAGCTAAAAGTCTCTGATTATGATAAGTACGACCTGTTTATCGGAATGGATAGTGCAAATATTAGAAATATGAGTAGAATTCTTAACGGCGATAAAGAAGACAAAATCCGAAAGCTACTTGACTACGCATACGGTGGCGATGTTGCTGACCCTTGGTACAGTGGCGATTTCAAGGCAACCTATCGTGATGTCTTGGCAGGCTGCGAAGGATTGCTACGCTCTTTGGGTTACAAAACCGACATGTAAAAAAGTCTATAAATATGCTTGACTTTCTCTGCTATATTTGATATAATATAAAAGCTGTCTAAATCAGCATGAGTTATTAGCTCAGTTGGCAGAGCATTTGACTTTTAATCAAAGGGTCCCGGGTTCGAATCCCGGATAGCTCACCATTGCAGGATTGTTCCTGCAGAGAGGCACTAGGGTGCTTCTCAGAGTCCACAATATTGCTTGTAGGCTCTGAGTAGCATCCTAGTCAGATGCTACTACCATTATATCAAATGTGTCTAAACACATTATTTTGGTTTGCTTCGTTTTCTTTCCTTATCCTAAACAACTGAGTTTGTGTTAATTATCCAGCACAACTAAGTTGTAAGGGGTGTAGGCACATCAACGATAGTGTTCCTACATTTTTCTAATTTGTCGTTTGCATATCCGACAAAGGAGGACTGTTTTGCGGCGGCTCCTGTTCCATACCTACTCTTGTTTACAGATTTGGTATCGCAGCTGTCGGACAGAGTGCATTGTCCGTTAACTTCTGCGTTGGGCTTGGTAATGTGATAAAATAGGATTGCCCAGGTTCTTATTGAAATATTTATATAGCATTACATTCGTAATGTTATAAGCAAATATAATAGCTTTTGGCGTATGCCTTAAAGTTAGGTGGTCAGTTGAAAATGATTAAATTTCAAGTTATAAGTACAGGCGAAATCAAAGAAGCATATTCCGCAAAAGAAGAAAACGATAAAATATGTATAAAGTTTTCTAGCAATGGAAAAGAATATACCTATAACAAGCAGAATGTTCGATTGATTGAATCAAACGTTCAATCAAACAGCAACCTGCCGTTCATCCTATATACATACGAAAGCAAGTGCTGGAAATGCAAAAATCCTATTGACATTATGACATATATAAGATATGATGACGGAAATAGAGAAGATGTAACTTATCCCTATGATATGAACAGATTGTTCGAACATCAAATGATTGAATATCATATGTTTGATGCGTCTTGTGAATATT
The DNA here is from genome assembly GCA_045602925.1 of Oscillospiraceae bacterium. Lineage (GTDB taxonomy): Bacteria > Bacillota > Clostridia > Oscillospirales > Ruminococcaceae > UBA7477. Next base: position 55,753 of record JAZSCN010000004.1, on the reverse strand, counting down.
TCTCTATAAGTGTTATTGGGGAAATTCCTAAATTTGATGAATTGCTTGTAAATAAATTTCCTAATAATATATCATATAGGTTCAGTAATAAAATAGGCAGGGAGTATGCAATGAATATTTGCCCTGTTAGCAAGTCACACGTTGGTAAAAATTTTGTTTATAAAGACGTAAACAAATTTCTTCAAAGCAAAATCGAACTCCAAGAAGTGAAAGAATAGCCGAAACTAATAAAGAGCTTTCATCAACGATACACGCTGAAAAAAAGCTCTTGACAACTCAGTATTATTATGTTATCATATTGATAACAAATAATAGATTGCAGGACTTCATTCGGTGGGCTAACCGTTGAAACTCCGCAGGCTTGTTTCCCTGCCAGGAAACTTGTCTGCTGCAATGATTATTATTCTCATTGACTATATTCTACCACTTTCGTGGTGATATGTCAAGGAGATAGAGAGCAGAAGAACAAAGTTTGTTCGTTCTGCTAAATAATCATCCTGTTGTTTGTTCGTTCTTGCTAACGAAAAAAACAGGATATGCTGATTTTAGCCTCGTGTAATATCGAGGCTTTTTTTATTTTGGACAAAAACAAAAAGTGTGCCACGTGGCACACTATATAACTGCATCAAGGCGCTCCAGAGCCTCTCTCTGAATACGTTTATCGCACGTAACATAGTGCTGCAGCGTAAAAGCCACCGATGTATGACGAGCGAGAGAGCTAACAGTTCTTATGTCAACTCCGGCTTGAACCAGGCGTGTACAGAAAGTATGCCTGCATTTGTGATTTGTTAGGTTACTGATGCCGGTAGCTTTTTTAAGCCGGCTCAGAAATTTCTTCATAGAAGTAACCGACACGGGCTCTCCGTGACAATTTGAAAAAACAAATTGATGGCGCTGTTCCTGGTTTGTCAATATAGACTCTGCTTTGCGTGATAGAGATAGTGTGGTCGCTCCGGCCGAGGTCTTACTTCTTCGGATGGCGATAGTGTGTTCTTGTGGGTTGTAATCACTCCATCTGAGTGATACAAATTCAGACAACCGCAAGCCAGTTAACAACAAAAATATAAAGCAATCACCCATCTTGTCCAAATGGCAGGCAGAAATTATTTTTTGCTGTTCCTCGAGTGTATATGCTTCTACTGTTTTCTTTGAGGCAGTATATGGTATAGGCACCTTAGAGAACGGATTTTTGTTCGCAAGGTCACGCTCGATGAGTTGTTGATAGACGGCTCTCAGAACTTGTCTCACGGCGTAGATAGAACTATGACTGTTTTCTAGTGCCATAGCTCTGAAACACTCTATCACAACTTCACGAGTCAGTTCTCCGACAGAGCAATCCGAAAAGTAGTGCTTAAAACGTTTAATAGCATACTCGTAGCTTATGTAGGTTGTGTTGCGAATGTAATTGCGACGGCTCTGGAGCCAGTTATCGCAAGCCTTGTAGATAGTCATAGTTTATCACCTCATTTTTTAATTCCTCTATAGAGAGGTATTTTAAATTATAGGCGATATTTCTGTTTTTGGCAAACAAAAAGTGTGCCACGTGGCACACTCTTGTGTTGTTTTTATCGGCTTCTGCCTTTGTTGTTTTTTCGGCTTAGTAGGGTATCAAGGCTTTTTGCTCGATGTTCTAAGACCTTTAGCAAGACATCGGCTCTTTCTTCAGACATTCTTGATTTAAAAGGCAGGCTATCAAAAACCTGTTTTACTCTATCTGTTAATTCACTTACATTAGGAATACTATACCTATCTATGTTCTTTACCAGCTTTATCTGACTTGAGTGAAATGATTTGAACGACTGAGACTCGATGTCTAAAGAAACATCTATATCCAAGGTTGGTGTATCGTATAGAAGGCTTGTACCACAATCAAAGATTGGTGCAAATCCTTCAAATTTTAATGTATCTACATTTCGTATAAACCCAATGTTGCCATAGTGTCTATCCTGGTTTCCTATGATATAGTCTAGAATTAAGAAATCATCAATGCACTCAGAGGCGTTCGGTATCTCAAGCTTATTACAACAATTCAAAAAGAAAGTGTATTTGTCTGCTCCGGGCTCTTGAGTAAAAACTTCATTAAACACACTTGCGTGTACAAGCTCTGTAGATGTCGTTATAAATTTTTTGCAAACGGACACCGGTTTTCCTTTGTAATCAATGACCTCATATTTTGTAAAGTGTTTAATTCCAAGAGACTCTGCAACTATATTTGCAATCACCTCATTGTAAGGCTCCTGCATTATTGTTCCCGAACCTGCTTTCAGCAAATATCTATCTCCGTTTGAACAAACCCACTTCTTTCTTAGCCACCCTAAGCTCGTAGCATCCGGTGAAACAAGACTATCTGCTTGAGTAGGAACAAGGTCAAACAAAGCGTTACCAACATCTTCGGAAAAATCATTTTCAAAGAAGTTTATATCAGACCAGCTAACATTACTATCGTTTGGCTTCAACCAATATTGGTCTGTAAGTGAAAGTGCGAGTGATTTGATTGAGAGCTCTGCCGAAGAAATAACACCGTCACCAATCAAGCTCAGTCCTCTGCGTAAGCTATCTCGATTTGATGGAATTGCTCTATTATTAATCCATTTTTGAACAGAAAAAACATCTTCAACCGACATACCTAGTGGCGCATAATCTCGTTCACAAACATCAAGTACACGCCTAACAAAATTTGTACCATCTGCAATTTCTATTTCAACAACGGGTATATTCTTGTTCATAAGAGTATATATCATCAAATCACCTCATTTGAAAGTGTGCCACGTGGCACACTTTTTTATCATCATCGGCTGATGCCTTTTTTCTTCCGTGGGACAGTTCGAGTCATAGACAAATACTTTTCCATTTCACGTTTTTCTAAGTTAGCGACTAACTCCGAAAAAGGAGTGAGGTTTTTATTGACCGAATACTCCTCAAGGGCTTCGTAATACATTACTCTATCACTTGCGTTTATGGAAACAGGCAACCATCCATCTTTTATAAGCTGATAATTCATAATCAACCTGGATGTACGGCCGTTGCCATCGACAAACGGATGTATTCGAACAAACTCTGCGTGAGTCCAAGCTGCATAATCAATATCATTATCGAAAGAACGAATGTCAGCAAGCTGTGTATAAAAATCCTTGACCTGCAAAAACATTTGATTAGGAGATGGTGGAGTGTGTTGAGAACCGGAAATATAGACATCTACATTTCTATACACGCCACCAACAATTATGTTTTCCATAAGCTTTGCGTGAATTTCTTTAACTATATGTTCGTCAAGCGATTTACCATTTAAAACACATTCCTTTACATAAGAAAAAGCTTTGTTGTGATTTACAACCTCATAGACCTCTCTTAAACTTTTCCCGGAAGAAACGAAATTATCTTCAAGTATTGCTTTCGTTTCAAATAAAGTCAATGTATTGCCTTCAATCGCAGTTGAGTTGTGAGTGAAACGCAAAGAAAAATCTTTTTCATAACTAGCAATTGTTATTTTAGAAATGTCTGCCAATGACAGCTGTTCTTTTAATTTAAGTAACTCTTGATATAAGTTTTTGTTTTCGGACGACAGACTCATAATAAGACCTCCTATTGTGGAGTGTGCCACGTGGCACACATTAATGCTGATTGTTATTATCTGCTTTTACCTTTGTTCTTCGGCTTAACAGATTTTTGGCGATGTGCAGCTATAACTTCTTTACTTGTTAATTTTTCATTTTTATAGTTTATTTCAAAATAATCTAGAATGGATTTAAATGTATCTTGTTCCATAAGACAGGTTTCTACGAGACGCTCTTTTGAGCCTTTAGTTTGCCATTCTTTTAAGCCGGCATAATAAAACCTTTTATTCTTTTCTTCGATAATAAAAGGTACAATGTCATTCTTCAAACATTCCTTTAGCATAATCAATCTTCCAACTCTGCCGTTGCCATCGAAAAAAGGATGTATTGACTCGAATGTGGCGTGGAAATCTATTATTTCGTAAAGTCCGGGATTTGATTTGTTGTATTCGTCTGTGAGCTTGAACATATACTGTCGCACCTGGCTTGGATGAACCGTGGAAATATTCCCAACTTCATTTGGATATTTCTTGTAATCGCCTATTACAGCTTCATCACTCTGGGAACTAAATGTACTTGTCTTTAACATACGATGCAGATGTTTTATATATTCTTCCGAAAGTGGTTGTTCGTAGGTTTCTAATATATATCTAAAGCAAGCAAAGTGGTTTACCGTTTCAATAATATCATCCACCCTGGCCGATTCTATGCCAACTGTCTTAGTTTCAAAAATATATCTTGTTTCGTCGTGCGTAAGCTGGCTACCCTCTATATGATTAGAATTATATGCAAAATCCACCTGCATTTTATTATAAATGCCACCAGATATATTATGCGTCATTTCATCTATTAGGACGTTAATAAGGGTTCTGCTCATACTTTGTTTCCCTTTCTCTTTAAATTTAACACCTTTCTATTCTTAAATACTTTGTTCTCAAGTACCAGGCTTGCTCAGACGATATTACTCCATCAACCTCGGCAGAATTTATATCTGCGCTTAAATCGCACCAAAAAAACATCCCAATGCAAATCTCGCCCACCCGCATCTATAATCTGCCAGGATTTTTTCATAGCTTCAATAGATTCTTTCAAATAAGGTGGTAAACCACATTCTAAATATCGCTTATCTGCAGGTAATCCTGTTTCACAGTCAAGTTGCCGAGGTGCATCAAACTGCATTATCTGTTCTACGGTACAATTCAAGGCAAGTGCGATTCGATATATTGTCGATGTAGCGCATTTACCAATAGAACTTTTACCTGAGCATATATCGTTAATAGTTGATTTGGGAACACCACTAATTTTCGACAAATGATATTTGGTAATATTCTGTTCCTTTAAAAAATCTTGAAATGTCATATTTATAATCTCCAATCAAAGCACTATGTCGGTGTACCGACCTTTAATGTATTATACATACAACGAGTGCATTTGTCAAGCGACACACTCTTGCGTTGCTCTTATCCCCTCCTGCCACCAAGGGCAAGAGGCTTTTTGCTTGCGTTGATTTTATGTTCTAAAATTTCTCCTGAATAATTCTTGACACTTTGCATAGAATATGATATACTATTATCAAAGCTAAAAAATGTGTTCTCTTTGGGCAATTGGAGCCCTCTAGAATGAAGCATTTTTTAGCTTTTTTTATTTCTATTTCACATCGTTGTTTTACCTACCTCTTGACACTTTGCATAGAATATGATATACTATTATCGAAGTTGATGAATGTTTCCTCTAGGGGCAATTGTAGCCCGGCAGATTGAAGCATTTTATCAGCTTTTTTCTATTTCACATCGTTGTTTTGCCTACCTCTTGACACTTTGCATAGAATATGATATACTATTATCAAAGCAGATAACTGTATTTAACTTGGGCAATTGGAGCCCTATGTCTCTATACAGCTTATCTGCTTTTGTTTTGCCTACCTCTTGACACTTTGCATAGAATATGATATACTATTATCAAAGCAGATAACTGTATCTAATTTGGGCAATTGGCGTCCTATGTCTCTATACAGCTTATCTGCTTTTGTTTTGTTAATTACAATAATACCGATATGGTTTATAACAGGTGTCTTTCTGTTATTTAATCAAAAATTTCAGATAGCTTCTTTACTCTTTCTTTGATTACATAGCAAAGAGTATCTGCTCTTTCCGTCTTTAAAGTGTTCCCTTTTAGAAAAATCATTTTTAACTCATCATCAATATCCTTTAGCTTACTTAAATCAAAACGCTCTATGTTTTTAACAAGCTTTATTGATTCATTATGCCATCTTGCAAAAGCTTTTGAATGGATTTCGTGCGTAGCATTAAATTCTTCAATCGAGTCTGCTTCCAGATAATAAAACATACTGCTTCCACTGTCAAAAATCGGTGCGACACTAACAAATTCTAATGTATTTGAATTTCGTATTACCCCAAAATTTCCATAATGTCTATCCTCGTTAGCAATTAAATAATCAAGCACAAGCATTTCATCAAGTCTGTCTTCGATATCAGCTATTCCATTTTCCTTACAGATCTTTACATAGTTTTCATATCTGTAATCGGGAGAATTCCCATTCATATACAACAAAGAGCCTGCCGATATAAGCTCTGCATCCTCTGTTAAGAAGTTTTTACAGGCAGAAATCAGCTTTCCGTTTTCTATAATTAAATCATAATCAACATAGCTTTCAAACTCGAGTCGTCTACAAATAGCTGATGCTAAGGCCTCGTTATACGGCTCTTGGCAATAATACTTACTGCTGGTTTTATATAGATATCTATCATTTCCTATTTGAACCCACTTCTTTGAGAGATTGCCATTGGTTGTAATATCAGGTGAAACAAGATTTGGACTATTCACCGTAACATCATCAAAAAAAGCTCTCCCTACATCTTCAGAAAAGCTATTCCTGTAAAAATTAACGTCAGACCATTTTAGGTTACTTGCTTTAAGCTTGAGCCAATACTGATCTGAAAGGGACAAGCCGTAGCTTTTCTCCAGGAGAAAAAGCGGCGTTCTCAATCTATCCAAGGTCTCATATCCTATGTTTTTTAGTCCCTTTCTTAAACCGTCACGTCCTGCCGGGATACATCTATGCTCAAACCAATAATTAGCATCCGTATAACTTGCTACTCCGTTGGTAAGCTTCATAGAAACAGGTGCATACTTGCGATTGATAGCAGGAAACGCTCTGACTACTTTTCCGTTTTCCATCTCCATATCAAAAACCGGTACATCTTTATTCATAAGGGTTATCTTCATACGTTTAGCTCCTCTCTGTTTTGAAGGATTACGTAGTTACAAAGATTTGTATATAATCCAGACAAACCACTCAGGTCGTTATCATCTGCAAATCTGAGAGTCATTACTCCTCTCCCCTTTTCTTTTGAGCATCCCTCTTTGAGAATACACATCCGCAATAGTCTTGTCTATAGAGATTATATTCTTTAGAAAGCTCTATTGAACGTTTATATCCATTCTTTTTCTTAAAATCACTTGGCAGCCACTTTATGCCATATCTTTCCTCAAGCTCGATTGAAATTTCGGCAAGTTTTTTTGAGTTTTTATATGGTGAGATTGAGAGTGTTGTTGTAAAATAATCAAAGCCATACTCCTTAGCAAGCTGTGCAGTAAGTTCAAGTCTTAGCAAATAGCACTTAAAGCAACGCTCGTCACCTTCCGGCAAATCCTCCAGACCTTTTGAGATTTCAAAAAAGCTCTCCGGGTCATACTTACAATCCATAAGGTTAACGCCTTCGCAAAAGCTTGCGGTTCCGAGAAGCCTTTTAAGCTCGTTTAGTCTTTTTTCGTATTCTTCCTTTGGAGTAATATTAGGGTTATAATAGAGCATTGTAATTTCAAAATGCGTGGCAATATACTCGAGCACATAAGAAGAGCACGGTGCACAGCATGCATGAAGTAAGAGCTTTGGTTTATTATCACCTTGTGACTTTATTATTTTTTCAAGCTCAATGCTATAATTCCTTTTATCGTTAATTTGCATTATATCACCTTATCGAAACAGCCCACAGACATCTGTGGGCTGTTGAAGTTATTAAATTACTTTATTCTGCAGGCTCTTCAATTTCCTTTTTCTTACCAAAGATAAAGAGAGTTGCTGCCATACCGATAAGCTCGAGAACTACGAGTCCTACAGCCATTACGCTCTTAGAACTATCCGAAGTCTGTGGGTTCTTATCGTTCTGTGGCATCTCATCAACTGCCTGCTCAACGTCTTCCTGAGTAACGCCTTCTTCGGCATCTTCTTCAGGAATAGTAACATTGGTATCAACGATTTCTTCTTCAATAGAATCCTCTGTAGATTCAGCCATATAAGGAGTAATCTCTACCTGGTCGATAGTGAAGTTTGAATTTTCCTTAAGATAGAACAGCTGAACAAACACGAGTGCGTCATTCTTATCAAGTGTAACGTTTGTAGCTTCCCAAGTTTTGTTATCAGTATTCTGATAATACTTTGTCCAATTGCCTTCAACGTCATTCATACTGATTGAGCCATTAGCAAAGCCGTCAGAACTTACAGAAACCTTAACATTATAGCTCTTATCGAAGTCATCTACATAATCCTTAAGGTTAATGCAGTAAGGGTCAACGAGTGATTCGTCAAATTCTTCTGCACCCTGTGAAACTTCATAAAGTGGAACTTCATCGGTTATTACGATTGCATCATCAGAAGGAGCCTGGGTTTCAGTATTCTCGGTAGAAGCCTCTGTTGTAGTTGACTGTGTAATTACTTCTTCTGTAGTGGAAGCTTCGGTTGAAGTGATTTCATTAGTTTCTTCAGTTACTGAAGCTTCAGTTGTTGTAGGCTCAGTTGTAGTTGTAGTAGAAACCGAAGTTGTGGTTGTTGGTTCTGTTGTAGTTGTTGTAGTTGTAGGCTGAGTTGTAGTTGTTGTAGTAGAAGCCGATGTTGTAGTAGTTGTAGTCGGCTCGGTTGTTGTAGTAGTTGTGGTAGGTTCAGTTGTTGTAGTTGTAGTAGTTGGTTCTGTCGTAGTTGTTGTAGTGGTAGGTTCTGTTGTTGTAGTTGTTGTAGTGGTAGGCTCGGTTGTTGTGGTTGTTGTAGCCTTTGTTGTGGTAGTGGTTGTTGTAGGGGCTGAAATCTTAATCTTTACAGGATTAGAAGAAGTCGGCGCACTATACGATGTACTAACCATTGAGCCGTCATTGTTATAGACAAGCTTTTCTACAGAAACCCAAATCTTAGCGTTACCCGACACATCATTCTTAGCCTTGAACGTAACAAGACTAAGTGCGGTGTCGACTGTAATATTATTAGCACTCATATTAGCGCCAACAATCTTTACAACGCCATCGCCGTAAGTGTAGTTAGTAATAACAGAAAATCTACTCTGGGCGTTATACTTTCCGTTAAGCTCTGAAGTAGTCGGAACATAGACGTCGAGTAATTCATCGTCATAATATAAATAAAGCTGGAATCCCGATGCACCGTTGTCACCTGCTTCAAAGCCGACAGAAACGTCAAAGCTTTCACCCGGCTTGACTGTTGAAGTCGTCGGGCTTACAGTGATTTCGTTAGTAGACGAAGCGACTACCGACCCTGCAAATACAGAGGTCAGCATAACAACGGCTGTTCCGATTGAGATTACAGCCTTCTTAAATGCATTATTCATTTTTGCCTCCTTGTTTACTGTCACAGCTTCAAAAAAGCCGAAGCGTGTGCTAAACCTTCTTTTGTCTTTGTTCTATATATTTCTCTCTATTTTTATATAAATATCGTTTTGTAGAATTATTATACCATATACTAAAATTCGATGTCAATAGACATTTTGCTATAAAATTCTTTTTATATTTCTACAAATTAGACAAAACTGCGTATTTTCGGCATATTTCAGGAGTTTTACAGTTTTTATGCCACTAGATGTTGATTGAATTACAATTATTACGCTAAAACTTGGGCTTAAAAGCTTAATTATACGGTAATGTAAATTTTTTGTGAACGTCAAAAATGCGAAAACTCAGCGATTTTTCGCTTGACAAGAGGCTTTACATCTGTTTATAATATAAACTAAGGTATTATGCGTGGATATGCGCTATTAAACAAAGAAAAAAGACAGATTACCGAACAAGAGACAAGAGGATGGCAACATGAAATTTTCTAAGAGCTTAATGAAAATTACTGCTATAGCTGCCAGCGCCGTTATGTGTTTTACATATGGCGCTCGTTTTGTTGCCCAAATGAACGAAGTCTCTGCAGTTTCGCTCTCAATAGGTACGGTTGTTGCTTCCTCTCTCAGAGTAAGAAGTGGCGCTGGAACCACATATGCTACATTAGGCTATCTCACAGACGGAACATCTGTTACCATAATTGGTCAGGACAAGGCTGCCGATGGAAAGATATGGTACAAAATAAACTACAATGGTAAAGAAGGATATATTTCTTCCACATACGTTGAAGTTACCGGCGAAATTACGGCGCCTGAGCCTGAACAGCCTTCCTACAAAGAAGATATGGATTTTGAGGAATATCTTGATGCTCAAGGCTTCCCTGAAAGTTACAAGGCTTCTCTTAGAGAGATTCACGCAAGTCATCCTAACTGGGTATTTAAGGCACAACACCTTGGAATTGACTGGGAAGTTGCTTTAGAGGCTGAATCAAAGGTAGGTATAAGCCTTGTTTCAAATTCAAGTATTGCTTCATGGAAGTCTATGGAAAAGGGTGCGTACAACTGGAACACCGGCAAGTGGTACGGACTTGACGGTGCAAGCTGGGTTGCTGCTTCAGAGCAAATAATTGCTTATTATATGGACCCTAGAAACTTTCTGGATGAAACCTCGATATTTATGTTTGAACAGCTATCCTATGACCCTACAGTACATAGCATTGAAGGTGTTCAAGCTATTTTATCAGGAAGCTTTATGAACGGTAACTACAAGACGCCTGACACCAAGGTCACCTACTCCTATGCACAGACATTTATGGATGCGGCAATTGAGACAGGTGTTAGCCCATATCACTTAGCATCAAGAGCCAGACAAGAAATGGGCGTTTCCGGAACTCCTTTAGCGACGGGCACTGTACCCGGATATAATGGTTACTATAATTTCTTTAACATACAAGCTTATGCTACTTCGACACTTACAGCACAGCAGATGGGTGCTAAGTATGCTTCAACAAACAATTCGACATATTCCCTACCTTGGACAAATCAGCGCAAGGCAATTATCGGTGGCTCGACATTTATCGGAAGAAGCTACATAAACAGAGGCCAAGACACACTTTACCTACAGAAATTTGATATGGTAGATGGCGGAAACGGATTCTTCAGCCATCAATATATGACAAACATTCAAGCTGCAGCTTCAGAAGCTTCTCACATGAAAAAGGCTTACAATGAAGCCATCCTGAATTCGGCACTTGTATTCACAATTCCAGTCTATGATAATATGCCCAAGACCGCTTGCGTCAAGCCAACATCTACAGGTACCAACAACAACTTCTTAAATACCATTTCAGTAAGTGGATATGAGCTTGCACCTGCTTTCAACAAGTACACTACAAGCTACACAGTAACAGTTCCTGCAAATGTAAGTTCTATAAACATCAAGGGTACTACGAACACTTCTGCTGCCAAGCTTTCAGGAACAGGAGTATTCGGAATTAAGACCGGCAACAATGTTTTCACACTTACAGTTACTGCACCATCCGGAGCTACACGAGATTACACAATAATAGTTAAGCGTGAGGGTGACTCGATGCACTTCACCTACGGAGATATTAACGATGACGGCTTTATTGACACTGTAGACACGCTGATTATAATGCAATACTCAGCAGGAAACGCCGAGCTCACCCCTACCCAGCTGTTATCGGGTGACGTTAATGCAGACGGATTTGTGGATGTTGTAGATGCACTTATGATTTTGCAATACAACGCAGGCACAATAGAAGGATTCAATTAGACTTACAACATTAAAGACCTTACCAAAGCTGGTAAGGTCTTTCTTTTTATACAATCTTTTTAATTGCTCCGATTTTACAAACCTCGGCGCAGGCACCACAATTAGTGCACTTAGAATAGTCAATTCTTGCAAAATTATCTTCTACGGTTATAGCACCGTTTGGACATTTCTTTTCACAAAGCTTGCAGCCGATACAGCCAACCGAGCAGACACTGCGTGTGACCTTGCCTATCTCTGTTGAGCGACAACCGACCTCATACTGCTGACTTCTATCCCTAACGACGATAAGAGCGTTAGGACAGGTCTTTGCACAAAGTCCACAACCTGTACAAACATTCTGATTTACAACAGCGATGCCGTCTATAATTCTTATAGCGTCCGAAGGACAAACTGCCACGCAGTCGCCATAACCGAGGCAACCACTTGTGCACACCTTACTTCCACTATAATAGTTATTAGATGAACGACAGCTTTGAGAACCTGTAAAAGTATACTTATGGGTAGTAACATTACAGTTACCGAGGCAACGCACGAATGCAACCTGCTGTTCGACTTCTCCTACACCGACGCCTAAAATCTCAGCAATTTTCTGAGCTGATTCATTTCCGCCCGGCTTACACATATTCGGTTGTGCTTTACCTTCAAGTATAGCTTCAGCGTATGCGTTACAGCCTGAGTAACCACAGGAACCACAGTTTATTTGAGGCAAGGCGTCTTGGAGCTGCTGAAGTCTTTCGTCGGTCTTTACAGCAAACACTTTTGAAGAAATTGTCAAAAGCACGCCTGCAGCAATTCCCAGACCGGCGAATATAAGGATAGGTATTACATATTCCATATACTTACCTCCCTTTCTAGCCTATCAGCCCAGCAAAGCCCATAAAGCTAAGGGACACGATTGAAGCTGCGATAAGTGTTGCCGGCACTCCCCTAAAGGTTTCAGGAATCTTCGAATCATTGATTTTAGAACGAACACCTGAAAACAGCAATAGTGCGAGTGTGAAACCGATACCTGTACCTAATGCATTGACAATCGACTGAGCCAGATTATAGCTTTCGTCGACGTTTGTAATTGTTACACCGAGGACAGCACAGTTTGTTGTAATAAGTGGGAGATAGATGCCTAGCGCTTTATAGAGCGGCGGCATAACCTTTTTAAGTATCATTTCTACCATCTGTACAAACAGTGCGATAACAAGTATAAACGCAACCGTTTTAAGATAGGTTATATCGAACTTTTCGAGAAGGATATAGATTGGGTATGTACACAAAGTAGCACAGACCATAACAAATATAACAGCTGCGCCCATACCGAGCGAGTTTTTCATTTGCTTTGATACACCGAGAAATGCACAGATTCCCATAAACTGTGAAAGAACGATATTATTTACAAGAACTGTTCCCACGAGAATTAAGATATATTCCATTACTGTGCACCTCCTTGCTTAACTTCTTCATTTTCGCAAGCGCCCTTATTTTTACAAGTTGAAGCGTGAGGACATCCTGCGCATCCAAGCTCTGCCGGTGGCTTTCTATTGGCGATTTTATTCACCACAGCAATTATACAACCAAGCACGAAGAAACCTCCTGCCGGCATAATAAACATGAGCATTGAATTATCACAAAGCACCGGAATCTTCATTCCCATAAAGCTTCCTGAACCAATTATTTCTCTTATGCTTGCCATTACGAAAAGTGCGAGAGTAAAGCCTACGCCCATTCCGAGACCGTCAAGTGCAGATTTAGCAACAGAATTTTTTGAAGCAAAGGCTTCTGCTCTACCTAAGATTATACAGTTAACGGTAATAAGTGGTAGGAATATTCCGAGTGCTGAATAGATTGACGGAAGATAGCTTCTCATCAAAAATTCAATGAGGGTAACAAAGCCTGCAATGATTACGATAAAGCTTGGAAGTCTGACCGTTGAAGGTATAATCTTCTTAAGCATTGAAATTACTATATTGGAACAGATTAGTACGAAGGTAGTTGCGACGCCCATTCCAAGACCGTTTATTGCCTGATTGGTAACGGCGAGTGTAGGACACATACCGAGCAGACCGACAAGCACGGGATTTTCCTTGACTATGCCCTTGAAGAACTCATACATATAGCCTTTCTTGGCGTTATTACTCATTGAAAATCGCCTCCTTATTCTGCTCGTAGCATTCTATTGCAAGGTTTACAGCCTTTTTAAGTCCTCTAGAGGAATATGTTGCGCCTGTAATATTATCGATATCATCGACATCATCAGCTGTTACGCCCTCATATTTTGCGAGGTAATCGCTGTTCTGGGTTTTTGTACCGAGGCCAGGAGTTTCACCACAAGAAACATAGTAGACGCTCTTGACTGTCATATCCTCATTTACGCCAACGAGGACATGGATACCACCCTTGCTATAGCCATGGGCAGCAATTTCAAAAACGCAGATTTTTTCATCACTCGTTGTTGGAACGATAACAGCTTTTACGCCGTCGAAGGTAACAAGCTCGCCGTTTTCGTCCTTTAAAATCTCAAACTCGATACCAGGGTAGATGCTTTCGCAGCCTTTTTTAAGCTCATCTGTCATTACGCCTGTTGTATCTACATAAGTAAGCTCATAAGCGCCTACGAGGAGAGCACAGACGATTGCGCAGATAAGGCAGAGAACCAATGATGGAAGTATTTTAGCTTTCATACTAATTTCCCTCCTTTTGTGGCTTTTGAGGCTTCTTTGCACCGACAGGCTTTGTACGACAAAGCATATCAATATATGGTGTGAGAATATTCATAATGAGTATTGAGAAGGAAACGCCTTCAGGGTACGAACCATAGAATCTGATTACGCAGGTAATTATACCACAACCGATACCAAAGATTATCTTACCCTTTTGTGTAACCGGGGTGGTAACATAGTCGGTTGCCATAAATATTGCACCGAGCAAAAGTCCACCGGCAAGCACCTGGTATAAAGGGTCTTCTCCTGCAATAAACGAGAACAAAGCAACTGTTCCTACAAATGCTACAGGTGTTGAAGGAGTAATCACCTTTACAACGCACAGATACACAAAGCCAAACAGTAATGCAGCGGCACAGGTTTCGCCGAGGCAACCACCTGTAGTTCCTATAAACATATCCAGATAGTTAGCAGAACGTGATGCAAGCGGGGTTGCCATAGTTGTTACATCAGATGTGAACGGTTCAGACCATCTTGTCATATATGATGAGAAAGAAACCATTATAACGATTCGTCCGACAATGGCAGGGTTAGCGAAATTACAGCCAAGACCACCAAAAAGCATTTTTGTCACTACTATTGCAAAGAAAACGCCGATAAATGCAATCCAGAAAGGAAGTGACGGAGGCAGATTCAGTGCGAATATAAGACCTGTAACTGCAGCAGAGAGGTCCCCTGTTGTATCAGGGCGCTTCATAATCGCGCCTGTAATTCTTTCGATAATAACTGCAATTGCTACGCAAAAGCCGATTAGCATAAGTGCTCTTCCACCGAAAATTAACGTTGCGGCAATTATGGAAGGGACCAGAGCGATCATAACATGGCCCATAATTTTAGCTGTTGTCACATTATTTCTAATGTGAGGTGATGGAGATACGAGAAGCTTATCCATATTGTTCACATACCCCTTTCCTTTATCTTATCAGGCCCTTAGCGAGCTGGTTAGTTTCTGCGATATTTCTTCTTGCAGGACATACATAGCTACAGCTTCCACAATTCATACAGAGGTTGAGCTTTAACTTCCTGAGCATATCTGCATCTTGGGCTTCATAAGCCGTTGCAATTTCATTAGGCATTAGCTTCATAGGGCATGCACTTATGCAACGTCCGCAATGAATACAAGCTGTTTTTTCTTCCTTTGGTGCTGCCAGCTTTTGGGTAAAGCCTAAAATTGCGTTATTAGTTTTAGTTATTGGTGTTTCAAAGTCATATAGGCACATACCCATCATTGGGCCACCTGCTATGAGCTTAGCTATTGCTTCGTTTGCACCATCAGCGAACTCTATAAGCTTGCTGACAGGAGTACCGATAGGCACAAAGACGTTACACGGTGTTCTGAATGCATCTCCGTCGAGGGTGAGTCTTTTCTCAACCAGTGGCATACCTGTTTTCAAATAGCGTGAGATAAAGCCTGCTGTAGATACGTTCATAACAACAATCCCCTTAGCAGAAGGCAGCTCTCCCTCGCCTATAATCCTGCCGGTAGCTGAATATGCTACGACCTTTTCGGCACCCTGTGGATAAGAAGCTCTGAGGCTCACAACCTTGATATTTTTATCATTAGCTATCTTTTCCTTCATAAGCTTGATAGCTTCAGGTTTATTCTTCTCGATACATATATATGCTTTTTCAATTTCGAGATATTTCATAACCTGCTTTATGCCATCTAAAACATCATCGGGATTTTCTAAAAGCTCTCTGCAGTCACTTGTTATGTACGGCTCACACTCTGCGGCATTTATTACAAGAGAATCTATAGGCTTATCCTTGATATCTACATTAAGCTTAATATGTGTAGGAAATCCAGCACCACCGAGTCCACAGCAGCCACTATCCTTTATAGCTGACACAAAGCTTTTAAGGTCCTCGACCTGTGGAGGCTTGACCTCATCGGAAACCGTTTGATTGCCGTCGGTTTCGATAACAACTGCCTTACACACCTTTCCACTTGCAAGAAGATAGTCTTCAATAGACTTAACCACACCTGACACTGACGAGTGAACAGGGGTTGACATAAAGGCTGCACTATCGCCTATTTTCTGTCCGACAGTAACGGTATCTCCCACTTTAACCGTAGGCTCGCATGGTGTTCCCATATGCTGTGACATAGGGATTTTAACGGACTGTGGTAGTGGAATTTTTACAGTTGTCGACTGTGCTGTTCCCTTATTATGTGGAAGATGTATTCCGAAGAATGGCATATAGATTCCTCCAATCTTTAATTTACGTTATTTAGTGTAAAGCTTTCATCCTTTAGAGTTATACTCTCTAAAAGCTTACTTGAAGCATAAATATTCTTATTCTTATCAATGGCGATAATCATATATTCGTCGCAATCAAGATACTCTCTCAGCATTTGACTGCCTCCTATATAAAGCTCTGTTGAGAGCATATCGCTCATTATTCCGCTATCACAAAACACGGTAACAGACGCAAGGTCGGTTTCGGCAGGATATCCGGTTGATAAATCGAAAAAATGGCTATAGGTTTTTCCGTTAGCTTCAAAATATCTTTGGTATCCACCTGAAGTTGAAACAAAGCACTCATCGGTTTTAACTGTCAAGACAGACTTTGAAGCATCAAACGGATTGGTAACTGCTGTTACAAACTTTTCTTGCTCTGGCTTTTCTCCATACAAGAGAGTTGACGAGCCAAATGAGACGATTGCACATTTTACGTCGTTTTCCAAAAGCTTACTTTTTATTATGTCACACGCATAGCCCTTTGCACAGCAACCCAGATTAAGCTCTGCATCATTTAGCAAAGTAATTGTATTATCATCAAGCTTTACATTAGCCTTATCAATAGAAGCTAATGCATTTTTGACATCGGTGTCATCTGGGACTTTGGGGTTTTCAGCATTTACATCCCACAGATTAATAAGTCTGCCTGCTGCAATACTAACCGAGCTTAGATTTTCCTCAGCATTGAGAGAAGCCTTTACGGCATCTATTAGGTAACCTTGTGCATCAAGCTTTTTATCTAGATTTAGCTTATATAGCGGAGAAGCTTCATCATAGGCATCGAGGACATTATCAAGCTCTGCTACGAGCTCAATATACTCATTTGGCTCGTCGCCGATAAGCTTAATGGTGAACACGGTATCCATACCGATTGCAGAGCCTTGCTTAAACTGCTCATCCGACTTATTCATTCTATACACTAATGCAAGTACAACAAGCAATATAATCAGCACAGCTATTACGGCTATGCTTTTTGATTTACTTATCAAAAATCTCACAGTCCTTTCTCTCGGACGGTTGAATTTATCTGAAAATTGTGTTACAATATCAATGTGAATTAATTACAAGTATACACATTCACTTATAAAGACTATTATATACGATTTTTTCACTTTTGTAAAGTAGTTTTTTAGTAGAAATACACATATTTTTAAAAAGGATGACTTATTATGAAGGCTTATAGAATTCAATTTATCAGACACGGGCTTACTCAGGGCAATTTAGACGGAAAATACATTGGTCTGACTGATGAGGGACTATGTGAACAGGGCGTCAAAGAGATTAAAGAAAAGCTTGATAAATACAAGTATCCTTATGCAGAAAAGATATATGTTTCCCCACTCAAGAGGTGCCGTGAAACTGCTGAGCTTATATACTCAAACTGCACTATGCGACTTGTTCCCGAGCTCAGAGAAATGAACTTCGGTGATTTTGAAAACAAGCGTGCAACGGAGCTTATGGGCAGAGAAGATTACAAGGCATTTTTAAAGGGCGGTCTTGACAATCCTCCGCCAAACGGTGAATCTATGCGAGATGTTGTCGAAAGATGCTACTGGGCTATGGACTTCATTATAAATGATATGATGCAGCTTGGAATCACAAGCACAGCTGTAATAACTCATGGTGGTATGATTATGAACATACTAAGCTGTTTTGGACTGCCGAAGCTTTCGCCTATGCAGTTCCCTTGTGACTTTTGTGAGGGGTATGAGGTGCTTGTTACTGCAGATATGTGGCAAAGGTCAAACTGCTTTGAGATACTCGGTAAGTTCCCTTATCTAATGTCTGACGAGGAAGAATAACATTTACAAAAACTTTCAGGGGGTGAGAACATGAACAACGCACAGATAAAAAAGCTTGCGACAATCAGGCTTGGTGGTAACTGGGGTAACTGTATTGCTATCAGCACTACTATGCTTTCCATCGGTCTACTTATTATACTGGGCGAGGTTCTTTTATATCACACCTACGAATTCATGGCACCCTTTAGTTATTCTTATTTTGATTATCTAAAGACGACACCCGGTGCTGCACTTTTAATAATAAGAATAGTTCTATACTATCTGCTGCTTGTGCCTGAAATTGGATATTCAAGAACAGTTTACGCCAGACTTTCTACAGGTGAAAACTTCATTGGTGTAAGGTGGTCAATGCGACATCAAGGCTTTTTGAGCTATGTAAAAACCATACTCATTCAAACTCTTTCTATAATATATCAGGCAATACTTTTTATCCCGCTAGTATTTTCAATATTTGTAGTTACATACTATATCGAAAGAGTAAAGGACCATATGAGTAACACTAACCTCATTATGTTTATGCTTAGTCTTTTGTTCTCTATTCTTCTTTTATTCTTATTTGTTTTCTTTAAAATAAAGCTTAAGCTATTGCCTTACATTATGACCTTCAGACGTGATGTAAAAATCATTGATGCTTTTTTATTATCCTTTAGGCTTATGAAGGGCAACACGTTAAGATACGTTTTCTTCCTGGTATCCTTTGTGAAATACTTCTTGCTTTGCGTATTTATCTTCCCGATACTTGTAGTACTTCCCTACTACAATATGAGCACATCCATTTTCTGTCAGAGTCTTATTACTAATGATAAGATTGACGAATATCTTGCTGAAAAGGAGAAGCAACAATCGTGACGCTTGAGTTTAAGGTTTTTCAAGACGGATACACTGTAGAGGACATACTAAAGCAAAACGGCGTTTCTAGAAGGCTTATTCTGAAGCTAAAGCGAGAGCCGATGGGGATTTGCAAAAACGGTGAGCACGCTAGGACTATTGACTCCGTAGCCTGCGGAGATATTGTTTCTATATCACATAGCGACAGCAAGACTCTTGAAGCAAACGACTCCCTCATTGTACCGATTGTATACGAGGATGAGTATTTTATCATCTTTGACAAGCCCGGTAAAATGCCTGTACATCCGTCGATAAAACATCAAGGTGACACTCTTGGCAACTACTTTGCGCATCTTCACCCTACATTTACCTTCAGACCTATAAACAGGCTTGACAGAGATACATCGGGGCTATGCTGTATTGCAAAGGATGCATTTAGTGCAAAGAAGCTTCAATACAATATTCAAAAGAAATATATGGCTGTTGTTTGTGGGATAATAGAAAAAGAATCGTATGTTGACTTACCAATCGCAAGGGAGCAAGACAGCATTATAAAACGCTGTATAAGAGAAGATGGGCAAAAAGCCAAGACTATTTTCAAGCCGATAAAATCAAGTAACAAGTACACGCTCTTAGAACTGACGCTCGAAACCGGCAGGACTCATCAAATCAGAGTTCATATGTCTGCTATTGGCTATCCGCTTGCCGGTGATGATATGTATGGTGGCGACTGTACTGACATTAAAAGGCAGGCACTTCACTGTTCTTTCTTACATCTCACTCATCCGATTACAAATGAAATTATGGAGTTCCACTCAGAATTACCGAATGATATTTCGGCACTTATATAGTAAGCAAAAGGGTATCAAGCTTATAGCTTGATACCCTTGAATTGTTATTATACTATAATACAGGTTCGAAGTCGACCTTACCTGCACTTACATTTGCATTAATAACCTTGACACGCATTTTATCACCGAACATATACTTATCGCCGGTATTCATATTTTTAAGTGACATACTGCCGTCATAGTAATACTCACCGTCAGGCATTGTATCGATATGGCAAAGGCCTTCGCATGTATTAGGAAGTGTAACAAATACGCCAAAGCCCGTTACGGAAGAAATCACGCCGACTTCTTCCTCGCCTATTCTGGACTTCATATACTCCGCCTTATATCTTTCCTCGCAATCACGCTCGATTGTCATAGCACGGATTTCTGTATTAGTAGAATTATCCGAAGCTGCATCGACAAACGCTGAATACTTCTTTGAGCACTCTTCAAAAGAAGTTCCTGACAAATACGCAGACATTATTCTATGGATGGCAAGGTCCGGATATCTTCTTATTGGTGAAGTGAAATGGGCATAATCAGCGAGCACTAATCCAAAATGTCCGATAGGCTCCGGAGAATACTTTGCCTTAGCCATAGCTCTCAGCACCATATTATTTACAGCAAGCTCGTAACCCTCGCCTTTTGTTCTTTCCAAAATATCTGAAAAGTCCTTAGGGCTAAGCTTTAACTTATTATTAGGAAAAGGAACATTTAAAAGTGTAAGGTATGTCTTAAGATTCATCAGCTTATCATCGCTCGGGTCTTCGTGGATACGGTAAACAAACGGAAGTTTTTTCTCCTTACCGAATTTTGCGGCACATTCATTAGCAAGGAGCATAAAGTCCTCGATAATTTCTTCACTTACTCCACGTTCTATGGGAAGTACATTAACGCAGATATCCTGTTCATTTATAACAAGCTTACTTTCAACGCTTGAAAGTGACGGTGCACCTCTATCGTGACGTTTTTTCAAAAGCTTATCTGCAAGCTCCTTCATTACAGTTAGGCTATCAGACACCTCGGCGTATTTTTCTGTAAGAACTTTTGAATTATAGCCTTCTAAAAGCTCGTTGATTTCAGAATATACTCCCTTAACCTTTGAACAGATTATAGTTTTAGCAAACTTAAAGCTCACGACATTTGCATTACTATCAAGCTTCATAAGGCAAGAAAATGCAAGTCTATCTTCTTTTGGATTAAGCGAACATATACCATTTGATAACTCTTTAGGGAGCATTGGGATAACTCTATTGGCATAGTAGACGCTTGTACCTCTCTTGAAGGCTTCGTCGTCAAGTGGTGATTTTTCTAAAACGTAATAAGAAACGTCAGCGATATGGACACCGAGCTCATAGCCGTTATCTGCTCTCTTTACAGATATTGCGTCGTCGATATCCTTCGTGTCGGCACCATCGATAGTAAAGATTTTTTCTTCTCTAAGGTCAAGACGGTTTTTAGCTTCTCTATCAATTTGCCTATAATCACTCACCTCTCGTGCGTTAGCAATTACTGATGGTGGAAACATTGGTGTAACGCCGTTAACATCGAGCACTGACAGCGCACACACAGACGCTTTAAGCGAGCTACCAAAGGATGATACGATACTACAAAGGTGGTCGCTATGGCGCTTGCCTCTTTGTATAATCTCGACCATAACCTTGTCGCCCTCTTGCACTTCTATGCCGTCGGGGTTAAGAAAATCCATAGCACTTTTACAAAGGCTATCAGGCATAACTCTGAGCCTGCCGAATTCTTTTACTATATCGCCTGTAAAGCGATTGCAGTTTTCCTTAGCTACTACGATAACCTCGGCTTCCGGCGACTCTCCATAGCTTTTGACAGGTCTGCACATAACAATATCGGTAGGCATTGCACCTTTAAGCGACTTTCCTGACACAAAGTATTCGGTAGCTGTGGCTAAATCCTTAACGAACGCGAAGGTTTTTGTTACTCTGACGACCTCGCACTTAATAAGATTTTTCTTTTCTGTAAGGAGTATTCCTCTATCGTCCTCGACAATTATGCCATCATCCTTCATAAGCTCGATAGCTCTTGTGAAATCGTCAAAATTGAACTTATGGTATGATTTTCTAAGCTCACTTAGAAGAAGCTTGAACTTTATTGGCTTCTTTCCCTTAGCTTTTAGCTTTTCTTTAATAATCTTTTCGTAATCAAGTTTTTTCATTTATTTCTCCATATATTATAATTCTTTGCTATAAAAAAACTCCTGCCAAAAGGCAGGAGAATGATTTACTTAACAAAAGGGATAATGATATTAACTGCAAGTGTAATAATGAAAAAAGCACCAGCGCTAATCTTAGTCCATCTGTTGAGCTTAGCTTCCTTAGTACGGCTACCATTTCTGCCGAAGAATGTATCGGTAGAACCGCCACCTACTGCAGATGTAAGTCCGCCGTCCTTACCTTCCTGCATAAGAACAATGAGAATAATTATAAGGCATGCTACGAGGAGAACGCCTCCGAGAATAACTTCTGCTGTTGTCATATATTTTACCTCCAAAGTAATAGTCACATTAACATACTACATTAGTATATCACAACGAATCAAAAAATGCAAGCCTTTTTTCAAAAAAATATACCTAATTGTATTCATTCACATTACTCCAAATTACGACATATTATACACTAGACTCGCTAAGAGTCAGTTTCAAGGAGGAGATACAATTGGATTTTAACATTGCTGAAATTACACAGCTTATTTCAGGCAAGGAAAACAGCCCTGCAAAGACTTGCGAGTGTAAAATAGCAGAGGGCAGATTCCCTAAGAGCACACCGATTGGTATGATGTATGTTCCATTCCAAAAATGGGAGGAACCATACGAGCCAGAGGTTGCTATTTCCAGGGGAACTATGTTCCCTGACCTTGACCTTCCCTTCTTAGGAAAGGAGGTCGAGTAGGATGGCACTATCTGATAAGCAGAAGCTTTTAAGAAAAATTCAGGCACAGTCATTTGTGCTCTATGACGTAATGCTTTATCTTGACAGTCATCCAAACTGCAAAAATGCACTTGACTTCTATCATAAGCATAAGGCAATCAAAGAGAAGCTTATCAAGGAATACGAGAAAAGCTACGGACCACTGACTGCTATGGGTGTTGAAGACACTGACAAGTGGACCTGGTCAACTACTGCTTTTCCTTGGGAAAGGGGTGAGAGCTAATGTGGCAATACAAAAAGATGCTTCAATATCCGGTTAACATTAAAAGCCCTAATCCTGCACTTGCAAAGTTAATTATGAGTCAGCTTGGTGGTCCGGACGGCGAGCTTGGTGCTTCTATGAGATATCTTAATCAGAGATATTCTGCACCATGCAGGCAGGTTCAGGGAATTCTTACGGATGTGGGAACCGAAGAGCTCGGACACATGGAGATGATTTCTGCCATCATATTCCAGCTTACAAGAAATCTTACTGACAAAGACTTAAGAGAGGGTGGATTCGACGCATATTTTGTTGACCACACAACAGGTATTTATCCTGTTTCGGCGGCTGGTGTTCCCTTCACTGCAAGTGTATTCCAGTCGACCGGAGATGCTATTGCAGACCTATCCGAAGACCTTGCCGCAGAGCAGAAGGCAAGAAAGGGTTATGACAATCTCTTAAGGCTTGTTGATGACCCTGATGTAAGAGACCCACTGAAGTTCCTGCGTGAACGTGAGATTGTTCACTTCCAGCGTTTTGGTGAAGGCTTAAGACTTGTACAGGATATGCTAAACTCTAAGAACTTCTACGCAATTAACCCAAGCTTTGATAAGTAGCACAGACACAAAAACAGCTCGTAATACTACGAGCTGTTTTACATACTACATTGGTGAGCGTTTATCTAGAATTACGATGTTACATTTTCGTGCCCAAGCCATAAACATTTCGCCGTTATCGAGTGCCCACGAAAATGAGCAGACCACCTTTCCTTTTGAATGTACCTTTATTTTATTAAGCGAGGTACATTCTACATGTGAAATCATATCGCTTGAATAGCTTTTTTCGCCATAGTACATTACCTTACCTCTAACCTCTACCGGCTTTTTTCTGCTTTCAATAAATAGCATCAGGGCGACAAGAACCACCATAACGACAATTAATCCAAAGAACACATAATCTACGGTTGTGAAACCATCACTTTTTGCACCTGCGACACGAGATTTAATCATTATGCTTGCTCCTGCACCCAGAAACAAAGTCAAGCCACCGACTATAGCAGTTTTGGACATTGAGTTTCCGCACACCTTGAAATTGACGTCGGACAAATCCTCTTTACAGCCGTTTAGTGCAGTCATTTCAGTAAGGCGCTTTTGCCTGTTTGCTGCCTCAAGAGAATCAGCAAAGCTAGTATATTTATTTCCCACTCATATTTCCCCTTATAAATCTTTTATAAACTATACATAGAACAATAGCTTGCCGTAGGTTGGGTATGGCCAATACTTTTCGCCAACGAGTGTTTCGAGCTCATCGGCAGAAGTTCTTAAGCTTTTCATTGCCGGGATAATTGTATCGTGACAATACTTAGCAAGCTTCTCACAGCCTGTAAATGGTTGTTCGAGAGGTTTTTTAGCTTCGATAAGCTTATTGTAAGCATCAAACATCTTAGTAGTGAGAGATGTTAGCTGTCCAAGTCTATGAAGCTCATACTCGGCCTTTACTCCACAATCGCTTGCGAGCTTGACAGTTTCGGCTAAATCCTTCACACAGCTTGAAACAGCCGGGAAGATATCTTTATTAGCCATATCAAGCATTGTTCTTGCTTCGATTTTAATTGTCTTGATATACTCCTCGAGCAAAATCTCTATACGGGAACGAATTTCGGTTTCGCTATACACATTATGTCTTGCAAAAAGCTCGATATTCTTTTTATCCGCAAGGTGTGGGAGGGCATCAGGTGTTGAAGGGTAATTTACAAGTCCACGCTTTTTAGCTTCCTCAACCCAATCTGTGCTATATCCGTCGCCGTTAAAGATGATTGCGCTGTTTTCTTCAATAGTTCTCTTTATGAGCTTATTGAGGGCTTCCTTAACATCTGTAGCGCCTTCAAGTTCGTCGGCAAATTCATCTAGGATATCCGCTACAATTGTATTTATGTAGGTTGTAGGGCCTGCTACAGAGAGCTTAGAACCAGGAGAACGGAACTCGAATTTATTACCTGTAAATGCAAATGGAGAAGTTCTGTTTCTGTCAGTTGTATCCTTCTTAAAGTTAGGAAGAATATCTACGCCTACCTCCATATACTGCTTGCCTTGAGCGTGATACTCTTCGCCCTTTACGATTGAATCGAGGATTGCAGTAAGCTCGTCACCTAAGAATATAGATATAATAGACGGAGGAGCTTCAGAAGCACCGAGTCTATGGTCGTTATTAGCTGAAGCTACTGAAATTCTAAGCAAATCCTGATATTTATTAACGCCCTTGATTACTGCAACAAGGAAGGTTAAAAACTGTGCATTTTCTGCTGGTGTTTTACCTGGATTGAGAAGATTTACGCCTGTATCTGTAGAGAGTGACCAGTTAATATGCTTACCGGAGCCATTAACGTGCTCGAAAGGCTTTTCAGTAAGCAGGCACTTAAAGCCGTGACGTCTTGCTGTACGCTTCATAAGCTCCATTGTGAGCTGGTTATGGTCTGTTGCTACGTTTGCTACAGAATAGATAGGTGCAAGCTCATGCTGGCAAGGTGCGACCTCATTATGCTTGGTTTTTGCGAGCACGCCTAGCTTCCAAAGCTGCTTGTCGAGGTCTTCCATATAAGCTGCAACTCTGGTTTTTACGGTACCAAAGTAATGGTCGTCAAGCTCCTGTGTTTTAGGAGGCTTAGCACCATAGAGTGACCTTGCTGTATAAATAAGGTCTTTTCTTTGAGAATACATTTCTCTGTCGATTAGGAAGTATTCCTGCTCAGCACCTATATTTGGAGTAACGTGTGTAGCGTCGCTTCCTAAAATTTTGAGGACTCTAAGAGCTGATTTATTTATAGCTTCCATTGAACGAAGAAGTGGGGTTCTCTTGTCGAGTGCTTCTCCACTATATGAACAGAAAGCTGTGGGGATACAAAGTATATTGCCCTTAATAAATGCATAGGAGGTTGGGTCCCAGGCTGTATAGCCTCTGGCTTCGAAGGTTGCACGAAGTCCACCGGATGGGAATGAGGATGCGTCGGTTTCGCCCTTGATAAGCTCCTTACCCGAAAACTCCATAATAACGTGGCCGTCATCTGTAGGAGATATAAAGCTATCGTGCTTTTCGGCTGTAATACCTGTCATAGGCTGGAACCAATGGGTAAAGTGAGTTGCGCCCTTTTCTACAGCCCAATCCTTCATTGCAGCTGCAATCTGGTCAGCGAGTGACTGACCTAGGTGTCTTCCCTCTTCTATAGTTTTCTTAAAAGCCTTATAGACGTCATCAGATAATCTTTCATGCATTACCGATTCATTAAAGACATCTATGCCAAAAATATCAGGAATTGACATACAAATACCTCCGTTCGATATATACCTATACCGATATCATTCTACTATAAAAGTATACGTTTTTTCACCCTACCTTGTCAAGAAAACAAGGCTATGAAAATACAACTTTCATAGCCTTTAACAAAAACGAATTTACGACAATTATTTTTTTATAAATTATGACTTTAGGACATTTAACTCTCTTTCTTTCAATAGATGTTAAAATGCAAACAAGACACATAAAAGGACCTATGAAATCATAGGTCCTTTCGGATTTGGTTTATTTTACTGTCTGCTCTTTTTCTTAAGCGAAGTAACTATAATACCGCAAATAGACATCAATACAACTGCGAACAATGCCACGCTGTTTGTGTTATCTCCTGTTTGTGGTGTATCATCTGCAGGAGGATCTTCCACAGGTGGCTCTTCCTCTGCAGGTGGGTCTTCTGCAGGTGGATCTTCCACAGGTGGGTCTTCCTCTGCAGGTGGATCTTCCGGAGCCGGAGGGTCTTCCTCTATCGGA
The DNA here is from genome assembly GCA_045602925.1 of Oscillospiraceae bacterium. GTDB lineage: Bacteria > Bacillota > Clostridia > Oscillospirales > Ruminococcaceae > UBA7477. Next base: position 28,878 of record JAZSCN010000004.1, on the reverse strand, counting down.
GCGGTGTACACATTTGTGAAAACAACAGCGTCAGCGGTTTCTTCATTACCGTTCACGGTAATTGTCTTTGTTGCTTCGAGCGAATTAGTTTCGGCATCAAGTGCGACGCTGAACTGAACGTAGTATACATTTTCATCATAGGTATAGTTTTCTACACCTGTGTCTGTTTCTGTAATTGTATAAACGTATGTGCCTTCTTCTGTGAATGTGATTTCACCAAAGTCTGCTGTACCGTTGCCGTCGATTGTGATTGTATCTTCTTCCGGCATTGGAGCATTATTCTGTCCTGCGATAACAAACTCGAAGGTTTCATTCTCATTCGGCTCGCCATCAACAACCTTTTCAACTGTGATTGTTTCGATTGCAGGGATTGGGGTAAGGCTGTTTGTGATAGTAACCTCTGTTCCTTCGTCGGCTACCTTGCCTTCGCCGTTTATGTAGGTAGGCTCGTCAAATTCTTCGGGGAGATTTAATTCGGTAACCTTATATTCGACGCCCTTTTCTACGTTAGGGATAACGGCTGTTTCGCCAGCCTTGAGCTTAATAATTCCGTCTGTTGCTTCGAATTCTTCCTCGCCGATTGTGTATGTACCTGTATATACAACACCGCTGATTTCCGCTTCAATATCATAGGTTGCGTCGGCAAAATCACCGATATAGCCTTCGGTTTCCTTAGTGATAGAAAGCTCTGTTGTGTTGCTTTCTACAAGAAGCGAGAACTTTGTCATCATTCTCGAAATTGTAGCACCTGTATCGGCATAGAAAAATTCGAATGAGTGCTCGGAGCAGTCCTTAAATCTATACTTTCCTTCTTCGTATTCAACAAAGATTTCCGAAAGCTCTTCGTCTGTAAACTGCTTTGAATTCTTATAAACTGAATAGAGGTCTACTACAGACGGAGTATTAGAACATCTAATCTCGCCTGTTGCAAAGTTGATTGAGCTTATAGCGTTGTAGCCGTAGTTAACATTTCCTGCATCAAGAACACGGATACCGTCTATGTATACATGCATTTCATCGTCGCCGCAGAAGTCGAATATACAATCCTCGCCGTTTGGCATTTTTCCACCGGGACGCTGCACAAATGTAGTCTGTCCTGTAACGCCGAAGTACCATGATGCACTTGTGCTATAAAGAGGCCTCATCTCGTTATGGAGATAGTATGCTCTCGGGTTACTATACTGTTTGAACATCTGATAAGACCGCGGAGTATATCTGCCATTTGCAAAGGAGCCTTCGGCATAGTGGTCCAGCGGAGCAAAGTATCCCATTCTATAATGGTTATTGTCATCTGCCAGCATAAGCAGATTGTCATAAAGCGAGAATGTATTCTTGCTTGTGTTAAGCTCTGCATGAGTGTTTGCGGAATCATAGTACAGATATCCGTTCTCGTCTCTTCTAAACAGATTTGTTACATTTTCATAAACGGCATAACCGGATCTTCCAAATGTATTTCTTGCGGTATCTGTTATAACGCTTGGCATATTCTGTGCATTTGATGTATTAACCCTGCGGAATACTGTTACGGGGAACAGGTCGTTAGCTTCGTCGTAATACTTTATGACATCATATTCCTTAGGGAATATAATCTCATATTCCTTTTTGATCCACTGTGCATCCTTCGCATAATAGTCGAAGTCATACACTGTATTTCCTTGATCGACATACGAAGGTTTCTGGCTTCCTGTATACCATGATAAATACTTATCTACGACTTTACCGCCATCTGACGTTGTATCGCCCAGCTTATATTCTGTAGGCACCCACCAGGAAGCATAAAGCTCGGTTACACCTTCGGGTATAGTTTGTCCCTCATTATAGACAACCTTAGCGGAATTGATGTCTATACTCCATCCCCAGAATGTCCAGCCGTCAAATTTAAATTCTTCGGGACAAGCAGGTGCTTTTGAGCCAGCAATTTCCACCTCTGCTTCGAGACAGCCCTCGCCCGTTACAGTAAACGCCTCGGGATTTCTCGAGTAAAGCTTTATAACTCTTACTCCCTCTTCTGTCGAAATCTCTGCCGCATTCGTGATCTGAATCTCCGGTAGCATCACCAGGAGCATTGCGAACACAAGCAGAATGCTAAAAAACCTTTTCATAACAACTCCCCCATCATAATTTTAAATTTAAAATTTCGAATTGCATTAGCAAATCGTTAATAATTACATAACAATTATGCAACAAAACATTCAATATGTCAATATGTAATCGGTTACAATTTGGTTGCAGTTTTTGCAAAATAGCACGATTATTCGACTTAAACGTTTAAGTTTTGCGTTTGAGATAGTCTTCGGGTTAATTCAAAAAAGAAAGGCTATGAAAATTAAACTTTCATAGCCTTGATATTTTCAGTATATAAGATTTTTTACAGATAGTACATAAAAAGCTGGCACTTTATCATACCGTTATAGAGCTTTCTACGTTTATCTGCCTTTCTGCCGAAGAACTTTTCAAAGTCCTCGTGTGGTGAAATTATGTAGCAGGGGTTTTCCTTTGACGGTGAGAGCTTTTGACCTAAGACTTTGTAGAGCTCCTCTGCCTGCTTGATTTCAAGAAGTCTTTCGCCATAAGGTGGGTTACATATTGTTATTGCACCCTTAGGAATTTTAAAATCTCGGATATCCTTATTATCGACAGAAACCTTAGAACCGACGCCTGCTTTTCTAGAATTCATAATTGAGAGATCGGCACAAGCTGAATCTATATCCGAGCCATATGCGTGGAACTTACCTTGCTTATCTATTTCTGCAAGAGCTTGTTCCCTGGCAGTTCTCCAGATACCCTTATCAAAGCAGCTCCAATTTTCAGCCAAAAAGCTTCTTCTTACGCCCGGAGCAATACCCAGTGCTTTATAGGCCGACTCTATAAGGAAAGTTCCCGAGCCACACATTGGGTCACAGACTATGCTATCACGTCTTACTCTTGCAAAATCTACGATGCCCGCTGCGAGAGTTTCCTTGATTGGTGCGTCGTTTGATTTTCTTCGATAGCCACGCTTATGTAAGCCTTCACCACTTGTTTCGAGATATATAGTTGCAACATCCTTAAAGATAGAAAATCTAATTGGCATAAGTGTGCCTGTTTCGTCAAACCAAGATATACCATACTTATCTTTAAGTCTTTCGACTGATGCCTTTTTAATAATTGCCTGACAGTCCGGAATACTTGTCAGCTTTGAGTGAAGTGAGTGACCAGCTTTTACCGGGAAGGCGTCATTCTTTCCTATAAAACGTTCCCACTCGATACTTTTAACGCCTTGAAAAAGCTCCTCAAAGCTTTCTGCCTTAAAGCTTTTAAGTTCTATGAGGACTCTTTCTGCCACAGAAGTTCGAAGATTAGCGTTAGCAAGAGTTTCGGCAGTTCCGTCAAAGGTGACCTTACCGTCGGTGACAGTAATATTCTCACCACCAATTTTCTTTACTTCAAAATTCAGCACGCTTTCAAGTCCGAAATGGCAGGGACAACAAAGTCGTAATTTTTCCATAAGCATTCTCCATTTATCCAAGCAAATGCCTTCGCATAAAGCAAAGGCATTTATCATTTATTATTTAGTTACCATAGATATCGGATTCGTCATCGTTATCATCTATAGCACCGTGGTCGACATCGAGGCATTCCATACATGTTTCAGGAGTATTACTATTCTTGTAATAGCCCATTGCGGTAGACTTACAATCAGCAGTTGCGATAAGACCTGTCTTGGTACAATATCTAAGCTGTGTAACATTAGAATCGCCCTTAAAGCTCTTAACAGTACCTGCGTCTGCAATTTCGCCAAAGACATTCTTCCACATCTTTGCTATACTCTGATACTTAGAGGTATCTATAACATCCGGATTTTCATATCCTACCCAGATACCACTTACATACTCAGGTGTACAAGCTACAAAAGTGAGGTTCTCCCAATTTTCAGATGTACCTGTCTTAGCTATTACCTCGACAGTATCGAGATTAGCAGCCTTACCGGTTCCGTCTGGACCTTCTACAACCTGGAGCATCATTCTGTTCATAACATACGCAGTATCAGAACCGATTGCCTTGAGCTGATATGGGTCGTGTTCATAGACTATCTTATCGTTCTTGTCGACAATCTTATTGATGAAAGAGTGACTATAATATACGCCGCCATTGCCGAAAATCTGGTATGCAGCGACAAGTTCTGAGAGGTACATACCCTTTGTGAGTGAACCAACAGTCATCGGTGAGTAAGCTACGTCACTTCTTCCGCTATCATCAACCTGCACGAGACTTGTAAAACCAAGGCTTCCCTTTAGGAAATTATAGCAATAAGATGGTGTAAGCATTCTTACCATTTGAGCGACACCGGTATTGGTAGAGGTTTCAAGCATCTTCTGTACCGTCATGAGCTTCTTACTCCAATTAGGGTCATCATCACCATACTCGGAGTAGTTATTCGGGAACAGATTAGGCTCGGCGCTTCCTACAGGTGCAAGGTCGATTGGCTCGTCCTTAAGGAGAGTTGACCAAGTAACCATATCCTGTTCGATTGCAGGGGCAAAGGCTGAGAGAGGCTTTATAGTAGAGCCAGGAGAACGAGTTGCCATTGTAGCGTTGTTCCAGACTCTTGAAGATTCCTTCTCGCCTCTGTTACCGATAACGGCTAAAACCTTACCCTCATAGTCCATACAGATAAATGCACTAAGAAGCTTATCCTCGTCAAGCTCATAGGATTGGAAGTTAGTATCGTCTAGATACTCCTGCTCTAGCTTTTCCTGCATCTTGAGGTCTACGTTTGTATAAATTTTATATCCACCGCTATAAAGTCTGGATGAAGCAGAATCATAATCGATTCCGTATATATCCATAAGCTCGGAAATTGCCTGGTTAATAGTTGCATCAACATAATACGAGCTAACTGATGACTGTGAAGAAATTTGCTCGCCACTTGTCGAATAGGTAGTATCTCCGACAATCTTTATAGTTTCAAGTTCATCGAGTGCATTATAGTACTCGTCGGAAGAAACTGCACCATTCTCATACATTTTATTGAGAATATAAGTAGCTCTATCCTTATTGTTCTTTGGATTTCTATAAGGATTATAGTAGGTTGGGTCCTTATTGATAGCTGCGATTGTTGCAGCCTGGGCTAATGTAAGGTTATCTGCATCCTTACCGAAGTAGAAGTTACAAGCAGCTTGGACACCGTAGTAGTTGCAACCCTCTGCTCTACCTAAGTAGATAACATTGAGATACGCTTCTAAGATATCGTCCTTACCGTAGGTGTTCTCGGTATTGATAGAACGCAGAATTTCTCTAATCTTTCTTGAAACGCCTTCTGCACCGCTTCTTGCGTCATCGCCTGTTATAACCTTAATAGTCTGCTGGGTAATAGTTGAACCACCCTGCATATTGTCATAGATAGGAATAAAGATATTTACAAAGGCACCGAATGTACGCTTAAAGTCAACGCCGTCGTGGTCATAGAATCTTTCGTCCTCAGAGCATACAAATGCATCGATGAGGTATCTTGAAATCTCATCAAACTCCGTCCACACCATTTTGTCGCCCGCAGAGGACATTGTATAGTACACCTGCCACTGCTCGTTAGTACCGTCATAATCAGGATTAGGTGCTAAAATCTGTGAGGTATAGGTAAGCTCGATTTCTTCTAAAGATACATAGTCCTCGGTACCTTCTGCAAAATTAAACACATACACTGTTATCGCAGTTACAAACACTGAGCCTGTGATAATGATAACAAGAATAAGTGAACAAATCAAAGTTCCGAGTACGCTGAGCGTTTTCTTTATGCCTTTTATTATCTTTTTACTATTAGCTGAAGTTCTCTTGTTTTCCATAATTCAAAGCTTTTGCCTTTCAAAAATTGCTCTTTTACTTATTATTCTACAAGTATATTTTCTGATACTACAAAAGGGCTTTATTGTCTTTTGTAATTTCTTCCTTAAATGAAAAAGGGGACGTATTCCGCCCCCTTATAACAATCAGATTATTCCTCTTCTGCTGCAGGAGTCTCTTCAACTACTTCTTCAACAGCTTCCTGAGCTTCTTCAGGGAGAAGTGCTCTCATAGAAAGGCTGATTCTATTCTTTTCTGTATCAATCTCAGTAATCTTAACCTCAACCTTCTGTCCAACCTCGAGGAGGTCTGCTACATTGCCAACTCTTGTGTTAGCAATCTGTGAGATGTGGATAAGACCATCAACGCCTTCGATAATCTGTGCAAATGCACCGAATGAAGTGATAGAAACTACTGTTGCTTCGATTACCTGGTCTACAGCGTAATTAGCTACAAACTTGTTCCATGGGTTTTCTTCATCCTTCTTGTATGTAAGTGCAATCTTACCGTTTTCAGCGTCGATATCCTTGATGATTACTTCAATCTCGTCACCTACTGCAACTACGTCAGATGGGTGCTTAATTCTGTTCCAAGAAAGGTCAGGCTTTCTGATGAGTCCGTCAATTCCACCGAGGTCTACGAACACGCCGTAATCTGTGATAGACTTAACTGTACCCTTAACTGCTTCGCCAACCTGTGTGTTCTCAAAGAACTTTGTTCTTGCAACTGCTCTAGCTTCCTTAGCAACAGCTCTGATTGAGCCAACTACTCTCTGCTTTGCAGCAACTACTTCGAGAACCTTAAAGTCAACTTCCTTCTTAAGAAGTTCTTCAAGCTTGTCGTCACGTCTAGCTGTAGCCTGGGATGCAGGAACAAATACTCTTACGCCGTTTGCGTTGAGAATTACGCCACCCTTAACTACGTTTGTAACTGTACCCTTGAGAATTGTGCCATCCTCGAGAGCCTTTTCTACTGCTTCGAGACCCTTTACAGCGTCTACCTGCTTCTTAGTAAGTGTTACGATACCGTCCTTATCGGAAATCTTGAGAACGATAAGTTCAACCTCGTCGCCCTTCTTAACGATGTCGCAAGCCTTTGCAGAAGAATCATACGAGAGTTCAGATGCAGGAATGATACCGGTATGCTTTGTACCGATGTCAACCATCGCTTCGCTGTTGTTAACAGATGTAACGATGCCAGTTACCTTTTTCCCCGTATATATTTTTTGAAAGCTCTGGTCAATTGCCTCCAGGTTAAATTCTTCCATTGTGTTTAAAATTTCACTCATGGTTTGTTGTACCTCCTTGATTATATATGCCGGAGTTGATGCACCGGCGGAAATCCCAATTTTTTCGGCGTTGCCGAAGTCAAGCTCATAGAGCTCATCTGCTGTTTCGATAAGATATGTCGGACAATACTTTTCACACACTGCTGAGAGCTTATGTGTATTAGAGCTATGACGCCCACCGACTATTATCATAACGTCACATTCCATAGCAAGCTTTGCAACTTCGTGCTGTCGCTCACTGGTTGCGTTGCAGATTGTATCGAAAACGGTAGCATTAGGTAATCTTTCTTCAACTACCTTAAGGCAAGCCTTCCACACTTTAGTGTTGTAGGTTGTCTGTGCAATTACGGCTACGCTATTTTCTTTTAAGATGCCACTATCGATAATTTCTAAAAGCTCATTCTCATCAGAAAAAACGATAGGTTCGGTAGTGCAGTGGCCTGAAATACCGATAACCTCAGGATGAGTTTTATCCCCTGCTATAAGAACGATACAGCCCTCTGCAGACTTGTCTTTAGCAATCTTATGTATTCTCGAAACAAACGGGCAGGTAGCGTCGATAACCTCACAGCCAACCTGAGAAAGCTCATCATAGACATTCTGACCTACTCCGTGAGAGCGAATAACGACAGTCATATCGGCATTAGCCTGTGAAACATCGTTAATTGCAAACACGCCTTTTTGCTCCAAATCATCGACAACATTACGATTATGGATGATTGGACCAAGGGTTACTACTTTATTTCGATTATCTAAGTTATTATACACTATTTTTACTGCTCTGTCCACCCCAAAACAAAATCCTGCAGTCTTTGCGGTGAAAAATTTACAATTTGTTAACATTTTCATTCACCAATTCAGCGATACCGTCCATTATTGTATTCTTAATTCTCTTCATTGCACGGGTATCGGCAGAGTCGATTTTAAGCTCTTCGGGGCTTATTGGCTTTCCGTAGCTTAAGATAATCTTTGACCTAAACTTCAACTTTTCTCCCTTGAAGGAAATTGCAACAGGAATAACCGGAACCTGAGCGACGGCAGCGATAAGAGCGACGCCTGTCTTTCCCCTACCGAGAGTACCGTCTTTAGAACGTGTACCTTCAGGGAAGATAATGAGGTTTCTGCCGTTTCTGAGCTTTTCGATAGAAGTTGTGATAACACTTGAGTCGCCACTACCTCTTACGACCGGGAAGGCACCCATATACTTTATAAGCCACACAAAAAACTTATTTCCATGGAACAGCTCGTCCTTTGCCATATAGCTATTTGGGACCTTTGCTTTAGTTGCGATAAAGATAGGGTCGAGGTAGCTTCTATGATTAGAGGCAAAGATATTTGAGCCGGTTTTTGGGACATTTTCCTTACCTTGAATCTTAAAATTAAAGGCAATTTTAAAAGCTACAATTACAAAAAATCTTAGAATTGCATATCCGAAAAGCTTGAGCTTATTATACTTCTTTGGTGTACCGACTGGTTCTATATTACTAAAATCAAAGGCTTCTCGTCTAGAAGCTAGGCTTGACTTTTTCTCCTCGCTACTTAAGGATTTTTTTTTTGAAAGCTGTTCATTTATTGTATCATATATTGCTTGAACTGCTTGTTCTAGATTTAGGTTTGTTGAGTCGATTTCAATAGCGTCATCGGCTTTCTTAAGTGGTGCGACGTCTCTATGAGTATCGTTATAATCTCTCTTATTTATATCGGCAAGGACTTCCTCATAGGTTGATTTATCACCTTTTTCAGAAAGCTCCTTAAAACGTCTGTTAGCTCTTTCCTCGGCTGTAGCAGTAAGAAAAATCTTAACATCTGCATTAGGCAAAACCACTGTACCGATATCTCTGCCATCCATAATAATATTATTAGTCTTTGCAATATTACGCTGGAGGTCAAAGAGAAACTGTCTTACCTCAGGAATTGCAGAAACCCTGGATGCACCCATTGAAACCTCTGGAGTTCTGATTTTATCCGAGACATTTTCACCACAGAGGATAACCTGCTGAGCACCGTTTTCATAGCTTAAGTTGACTTGAACCTGCGGGAGCTTTTCTACGACCTGATCATTTACATTTATATCGACATCATTTCTTAGCATATACAAAGCTATCGCTCTATAGAGAGCACCTGTATCGACATATACGTATTCCATTTTCTTAGCTAGCATTTTAGCTATTGTGGATTTTCCTGCACCTGATGGGCCGTCGAGAGCTATATTAATTGACATAAAAAACTTCCTTTCAAATTTATGCAAGCTTATCAGAAATTGCCTTGGCGGCACAGTAAGCTGTAGAGAAGGCAATCTGGAGATTAAAGCCTCCGGTATAGGCGTCCACGTCGATAACCTCGCCGACAAAATAGAGGCCGCTCACAAGCTTTGATTCCATAGTTTTGGGTGAAATTTCCTTTACTGAAATACCACCTCTTGTAATAATTGCTTCTTCAATCGGTCTAAAATCCCTAACAGTAAGAGTGAAGCATTTTATTGCACTGACGAGTGCTTGCCTTTGCACCTTTGTTATACTATTAACTTTAGTGTCCGGCGGGATTTTGCTTCTTGAAACAATTATAGGAATAATTGCTGATGGCAAGAGCATACCAAGAGAATTTGCAAAATCACGATTAAGCTGCTGACTAAAATCACGCAAGATTCTATCGTCGAGTTGCTTTTCGGAAAGTGCCGGCTTTAGGTCGATTTCGACTTGATACCTATCTTTTTCTATTTTATCTATATGGGCACTTGCAGAAAGCACAAGTGGACCCGAGATTCCAAAGTGGGTAAAGAGCATTTCGCCCATTTCGGAATAGATTTTCTTATTACTTTTAGTATCTTTAAGAGTTAGTGTTACATTGCGAAGTGAAAGCCCCATCATTTCGGTTGGTTCACTTTCCTCGGTAACGATTGGGACAAGCGAAGCAGCAAGTTCTGTAACTGTATGTCCCATATCTTTTGCAAAGACATATCCGTCACCTGTTGAGCCTGTTTGCGGGTAGGACTTCCCTCCTGTTGCGATAATGACGTTATCACATAGATAGCTTGACTTATCGGTAATGACTTCTCTTACTGCACCATCCTTTTGATTGAGAGAAATTACTTTTTCTCTTAGGAATCGTACACCCAGTCGTTTTGCTTCATCGACAAGGGCATTGACTATGCTTTGAGATTTATCACTTACAGGAAAGACTCTATTTCCTCGCTCGGTTTTAAGCTCTACTCCAATCTCTTCAAAAAAGCTCATAGTATCCTTCGGCTCAAAGCTACTAAGGGCACTATACATAAATCTGGAATTATGTGGGATATTATTCATCACGGTCTGGGCGTCGCAATTATTTGTGACGTTACATCTGCCCTTACCTGTGATAAGGAGCTTCTTACCGAGAATTTTATTTTGTTCAATTACTAGGCACTTCACGTCATTGCGGGAGAGCATAATTGCAGAAAAAAGACCTGCTGCGCCTCCACCGACGATTATGACCTGGCTCTTATTCATTAGTAAAATCCTTTCGGGTTTTAATTAGCCCTGAGAATCGGGCTTTGCTTCTTCATACACCTCGTACTCACGCCAGATTTTCTCTAAACGTTCGAAGTTTCTTGTAACTACATCCTTATTTCTGGCTGAAACTGCAACGATAAGGGCGTTTATAAGGCTAAGAGGAGCCACGAGAGAATCGACAAACGAAGCCATATCGCTTTTTGCATAGAGGTTGCAATCAGAGTACTGAGTAAGTGGCGATGAAGCGCAGTCGGTAATTGCGACAACGCTGGCACCTCTTGACCTTGCATACTGGAGTGCGAGTACTGTTTGTCTTGAATATCTTGGGAAGGACATACCGATAAGCACGTCCTTTTCGTCTATACGCATAATCTGCTCAAAAAGCTCACTTCTTGTAGATGCGTGGACAAGCTTAACCTGTGGAAAAATAAGGTTAAAGTAGTACCACAGAAACTGTGCAAGTGATGCTGAGCTTCTTGCACCGATGATATAGATTGTATTACAATTAGCAATCTTCTCGACAGCCTTGTTGAAGTCCTCGTGTGAGGTTTCTTCCATAGTTCTTCTTATCTTTTCAATATCTAGTGAGAGCATTTTGTTGAGGATATCGTCGCCACCGATTTTATCGTTTGTAACCTCGATACGCTGAACGGTAGTGAGTCTGCTTCTCATTAAATCTTGGACTGCACTTTGTAAGCTTGGGTAGCCGTCAAAGCCGAGCTCTGTAGCAAATCTTACTACGGTTGATTCACTGACACCGACAGTTTGTCCGAACTTTAAAGCTGTCATAAAAGCAGCTTTATCGTAATGCTCCTTGATATAATTTGCGATAAGCTTATGTCCCTTAGACATTTTAGGAAAATTTCCATCTATAAGCTCAATGAGGTCGCTATTCATTTAACATCATCTCCGATTGCTTTATTATAACACAAGCAATTATTTTGTTCGTCTTTTATTTTTTCTAAGCAATGCCTTTTGCTTTGCTATCATCTGTGCTCTTTTATCCTGAGTAGCCTTTGCGTCAACGCTGGCTTCGTCGTCCTCAAATCTAAGTATATCCCCTTCTCTGATAGTTCTTGGCAGAGAAGCTTTAGGAAGAACGAGACGGCTACTATCCTCGGCAACGCATGTTACCTTTTCATCGGATATTTCACTTACCGAATAGGTTTTCATATTATATTCCTCTATTCTTTTTCGAGAATTACGCTAAGTCCTTCGCCGTCGGATTCAAAGACTATATTGCCATTTATATCAGTTCTGTAAAGCTTATCGCAATACTTGTTAATACGCTTGATTGCGGCTTCCTTAGGATGACCGTAGTCATTATTCTTGCCGACCGGGATTATGGCATAATCAGGGCTTACGGCTTCAAGGAAATTATATCCATTAGAGCCACCTGAACCGTGGTGATTAACCTTCATAACCTTAGCTGATAGGTCATAGCCACTTTTAGCTAGCTTATCCTCGCCGTCAAAACCTAAATCTCCTGCGAAGACAAATGAGTTATCGCCATGGACTGCCTTGACCGCTATTGAAAAGTCATTAAGGTCCTCATAGTTTGAGTTTACGTCCTGGACATAGAGCTTAAGCTCAACATCGCCTACTTTTAGTGTACAGTTTTCAGCTTCTGTTACATTAACATTTTCTTTATCGAGTATATCGAGAAACTTGTCATAGGTTGAGTTTGTCGGGAACAGGCTATCAGGGATAGGTGGCATAATAAGCTCACCTACCTCAAATCTTTCGAGGACCTTATTCATACCGCCCATATGGTCTGTATGCTGATGAGAAACTATAACGTACTTGAGTTCTTTGACACCCTGTGCTTCAAGATACTGAACGACAGCATTACCATATTCAAGTTCACCTGCATCTATAAGCACTGCCTCACCATTAGAGATAATAAGCTCGCAATCGCCTTGTCCTACGTCGACAAAATGCACGCTTGTTTCGGCATTAGTTGCAGGCTTATCGGCAAGGCCGAGCTTAACCTTCAAGGCATGCTCGTCGATAACTCCTGTAGCTGTAAGAAGCTTATACAGCAAGACAAGAACCACTACACCGATTATTGCAAAAAGTACTATTTTCTTTTGCTTATCGGGCAGCTTCTTTACAGCAGAAGCTACCTGCTTAGTTGATTTTTGGTATGAATTTCTTCTTGTATTAGTGTTATAACTTTTTCTGCCTGACATTTTATAACCTCATTACTCTCTTGTCGCATCTCTTTCGAGCCACTGCTCTCTTGTCATAAGCACCTGTCTTGGCTTTGCACCGACTGCCGGACCAACTACGCCTGCGTTTTCAAGGTCATCCATAATTCTGGCGGCTCTTGCATAACCGAGCGAGAGCTTTCTTTGCAGGAATGATGTTGAAGCAGTTTTGGTTTCAACGACAATTCGCATAGCTTCTTCGAACATATCGTCCGACTTTGGTGCACCTGTATCGATATCTGCACCCTGTGGCTTTTCACCCTTAGGAACAGGGATATTCTTTTCGATACCCTCTAATACCTCATCGTCGTACTCTGCACTTTCGTTATCCTTCAAGAACTTTACTACTGCTCTGATTTCGGCAGTTGAGACATAGCTTCCTTGGATACGCATTGGCTTACCGAGTCCAACTGGTTTGTAGAGAAGGTCGCCATTACCGAGGAGCTTTTCAGCGCCACCTTCGTCGAGAATAATTCTCGAATCGGTATTATTAGAAACCTTAAGAGCGACTCTTGACGGGAAGTTGGCCTTAATAAGACCTGTAACAACGTCGACTCTAGGTGACTGAGTAGCGATAATAAGGTGCATACCTGCGGCACGGGCAAGCTGAGCAAGACGGCATATTGAATCTTCAACTTCTTTAGAAGCTGCCATCATAAGATCGGCAAGCTCGTCGATTACGATAACGATTTGTGGTAATACGTCGTAGCCCTGCTCCTGTGCTTGTTCGTTGTAGTCGATTAAGTCTCTTACAGAATTATCTGCAAAAAGCTTATATCTTCTGAGCATTTCAGTAACAGCCCAACCGAGCGCACCGGCAGCCTTTCTAGGCTCGGTAATTACCGGTGAGATAAGGTGTGGTATGCCGTTATATATTGGGAATTCAACCTGCTTAGGGTCTATAAGCAAGAGCTTAACCTCGTCTGAAGTTGCTCTATACAGAATATTCATAATAATTGAGTTCGTGAAGACAGACTTACCGGAGCCTGTTGTACCGGCGATAAGAACGTGTGGCATTTTTGAAATATCGCCAACGACAATTCCACCCTCGATATTCTTACCAACGACAAAATTAAGCTTACCCTTAGCATCTCTGAACTCGTCGCTATCGATAAGCTCTCTGATAGAAACCTTATCTCTGTTTGAGTTAGCAAGCTCGATACCGACAGCTGCCTTACCCGGGATAGGGGCTTCAATTCTTACGCCCTGAGCTGCCAGGTTGAGTGCGATATCGTCGGCAAGTCCTGTAATCTTACTAACCTTGACACCTGCTGCAGGCTGGAGCTCAAATCTTGTAACTGACGGACCTCTATGTATACCGATAACTCTTGTTTGCACGCCAAAGCTCTTTAATGTATCGACGAGAGTAACAGCCTTCTGCTGACTTTCGTTCTCGCCTGCCTTGGCACTCGACTTATTGCTTGTTGGGGTTAAAAGTGTAACCGGTGGGAGCTTCTTTTCCTTCTTGACTTTTTCCTTATCAATGAGTGATGACTGACCATCATTCTCGATAAATAGTTCTTCATCAGTAGTATCATCAATCAGCTCAGAAATATCTGCCGGCTGGAAATCCTCTGTTGAGCGTTCAATAAGCTCTTGCATCTGCTTAGCTTCTAATTCAATCTGGCTAGCCTTCTGGGCTTTTTTCTTTTGCTCCTTAGAAGGCTCATTAAGCTTTTCGAAGTTATCCATCTCGTCAAAATAGGATTTCTTCTTAGGCTTAGGCCCGAACGGTCTTGGTGGTAAAATTATGTCAAGCTCTTCGCTATGCTCGAGCTCATCAATTGTTGCAAAGCTTTCGTAGCCGTTATCGTCGCCTTCGTCTTCTACATAGTACTTAGCGATATCGACTCTCTTTTCATTATTTTCCTTCTGAGACTTTTGTTCCTTTTCTGCTTTAATCTCTTGCTGCAGGCTTCTTTCATTTCTATCCTCGTCAATAGCGCTCTTGACAGCAGAGCCAGCCTTCTTAAACGGCTTTGTTATGAAATTAAACACATCGACAAGTGTAAGATTTGAGAGAAGTAAAAAGAAGATAATTGTAAGCAGGATAATTACGATAGTTGCTCCTACTTTCTTAAATGCGGCAAGCAACGACCAACCGAATATTGCACTTAAAAGTCCGCCTCCATCGAGGTTTACGCCGCTCTTATAGAGACCTTTGATTTTAAGAAGTGCGGTTTTTCCTTCAACTTCACCTGCGACTAGAATTTGTGCAAGTCCTGAGAAAAGCAGTATTAGAAGAATTCCTTGCAAAAGCTTTGTAACAACTGCGTTTTGCGACTTATCTGATGCAATCATAACTGCTATGTACATCACGAGCGGAGCGTACAAAAATGCTGAAAGTCCAAACAGACCTCTATGAAGGTCATACAGTGACTTCCAGAGCCCTGCGCCCTCAATAAATGTAACAAACAGCATAAACACGCCATAGAAGAAAAGAATTATAGAGAAGGTTCTTCTCTTTTCTGCGCCGGAGGTTACTTTTGTTTGTTGAGTTGTTGTTTTCTTTGTCCTTGCAGACGACGATGTATTATTCTTTTTTGCTGCAGTTGATTTTTTCTGCTGCGCCATAGTCTTGCCGTCCTTTCTTTTATTTTTTACTGATTATCTAACGTTTATTGAAATAACATCACCGGTTACAATCTCATAGATTGAAACGCCGATTACGAGTATACCGAGAATGAATGTATAGATTGAAAAAATCTTAAATCTATCGCTCTTTAGGAGCCATGAAACCATCTTGATAGAAAGAAGTCCGACTATCATAGCAACAAAGAAGCCTATCACGAACTCTACCGGATAGAATTCCACATTGCCCTTAGCGGCATCTACTGCTTCGCTGAGGCTTCCACCTAAAATTGCAGGAATACCGAGTATGAAGGAATACCTTACTGCTGTATCTCTTGAAAAACCACGAAGAAGTCCGGATGAAATTGTTGAACCTGAACGAGAAACGCCTGGGAGGAGTGCTACGCCCTGGAATGCGCCGACTACAACTGCGTCCTTGACGGTAACATCTTTAGGAACCTTCTTTCCGTTTGAAAATCTATCAGCCATAAACAGAATAATGGCAGTATACAAAAAGCAGAAGCCTTCGGCTAAAATGCTGGAATCCTCGCTTATTCCTGTAAAGAAGTCCTTGAAGAAGAAAAACGGAATGAGCATTGCTGTAGAAATAACGAGCATAAATATAAGTCTTCTCTCGCCGTTCATTTCGCTCCACTTGAACTTACCCTTTACGATATCCTTACATAATCTGCCGAATTCCTTGATGAGTGCCCAGATTGTATCTCTGAATGCGATGAAAACGGCAAGCAGAGTACCCAGATGCAGAAAGACAGAAAGTAACAGTCCTCCTTCACCACTTTCACCTGTAAAATGCTGATAAAGTGAGAGATGTCCCGAGCTTGAAACGGGGAGAAATTCCGTTATACCTTGAATTATTGCTTGAAAAATTGTACTTAAAATACCCATTATGTAGTCGTCCGAGTCAATCGGACAAACCTCCTTTATGTTATTTTGAGAAAGTCGTAGGGATTAGTTGAGAAGAAACCTTCGTATTCCCTATCCTTCTCATAAAGTATATTGCTTTCGATATTAAAAATATCCTCAAGTGACACTATGGTATAAAGCATATCAATACTCCTTTGGCTGGTTCTCGATAAGCTTATACAAGCACTCGACCGCCTGTGAAAGACCACCAAGCTCATCGATAAGCCCTTCCTTGACGGCAGCCTCACCATCGATTGTAGTGCCGACATCCATAACGAGCTCGCCCGTTTGCATCATAAGCTCCTTAAAGCGTTTTTCTGAAATGCTTGAGTTGCCGGTAACAAAGCTGACTATACGCTCCTGCATTTTATCAAAGTAGGAAAGCGTTTGCGGAACGCCGAGTACTGTGCCGTTCATTCTGACGGGGTGGATAGTCATTGTTGCTGTTGGTACGATAAAAGACCTTTTAGCGCAGACAGCCAGCGGAACACCGATTGAATGTCCTCCACCGACGACAAGCGACACCGTAGGCGTTTTCATACTAGCAACAAGCTCGGCAATTGCAAGTCCTGCTTCGACATCACCACCGACGGTATTCAGGATAATAACGAGTCCTTCGATAGACAAATCCTGCTCGATTGCGACAAGTGCCGGAATAATATGCTCATATTTAGTTGTCTTATTTTGCGGAGGGAGGATATAATGTCCTTCGACCTGCCCGATAATTGTCAGGCAATGTATAAGGTGCTTAGAGTTATGCGATACAACCTCACCGATAGTTTCGATTCTTTCGATATCTGAATTTGCTATGCCCTCCTGCTGCTGTGCGTTTTCATTTTCGGATTTTATTTTCATTCTATAGCCACACCATCCTTCTGCTGATATTGTTATCAAAATGTGGCGTATATATACCGAAATCTGCGCAAAGCTATACATATTATATTATATCACAAATACGCTGAAAGTCAAGTTATTTTACATATAAGAAAAGCCTTAAAAATAAATAGCGACACCACGATTATTGTGGTGTCGCCATACGTTTTTACTTATGTGTATATTCCTTAGAAAGTTCTGAATTTATCCAATTTATGACATCAGAAAAGCACATTTTATCAACTATTGAAAAGTATTTTTTATAGATACCGTCTTCAGAGCCGATTGCCTCTATATAGACAAAGCCGTCGGCAGAGATTGTTATAGCAGACTTATTACCCGGAGTATTGCCGAAGGTGAACTTCACATAGTCTATATCCTCTGAAGTTGGTGATGGTTTTGTACCACTGATGTTACCAAAGCTATCTATCATGCTGCTTATCTCATTTAGGTCTTCGATACTAAGAATATAGCAGGAGCCGAACTTGCCATCGACAAAAACTTCGACAAGTGCATAAGAGCCTTCGTAAATCTTGTAATTATAATACTTATCGAAGACTATATAGTAATGGGCATCGCCAAGATATGCACTATATGATGCAACGCCTGCTGTATCAAGTGTTACAGGCTCCAGGACATCCCAATACTTATCATAGACTACCTTGCCGTTTGCTGCTTCCAAGTAATACGAAACAGTGCTGGCTTCGTTATCAGAGGTTTGAGAAATCTTGAGTGGCTCGGCAAGTGTGAACCAGTTGTTCTTTCCGTCTTCTTCTGTTGTTACGATGCCGTTTTCACCGACGAAGGCATATTTCTCGTCGCCTGCTTCGTTAGTAAGCAAAAATGTATCAGGTCTAATCATAACTATATCGCTATAGCCAGCTGACAAAAGAACGTTACCCTCGCTATCAAGCAGGCCTCTCTTGTTATCGCTCTTATAGCTATAATAAGTTCCGTTAAGGAAAGAGTTCTCACATTCGGCATTCTCAAAAGGCTGTTCTGTTACCGGAGATGAGGCACTTCTAGCGTCAAAGCTGGAATATGTGAGATTACTGAACAGTGATATTGCGTCCTTATTCTCCAAAAAGCTTGGGAAGGAATACTCGTACTCCTGCTCTACAACCGGACTTATACCATCGACTGATGTCGTTGTTGTGGTAGTCGTAGTTGAGCTGGTATCATTCTTATCACAGCCTGAAAGTATGGCTGCTGTAAGGCTAAGGCAGAGCATGGCTGTAAGTGCTCTTTTTAGAAACATATCCTGCACCTTCCTTTCACTAATTTCAAAAGCTAAATATATTATACACAATTCCCTATCTTTTTGCAAGTACATTTTTGAGCTGTGCTTTAAAAAAGCTACTGTAAAATATTGACTTTAAGACCACAAAAATGTATAATTATATGATAAGCAGGAAAACTGCTTGAAATTTTATTATTACGGAGGCTTTTATTATGAACGAACTACTCGAACTTCTTGAAAAGAACGCACGCACAAGTAACGCTGAGCTTGCGGTTATGCTTGGAAAGACCGAGCAGGAGGTCGCCGACGAAATTGCACAGCTTGAAAGTGACGGAGTTATTAAAGGTTACTCCACTCTCATAGATTATACTGCAATCAACCCAAACCTTGTTACTGCATACATTGAGCTTAAGGTTACACCTCAGGCAAGAACAGGCTTTGATGATATTGCTAGATTTATTTCACAGTTTGATGAAGTTAAGGGCGTAACACTTATGTCCGGCGCATTCGACATTGGCATTACCATTATCGGCGAAAATCTTATGGTTATTTCAAGCTTTGTTTCAAAGCACTTGGCTACGATTGATGGTGTTGTATCGACTGCAACACACTTTGTACTCAAGACATACAAGGACAATGGTCTTGCTATGTGTGATGATGAAAATGACGAAAGGGGCTTGGTTTGTCCGTGATTGATTACGATAAGATTCTGTCGTCAAGAGTCAAGGATATGAAGCCCTCGGGTATCAGAAAGTTCTTTGATATTGCCGGTAAAATGAAGGATGTTATCAGTCTTGGCGTTGGTGAGCCTGACTTTTCTACTCCTTGGGCAATAAGAAAGGCTGCTATTGAGACTCTTGAAAGAAGACAGATTGTATACGGCCCTAACAGAGGTCTAGACAAGCTTCTTACTGCTATTTCGGAAAATCTTATGAAAAAGCAGGGGCTTTCTTACAACAAGGACAAGGAAATAATTGTCACTGTTGGCGGTTCTGAAGCTATTGATATATCGCTAAGAAGCTTAATTGACCCGGGCGATGAGGTGCTTGTGGTTGAGCCTTGCTTTGTTTGCTATGCTCCACTTGTTGAACTTATCGGTGGTGTAGCTGTACCTGTTCCAACAAGGATCGAAAACAACTTCAAGCTTACCGTTGATGACCTCAAGGGAAAGATTACAGAAAAGACAAAACTTCTTATACTGCCATTCCCTAATAACCCTACCGGTGCAATTATGACAAAAGAGGATTTAGAGCCTATTGCAGAGCTTTTGAGGAGTACAAATATCATCGTGCTTTCTGATGAAATTTACTCTGAGCTCACCTACGGAAGAAAGCACTTCTCTATTGCACAGCTTGAAGGTATGCAGGAGAGGACTATTCTTGTAAACGGTTTTTCTAAGGCTTATGCTATGACCGGTTGGCGACTTGGTTATGTTGCAGCGCCTGCACCGATTGTATCACAGATTGTAAAAATACATCAATATGCTATTATGTGCAGTCCATACGTTAGCCAAAATGCTGCTGTTGAGGCGCTCAATTCCTGCGATGGTGATGTAAAGAAGATGACCTCTGAATACGACAAGAGAAGACGTTTTCTCGTAAGCGAGTTTAACCGTCTTGGTCTTACCTGCTTTAATCCTGAGGGTGCGTTCTATGTATTCCCTTGCATAAAATCCACAGGTCTTACAAGCGAACAGTTCTGCGAGCGACTTCTTTATGAAAAAAAGGTTGCAACTGTTCCGGGCAGTGCTTTCGGTGATAGTGGAGAGGGATACATCCGTATTTCCTACGCTTATTCACTAAAGCATCTTAAGGAAGCTATGGTTAGAATCGAAAAATTCATTGAGGATATAAAGAACAATGGATAGCATTACAGTAAAGGCACCAGCAAAGCTCAATATCACGCTTGACATTCTTGGTAAGAGAAGTGACGGATATCATGAGCTTTCCAGCATAATGCACTCTGTATCAATTTATGACACTCTAAAAATAACAAAGCAAGATAATAACGAGCTTACTCTTTGTTGTGACACAGAGGGCGTGCCTTGTGACGAAAGAAATCTTGTTATAAAGGCTGCAAAAGCCTTTCTTGAACATCACGGCATAAATGAGGGACTTCACTTTGAGCTTAATAAGGTTATTCCTTCTATGGCCGGAATGGGAGGCGGAAGCTCTGACTGTGCCGCTACGCTTTTAGGGCTTAACAAGATGTTTGGCACAAACATGTCTGTAGCTGAACTTTTGGATATTGGCAAGAAGCTTGGTGCTGATGTTCCGTTTTGCATTGTAGGTGGATGTAAGATTTGTGGTGGCATTGGCGAAAAGCTCACTACATTAAAATCTATGCCGGACTGTCATATTGTTGTTGTAAAACCTTCAATTTCTGTAAGTACGCCAAAGGCTTTTGCGGCTTATGATAATATGCCGTCACCTAAAAAAAGCGACTTTGAAGGAATTTGCGAAGCTTTTAACACAAACGACCTTCGTGGTATTTGTGACAGACTTTTCAATGCACTCGAATATGCAAGTGGGCTCAGTGAAATTGAATCTATAAAGCGAGACCTTATAGAGTGTGGTGCTTTAGCTTCAATTATGACGGGAAGTGGCTCGGCTGTATATGCAGTTTTTGATGACGAAAAACTTGCTACGGCTTGCTATAAAAAAATGGCAGACAAGCTATCATTTGCGAGAGTTTGCGTGCCACTTGAAAACGGTTGTGAGTTTTATGAATAGCTTATATAAAAATTGCAGGCTTTGCCCGAGAAATTGCGGTGCTGACAGAACTGTAGCTACCGGCTTTTGCAAAGAAAGTGACAAGCTTAGGATTGCCAGGGCTGACCTGCATTTATGGGAGGAGCCTTGCATCTGCACTAAAAGCGGAAGTGGGGCTATTTTCTTTTCAGGATGCACTTTAAGGTGCTGTTTTTGTCAAAACCACGCGATTTCGCAAGAAGGCAAAGGCTATGAAATTGATGCTAATGAGCTTGCAGATATAATGCTGTCGCTTCAGGACAAGGGCGCTTGCAATATAAATCTTATAAGTGGCACTCAATTTATCCCACACATAAAAGAAGCAATAGACCTAGTTCGCAAGAAGCTTACAATTCCAATTGTCTACAACTGTGGTGGGTATGAGAGTGTTCAATCGATACGCTCGCTTGAAGGATATATTGACATATACCTACCGGACCTTAAATACTACTCTTCAGAAATATCTAAGAAATACTCGTCTGCGAGTGATTATTTCGAGGTCGCAACAAAGGCTATTGACGAAATGTTGCGTCAGGTCGGAAAGCCTACATTTGAAGGCGATTCGCTCACAAGAGGAGTTATGGTAAGGCATCTGGTTCTTCCCTCTCACAGGAACGATTCGATTGCGATAATGAATTATTTAAAGCACAGATACGCAAGTGACGAAATACTCCTTAGCATTATGAGCCAGTATACGCCGGTATTTAAAAGCTCTCTTCACCCGGAGATAGACAGAAAGCTTACAACCTTTGAATATGAAAAGGTACTGGATTCTATTGAAGAGCACGGCTTTAGGTGGTACATTCAATGCAAGTCATCTGCCAAGACAGAATATATACCCCACTTTTATGATAAAAATAACGCTGACAGATAGATTTTCCGTCAGCGTTATATTTATGCCTGCTTCATTTTTGTTGTTTGTCTTTGTGCCATAACAAGACGATAATACACGCCCTTATTACGCATCAGATTTTCGTGGGTATCAAATTCAGCGAGCCTGCCCTTATCGAGAACTATAAGTCTATCAGCTTCGGACAAGGTAGATAGTCTATGGGCAATAGCTATTGTTGTTCTACCCTTTATAAGTCTGCCCAGAGCTTCTTGAATCTGCTTTTCGGTTTCTGTATCAAGAGATGCCGTAGCTTCGTCTAAAATAATTATCTTAGGGTCATGGAGAATTGCTCTTGCAATTGCAATTCTTTGACGTTCGCCACCAGAAAGCTGATAGCCCTTGTTACCTACTCTTGTATTATATCCATCAGGAAGCTTAGTAATAAAGCTGTGGGCATTGGCTATCTTGGCTGCTTTTATTACCTCCTCAAAGGTTGCAGAGGGCTTTGCGTAACAGATGTTTTCAAGTACCGAGCCGTCAAAAAGGAAGGTTTCCTGGAGTACTACTCCGATTTGACTTCTCAGGCTTTTCTGCGAAAGCTCTCTTATATCCGTACCGTCGATAAGGATGCTGCCACCGGTTACGTCATAGAGCCTTAGAATGAGATTTATCAGTGTTGACTTTCCGACACCTGAATGTCCTACGATACCTACCATTTCGCCCTTATTTATTTTAAGGGAAATATCCTTAAGAACAGGGTCGTACTCTCTATAGCCAAAGTAAACATTTTTAAATTCGATGTCGCCCTTTATATCAAGCTCGACAGGATTTTGAGATTCTTTAAGGCCGTTCTTATCCTCTAGCACCTCAAAAACCTTGCTGGCTGAAACAGCTGCATCGGCAAGCTGCTTAGGGATATGTATTGAACGTCTTATTGGTTCATAGAGCATTGAAACATAGGTTGTAAACTGCACGAGCTCGCCTAGTCTTAATCCGCCGTCTATAATTAGCCTTCCTCCGAAATAGAGAACAAGGAAGTTTCCTATAGTCATAACGAGCTCAGAGAATGGGATTGTAAGATACCATACAATTTCAGCTCTGACGCTTGCCTTAGCAGCTTTTAGTGAGCATGCAGAATACTTTTGGATTTCTTTAACCTCTGTGCCATAGGACTTTATTACTCTGATTCCGTTAAGCAAGTCATGGAGGATTGAATCGTGCTCGGTCATATTTCGCCAAACTCTTGTATAACGCTTAGCCATAGTGTGAAAGAGCTTATCTACAAGCAAAAACACTATAGGTATAGGCAGTAAAACAAGCATAGCGAGCTTAAAGTTCATGCAACAGATAATTACGATAAGAACGACAAGCGATATCATATCGACTACTAAATCCTTACCGTTGGTAGTAACAAAGTCTTCGAGCTTTGCTGCGTCGCCAGAAACACGTCTTATAAGCTCGCCTGCAGTTTTCTTTGTAACTGCTGACATAGAAAGCGATTCCGACTTAGCAAAGACTTCTTCTCTAAGGTCCTTGCCCATATTGAGAGCGACCTTAAAGCTACACTTCATATTGATTCTGTTAGGAATACAGGTAAACGCTACGAGCCCAATAAGGCACATTGACAGGAATATGAGCCCTTGCCAATCAGTATTTTTAGGCACGACATAATCATCGATAATAAGCCTTGAAATATTAGGCACAATAATCCACACGCACTGCTCAAAAATAGTACACAGCACTGCGATTATGAAATACATTTTGTATGGGGCAACTCTTTTTATAAGTTTTATAAAGAGCTTGCTCTTCTGTGCACAAAACGGACACTCGCTTGCGCCGTCAAGTGCAATACCACACTTTTCGCACACAGGCTCGTCCTCGTCTGTTTCAGTTATAAGTCTACCTGTTCTTGCATAATAATCAAGAAGCTTAGAAAGCTCTGCATATCGCAGAAACTCCTGCTGTCTGAACACACAAAAACAGACCTGCGTTTCGTCCTTTCTAATTCCGATAAGGCTGGAAGAGCCGTAATTCTTCTCGCATTTAAATTCAGAAAAATCATCGATATAATAGCGACAAATCGGTTTATCATCAAGATAGATTACGATTTCGCTGTCATCAATGCAGGTATGACCACAAACTCTTTTGCCGTCTGTATTAAGGTCATACGGTAATGAAAAAATTACGCTATCCTCTTTTACACCTTTCGGAAATGCTGTTTTAAGATTCATATATTTTTCCTTTCGGGGTATTATGTGAACATTTCCATTGCTGCGATACTTTTTTTATCAAACTTTTCTTCAACGTCATCACAGAAATACTTATTTCCGTCAGCGTCACAGACATACAGATATTTTCCACCTATGAGCTTAAAGTTTGTATACCAGTCACGTATACAGATAGTTTTTGCTCCGGCTGTTGTTTCTGCCTTGACGAAAAGTGAGCCTCGCATATTTTCATTTATCGAATGGATTTTTGTAATCTCAGGCATATAATACTTATATTCAAGAAAGCTTTTTACCAGCTCATACTGCTCCTTCGGGAGCTTTTTTATATCCTCGATTACGCCGATTTCGTAAAACTGTTTTTCCTCGTCCTCGAAATTCACGCTTATATACAGCTCCTTTTCATAAAACGGCTGTAGTCTTGTCAGGTTAACCTTTTTATAGGTTTTTTCTCCAAGTCTGAGCGTCATATATCCGCTTTCTTCCTTAGAAAACAAGAGCTTTGAACAATCGAGTATTGTAAGCTTATCAGCTTCGAAGCTTTCGATTATATGTGACATAGCTTTCACTCCTTAGTCGTTAATAAACTTTAGTGCTTGTGATTGTAGTTTATAGAGGTCAAAGTACTTGCCCTTCTTGTGTATAAGCTCATCGTGGGTGCCGATTTCCTTCATCTCACCGTTTTCGATAACACAGAGCATATCTGCATCTCTAAGAGTTGAAAGTCTGTGGGCAATAGAGATAATAGTTCTACCCTTTTTAAGCTCATCTATAGCAGTCTGAATCTTTCTCTCTGTTCTTGTATCCATAGAGGCAGTAGCTTCGTCCAAAATCAATATATTAGGCTTTTGGATAATAGCTCTTGCGATAGAGATTCGCTGCTTTTCGCCACCGGAAAGCGACACATTAGACTCGCCAATCATTGTGTTATAACCCTCAGGAAGCTTAGTGATAAACTCATGTGCGTGGGCAGATTTTGCAGCTTCGATTACCTCTTCCATTGTAGCATCGGGATTAGCATATCGGATATTATCTGCGACAGAGCCTATAAACAGGTATGTTTCCTGCGACACTATACCGATATTTCTTCGTAAATCCTCAAATGAGAGCTCTCTAATCGGGACACCGTCGATTGTAATTTCTCCACCTGTTACGTCATAGAGTCTTGCAATAAGGTTAATAATAGTAGACTTTCCTGCTCCGGTTTTTCCGACAATTCCGAACATCTGACCTGCTTCTACTTTAAGGGAAAGATTTTTGATGATAGGAATTCCGGCTTCATACTCAAAGCTTACATTCTTAAGCTCGATATCTCCCTTAAGTTCGCCGACACGGACAGGATTTTTAGACTCTTTTACTGTTGGCTCAGAGTCCATAATCTCAAACATTCTTGATGCTGCGTCCATACATCTAGCCCAACGGTCGCCAATCCATGTAAAGAAATTTATCGGCTCGTAGGTCATATTTGTATATGAGACAAGTGCTGTAAGAGCACCAAAGGCAATATATCCTTTTATTACCATAAAGGCACCGAGGCAGAAAACGCCTTGGTTAACGACTCTGCAGACTGACCATATAAACGGAATTGTATTAGCCATTCTGCCGTTAATTCGAAGGTTCACCTTATATGCTTCCTCATTCTTAGAGTTATATCGCTTAGACTCGTCGTCTTCTCTTGCGAAGGCCTTTACGACACGCTGACCGTTCATAACATCAGAAAGCACAGAATTAGCGCTTCTTGTAGCTATATCGAATTTTCTGTAGAGTTTTCTCTGATTCTTATAAAATCGGCTTTGGACAATATGAATTACAGCGATAGTAAGTATTACGCTAACTGCAAGCACAGGACTTATGATTGTCATAATAACTGCGATACCGAGCATTCGAACTAAATTCATAATTCCGTACGGCACGATATCTACAAAGAACCAATACACGTTTTGGCTATCTCTATCGACTCTGGACATAAGTGAACCGGTTTGCTTACTTGTGAAAAAGTCGAGCGAGAGGCTTTGTAATGATGAGAAAATCTTTACTCTAAGCTTATGTATTACCATTGGAACTATTCTCGATGTTATAACGCCTGATACAACTCTTAAAATCATCGAAAGAATATTTACGGCGACAATCAGCAGTACGATTTCGAGCACCTTTCCGTAATATCTTCCGCCCTCAGTCAACACGTCATCATAAAACATCTGGGCGCTAAACACCGGTGCAACTACAGAGAGTGCCATAGCTATAACAAGTGTCATCAGTATCAAAAAGACCTCAAGCTTGAAATCCTTAAACATTGAGAAAAGTCTTTTAAACACGCTATGCTTATCAACGCAAAACGGACAGACCGGTCTGTTAGGGTCAGGAAAACGCTCGCCACAAATTTCGCAATGGGTTTTTACAGCTTCCAGCAATCTATCGTCTATAGGTTCGCCGTTTACTGTATGGTTAACCCTTTGGCAGAACTTTTCAAACTTATCTGAAAAGCCCAGTGAAAACCTTGCAACAGGAAATTCATTACCATCTACATCCTCAATCATAAGACGTGCTGTATGCTGATACCTATCAACATACATTTTCTTTATAGAGGAAAGCTCATACTCTGAGTATTCCTTTGTTTCAAAGCCTACAAGCAGGCTTCGTCTTTTCTTTGGCTTTCCGTACAGCTCATAGCCACTTAGCACGCTAAGTCTTTGCTTTGTAAAGGTTATATACACGTCGTAATAGCAGCCTTCTTTATCAAGGTCTGCCTTAACACAATACATAAGCTCGTTAACCTGCACTCCACGTTTTTCAAGCTCTATTGAAACTTCATTTTGCAGGACGTCAAAGTACTTCATAATTCTCCTTTCTGCTTCATAAGACACAAAAGCGCCTTAGCACATTACAATGCCAAGACGCTAAAATTCACACAAATGTCAGTACTAATTTTTAGGCAAAGGTACGGACATTCGCAGTCAAGACAGTATAACGTGATAAAATATTACTGTAAAAATCAAACATTCTTGTCATCATGTCCGCCCTCCTCTCATATAAATTTGCGCTTAAAAACGCTATAATAACAATCTGACGATGTTATTGTATCACTACTATATTAATTTGTCAAGGGGTATTTTGGTACTTTTATTGCAAATTTTTGAGGTTTATATTTTTATATCGCAAGTGATTGTTAAATGGTTGACAAATATGCGATTTTGATATAAAATAATAGTGTATTTGATTTTGAAAGGATATGATACAAGATGGGACTTACACTTACCGAAAAGATTTTAAAGGCTCATATCGTTGACGGCGAATTTATCAAGGGCAACGAAATCGGAATTAAAATTGACCAGACACTTACACAGGACGCTACAGGCACAATGGCTTATCTGGAATTTGAGGCTATTGGTGTTCCGAGAGTAAAGACAGAGCGCTCTGTTGCTTACATAGACCACAACACACTTCAGTCGGGCTTTGAAAACGCAGACGACCACCGTTTTATCGGTTCAGTTGCAAAGAAGCACGGCATCTACTTCTCAAGACCGGGTAATGGTATTTGTCACCAGGTACATCTTGAAAGATTTGGTGTTCCGGGAAAGACACTTATCGGTTCTGACTCGCACACACCTACAGGCGGTGGTATCGGCATGATTGCTATCGGTGCAGGCGGACTTGACGTAGCTGTAGCGATGGGTGGCGGTGCTTACTACATCACCTGCCCTGAGGTTGTTAAGGTTGAGCTTACCGGCAAGCTTTCGCCATGGGTTGCTGCTAAGGACGTTATCCTTGAAGTTCTTCGTCGTCTTTCTGTTAAGGGCGGTGTTGGCAAGGTTATTGAATACTGCGGCGAGGGCGTAAAGACACTTTCTGTTCCTGAAAGAGCTACAATTACTAACATGGGTGCAGAGCTTGGTGCTACTACATCTATCTTCCCTTCTGATGAAATTACTCTTGAATTCTTAAAGGCACAGGACAGAGCCGATGTTTGGCAGGAGCTTTCTGCTGACGCTGATGCTGTTTATGACGCAGAGGTTAAGATTGACCTTTCTACTCTTGTTCCTCAGGCTGCATGTCCACATTCACCTGACAACGTAAAGAACTTTGAGGAAATCGGCGAGCTTAAGATTGACCAGGTATGTATTGGTTCTTGCACAAACTCCTCATTTATGGATATGATGAAGGTTGCTCACATTCTAAAGGGCAAGACAGTTCACCCTGATGTTTCACTTAGTATCGCTCCTGGTTCTAAGCAGGTTCTTAATATGCTTGCACAGAATGGTGCACTTTCTATTATGATTGACGCAGGTGCAAGAATTCTTGAATCGGCTTGCGGACCATGTATCGGCATGGGACAGTCGCCTAACTCAAAGGGCGTTTCGCTCAGAACCTTTAACAGAAACTTTGAAGGCAGAAGCGGAACTAAGGACGGACAGATTTATCTTGTATCTCCTGAAACTGCTGCTGTATCGGCTCTTACAGGCTACCTCACAGACCCAAGAACACTTGGCGATATGCCTGAGTTCAAGATGCCTGAGCATTTTACAATCAATGACAATATGATTGCACTTCCTGCTTCTGAAGAAGAAATGGACAGCGTTGAAATTCTCCGTGGTCCGAACATCAAGCCTTACCCTGACACTGCACCACTCGTAGAAAACATCGAGTGCAAGGTTTCTCT
>JAZSCN010000003.1:0-129814 GCA_045602925.1 Oscillospiraceae bacterium | reverse complement strand
AGGAGCAGCTGTTTCAAGAGTACCAATACGAGTAGCAAGACCATCAGTTGTACCCTGAATTTCAGTCTTAGCGGTATTAATAGCAGTAGTTACAGATTCAGTTGTAGCATATGCGCTGAGGTCAATCTGAGTGGAACCAATAAGTTCCCAAGCACCATTTACCCAGATGTATTCATCCTTAACGTTTTTATCAGCGGACTCTTCGTTAGGAACGAGGTAAATCTTACCAGCTTCACCAGTTGTAGGAAGTGCGTCAACTACACTGATTTCGAGCTTACCTGCAGCATCAGTAAGGTGTTGCTCAACTTTAGACTTCAACTGAGAAAGTTCAGAAGCAGAAGCAATATCAGAAGTGCTAACAGTGATAGAAGTAAGACCTGAAGCAACTGTACCAGCAGTTGTAACAGTTACCTGAGTGGAACCAGTGGAAGTTTGAGCAAGAGAGTTACTGCCGAGAGTATTAATCTTACCAGTAGCATCAGCAATAGCTTCGGACTTAGCATCAGCAACCTCAGTATCAGTATAAGCCTTAGCTTCACTTACACCAGCAGCAACGGAATGAGCTACGGAACCAGGAGTAGAAGCATTAGCATTAAGAGTACTAATAGCAGTTGTGTTATTAGCAACCTTCTGAGCAAGAGAAAGGTCTTCACCACCTGTATTTCCACCGAAAACAGCTTCAGTAAGGTCAGCTACTTTCTTATCGAGTTTTTCACCAATGTATTCAAAGCAGGTTACCTTGAACTTTGCATCATCACCAGTATTATACTGTTTGTTGAGGTGAACAATACCCGCGAAAGTGTTACCTACGTAGTTTGCATCAAGTTCACCTTCGTCAATAGCAGCACCATTCCAAAGAACAAGAGCGTTATAACCAAGAGAAGGCATACCACCGGCAATCTTATCAGTAGATGCTACGAAGTGGTCAAGAATAGAACCATCAGCTTTCTTTACGAAAAGAGACCATCTGTTAGAGTTAGTAGCAGCATTATTACCACCGTCAACGAAAACTGTTGAACAATTTTGGTGAACTGCAATTACGTCTTGGTCGTCAGCATTTCTAAGTGTGCTAGCATTTACAAGATCAAATTTTTCCCAAGATGTAGTATTAGCATTATACTTCAAACATTTAGGGGTAGAAAAACCAGCCTTGAACTCACCACCATAATAAGCGATGTCGTTATGAGCAGGTTCCGCATAGTTAGTAGAAAGCCATGTACGAGCTTGTGTTTCAGTACCCTGGAAAGTATTAAGGAAAGCAGGAATATCTTGAGAACGAACCTGAGAGGTTGTAATAGTATGTCCTGATGGGTTCACTGCACCACCGAGAGTGGTATCACCGCTAACAGGTGACTTAGAGAAGCCATGAAATTTTACGTTATTATTAATATATGTAGCCATAATTTAATTATTTTTAAGTTAGAATTACGCAACTGTGATAGCACCAAGTTTAACGGTTGAAGCTGCAGGAAGCTGAACTACAAGATAGAAGCAAGAGTTTTGCTTACATGTCATCTGACCACCAGGGATTTCAACGCTAAGTGAAGTATTACTTACAGATTTAGCAAAACCACCACCAGAACTAAGAGCATTGATAAGAAGTGACTTCTCACCAGCGGTAGCGGTAGCATCAGTATTAGCACAAACAGCCCAAATCTTTACTCCTGAACCGATGAGGTTAGAGCCAGTAACTGTGAATATTGTCTTAGAGTCAGCAGAAGAACCAACCTTAATCAACTTAGTCCAGTAACGAGTACCTGTGCAATTGGTGGAGTTATATGTTCCTGTTACGTCCATATTAGCACCACCTGGATGCTTCAAGTAACCACCCTGAACAAGAAGTTGTTGAGGATAATCAGTTGTAAGAAGATTATCACTGTCATACTCGGCAGTTGTATCAAGGTTGAGACCTGTTACATTACCACTGCCATCTGTAAGAACTGTATAAGCAAGACGCTTACCATCAACGTGGAAGCTAGAAGTTGCATCATTTTCAGTTCCTTCAGCACCATTCCAGAGGTAACGAGTACCGGCGAAAGAACCAGACTTTGCAGCAGATGCAAGAGCAGAACCATCAAGTGGCTTATAAGGAGTAGCTGTATAAGAACCGCTCATAACAGCAGGATCATGAGAAGCAGTAAATGTAACTTCCTTAGAGTAAGAGAATTCAGCATTCTTCTTAGTCTTATCAGTGTTATTAGCAGCAGATAAGTTGGCAACTGTGACATCACCAATATCAACGAGACGACCATTAGAGTTGTCACTTACAGTAATACGGTTAAGATTCTTTGTAGCCATCCATTGAGTATTCTCAATACCTGTTACATTAACAGTTACCTTAGCAGCGCTATCATAGGTAATACCGGAAACTGTCTTAGTACCGGTAGAAGCATATGTTGCAGTTACTTCTTCAATAGATGGATCAACTGCAGGAGAAGTATAGATGAACATACCTGTGCCATTAGTATTGGACTTACCTGCAACGGTCATCTTAACCTTATAGAAACCACCCTTAGGCATAATTGTAGCATTAGTAAGAGTAGCAGAAACCTTACAACGAATGAAGCCAGGAGTCATACCTTCAGCTGCATCATCAGAAGTATTAAGGTGGATGTTAGTAACGTTAATAGTAATACCACCATTAGTAGCAGTTACAGTTGCCTGAGAACCATCAATAACTGCAGTCTCAGCAGAAGCGATTGTATTACCTGAGTTATCAACTGCTTCAACTTTAACTGTAGAAGTTTTGTTAGGAATAGTGATATCAGTTGAGCTGGAACCTGCGTAAACAGTTTCAGAACCACCTGATTGGCAGTGAGCATATGTATTACCATTACCAGCAGGAGCAGCACCGAGAGCATAGTCAGAACCGTTATCTACATATGTGTACATAGCAGTACCACTAGGAGCAGTAACAGTGGAGAACTCGTCAGGGTTGTTGTTCTTACCGAAATAAAGACTTACGGAACCGTCCTTATTATCAACAACATTGACGTACTCACCAAAGAACTTCATGTTCTGAATCTTTGTTGCGATAACTTCTTCAGCATCAGCGGAGTCATAGTCAGCGTTAAGGTCACGCTCAACAACGATACCAGCAGCGGCAGCAGCTGCGTCAGAAGCTTCATCGATAGCTTCCATAATGTCCTTGCCTCCAACCTTGAGGGTATCAGCTTCAACATTAGTGGCATCAATAGTACCCGTAGCTTCAATGTTACGAACATCAATTGTAGTCGCCTTAAGGGCGGATGTTTTAGTAGTATAATTTTTAGCCATAATTTTTAGAAAATGTTTTTGTTTAGTGTGTAGGTCTGGCTCACTCGAGTCATAAACCTGATATTTTTATTTAAACTTTATTGGATAGATAATGAGCCGTCTTTATGCCATATTACATTCCATCCTTTTTGATTAAGTTCTTCAGTTATTTCAACTAATTGACTTGCGGTTACCTTTTCACTATTATAACCGATATTAATTTGATGAGCGCCAAATTCGACTTCTTTAAGACCATCTATTATATTATAGATAGAGTCGAGGTCTAATTTACATCCCTTGCTAAACATATGTGTACCATCTTCTAAAGAGTAGAGACTGCCACAAAAATGTTCAAGAGAGGTGCCATAGAACATTTGAACACCAGAAACTAAATTAGGCATATCGCAATATACGGTTTTAAGATTGGAATGATTTTTATATCTATAATCACCATTCTTAAGTTCAGTAAGGTTGTAATCAATTATGCCATCTTCGTCTTCAACCACTGAAGAGACTTCAGACTCATTATCGGTAGAACCTGCAACTATTTCATTAAGAGCACCTGCAATCTGAACTAAATTGCCTTTATGAAGAATATATTGCTCAATAGTGCCAATATCATTAACTGTGTAAATTTTCTTAGTTGATAATAAATTTAAATTTTTAGCTTCTACTAGTTTGTCAAGAGACTCATATGTTGCACCAAATTCAAGACCATTTACAACAGTTCCTGGTTCATCACTAACGCCAGATAATGGGGATAACTTATCATTATAATAGATATAATCTACTTTGTTATTATTTTCATCAGTAGTGGTATAAATTGTACCATTTGTAAGTTGCCCCGGAACTGTAGCAGCATCTTTAAGAGCATCCTCATCTGGATAAGTTGTGGTATCTTGTACAATTCCTTCTGTTAAAATACCACCATGGCAGTTAAGCTCCTTTACTCGGAGCTTAACTTCCTTACCCTTTCGGAGTGCTAAGACGTAAAGATCTTCAGTGCTAGAACCTGTATATGTAAGGGGAATTTTAGTTTTTGCCATAGTATTAGGTATAAAAATTAAAGATTAATTACTGAATTTTCTTCCCAATATGTAATAGTTACAATGAGTGACTGTGGTTTGCGCTGGAAGTCATTAAATGTAATAACAGCACTGCGGTTATTAGTTTCATCATTAGTAACTCCACCATAATAAAGAATTTCAGGTGTAATTTGCTCACCTGGTGCGTTAGCATCATCAGTGGTATAACGTACAGAAGTTACAGCGAAATTAACATTCTTTGCATCAGTAACATTAGGAAGGAAGTTGATAAGTGAGCTAGCAAAAATGGTTGTTGAGTTACTCCAAACATCACCATTTTCTACTACTGATGTTAATCCACAGTTAATAACCGCAACACCAGGCTGAGTACTTAATGTAGTTACTTGGCTTTCTAATGTAGAAATCTGAGCAGCTAAACTATCATTTACCTCACCAATTCTTTCACTTAATGAAGTAATATTATTATTAATATCGCTAATGTTGCCTTCGATTTGCTGTTTAGCGGTTTCTAATTCATTAATTCTGGTATTAGAAGCATTTAAATCAGAAGAAGCAGCCTTAGTATCAACGTTTGATTCAATAGCAGATAAACGATTTAAAATACCACTATCGCTATTAATAGCTGCATCATGACTTACTATATAAGACCATGCGCTATTTGGGTACTCAGGGTTTTTATTTTCGCCAAGAGAATTTCCAATAGCAGTAATCTCATCTGTAAGTTCTTCCTTAACTTCATTAAGTTCTCCATTAGAAGCTTTATTAGTTTGAAGTAAAGTGATATTATTTTTTGCATCATTGATAGCAGCCCATATTGAGGAACCTGTTGCAGCAGCATCAGTATCACCCAATTTAGTATTAATTGTAGCTATTGCTTCATTGATTTCAGTAATATCATTTTTGGCCTTATCTAAACTTTCACCGTGAGAACTTAAACTACTACTATGAGTACCAAGGGTCTCTTTAATTGTAGTAATTTCACCACTATGAGCTGTAATACTATTTGCAGCACTAGTTAATCTTTCATCAAGAGCAGAAATATCAGTAGTATGTTTACTAATTGCAGTTTCAGCTGCATCAACTCTGCTATTAGTTGTATTAATACTATTAGCATTTATAGTAATTTGCGCTAAATTATTTGCAATATTAGCAGTATTATTGGAAATATTAGCAGTATTATTGGAAATATCATCAGCAGACTTCTTAATAGAACCCCAAAGTGTATCGGTATTAATAGTAGAAGCATTCTTATCACCTATAACACTCTTAATTGCAGTAATATCATTGGTATTTGTATTAATAAATCCTTTGGCTTCGTCAAATTTCTCTTCAGTAAAGGCGTTATTTTCGATAAAGTTATCATCAATCGTTTCCCAAACAGACTTAGTAGAAGAAGAACCACGACTGCCAATTGTTCCATTAATATCTTCAATTGCTTTATTATTAGCATCAATGTGGTTTTTAGCTTCAGTAAACTTACTTTCTGTAAGAGCAGTGCTACTAGCAAAATTATCATCGATTGTTTCCCAAATAGTCTTAGTAGAAGAAGAATCATGAGTACCGATTGTATCATTAATATCTTTGATACTAGCTGTAAGTTCTTCGTCTTTTGATGTACTTCGAGCAATTTCGCTATTTAAATCTGTAGTTAAAACAGTTTCAGCTGCTTTGGCTCTAGTAATTTCTGCATTTAAATTATTTTCGATGACATTTTCACGTGCAACTGCTCTATTAACCTCAGCTATTAAAGCCTCACTGATTTCATCTTCACGTTCAACAGCTCTTTCACTTTCTTCAGTTAAAGCATTACTTAACGTTGTTTCGATTTCATCTTCACGCTCAATTGCTCGTTCCTGCTCGTTATTGATATTACCTTCTAAGTCTACAATATCAGTTTCAATATCTTTAAGACGACAATAAATTGTGCATTGGTCTTTAGTAGGGTCATCATGGTCACATGCTTCTCTACCGCACTTTGGACAACCACTGATACCAATAGTTTCTTCAATTTTATCAATACGAGAACCTGAGTAGTCAGCAGCTTCGGTAGTACCCATCAACTCAGTTTTAATCGCATCAATTCTATTGCTAAGAGCGGTATCTTCAGCCTTAAGATTATTAATATCTTCAGTAAGTTGAGCATCCGCTGCTTCAAAATCTGCTCTAAGCTGAGTATCTGCAGCTCCAAAATCATTTCTAATCTGAGTATCAGCTGATTCAAGAGTGGATTTAAGCGCTTCATCAGCTTCTTTATACTCATTTTCAATACGAATATCAGCGTTTCTAAGTTCTTCGTCTGCTTTCCAGAATGCACGTAATGTGCATGGCGCAACGGCTTTACCAGGGACAGGTTCTTCAATATGGTTGCCTTCTAAATCTCTAGTAAAATATTTGCCCCAAACCTCGTCATCACCAGTGTAAAGGTTATGAACTAACTCTACTGAACCCATACGAGAGCCTTTAGTTGGGTCTTCATAACGAGCCAAGATTGAATCAACAGCTCCGAGACGAACCATTTCAGGTCTTCCATTTTCATCTAAAATTTCAGGATTTATACAAATATACTCTTCATATGTATTTTTTCCGCTAATATTATCATCAGAACCTTTAATAATATAAACAGTACGCCCGAGCTCTACTTTAAGCTCTTCAAGCGTCATCTCTTTATTTTGAATAACTTGCTGGAAATAACTTTCTATTGAGTCATTTTCAATAACCTTTACAGCAATAGTTTTAAAGGTATCAATCTTATTATCTAATTCTGTATCACCCGCTACTACTTTGTTATCAAGAGATTGAATAGATTCTCTAATTTCTGTATCAGCAGCTTCTAACTTAGTTTCAAGATTACTAATTGTAGCATTAATGTCAGCATCAGCATTATCAATTTTTTCTATAAGCTCTGCTTTAAGAAGTTCATCAGCTTCCCTATAATCATTAATAATTTTATTATCAGCTGCATTGTAGTCAGCAATAGCTTTCTCTAAAGCGGGCTGTCCAACGAGAAGCTCACCATATTCATTCTTAGGTTTGTAAAATTTATTACTCATATATTAGTTAAGTATTTGTATTTCAGAAGCAACTACTTTATGAAGTTTAGAAGAACCTGCTGCAACAGACGCGGTACCCTTTTCAGTAGATTGTGTGAAAGTTATTAAAATTGATGTATTATTACCAAGACGTTCGTCTTTTTCAATTAAAATTTCAGGAGAACCTGCAGAAATAATATGATTACTGTCTTCATCATAATCAACCTGACGAAGAATAATACCATAATCACTAGCAGGGAAATTATTAAAGATAACCTGAATAGTACGGCCAAACGGAATATTCTTAGTAAATCCGATATTTAAGTAACCTGATGAGAAAACGGTCTTTTTGAAAATTTCTCTATCATCATTAAGGTTATTAATTTGAATTAAATCACCTTCAAAATCAGTAGTAACGGTGTATCTAGTAAGAGTCGTATCACCGTCATTGCAAACTACATTTTTTATACAAAAACTAGAATTGCCATAAAGGTTGTCGATAAGAAGATTATCAGGACGTTTAGCAACTGGATTAACATTAGGATAATCAACTGAAACGTTCTTTTTAATTGTTTCACCTGTGCACAAGTCGGTTGTTTCTATAAAACCAACAAGTTTTAACCCTTCTGTAGAGTCAATTTCAGGATAAAACTCCTCAAAATCGGAAAATTTCGTTCTGTTGATTACTATATTTTGACATTTAGAAATCATACTAAAAACTATTTATGAGAAAAGGTTGTACCCTGATAGGTACAACCTTTTAATAAATCTGTGTTTATTTTATTAGAATAAGCTTGTGACGAGTGCAGTAAGCCAATCAATAATCTCTACACCATGATATGTAAAAAGATATACGATTACTGCAAGAATACCAGCGGCGGTATAATAAAGACCTTTCTTATACCAAACTGTGTCAGCATCACCTTTAGAAAAGGCTGCCTTCATAACAGCGCTAACACATTCAATAATCTTTTTGATAATGTTAGCCTTCTGTTCTTCTGATACAACTGGCTTTGAGTCAGTTTCTGGTGCGTTTTTAATCTGTTCGTCTGCCATACAAAATTATTTATTCAATTGTAAGTAATGCGTCACCATCACTTAAAACGTAATTAGCATCAGCTACATATGTTGCCATTCTTTCTTTTTCAATAGCTGCAAGAGCTTCTGCAACTGGCCCTGAAGTCAAAGGTTGAATAGTAGCGGCTGCACCATTTTCACCAGGTACATATTGTTCTTTACCTACTTGAGATAATGTTTTACCTGATTCAACTTCAGCATTCAAAATATATTCTAAAATCCTTTTAGCATCAGCTTCAGAAAGCATGCAACGATCTACTACTTCTAAATCCTTAGCTTCTACGTAATATGTCTCAGTTGGATCGTCTTCTGGAGACCATTTCTGACCAAGATCGATGTATCCAAAGTCTCCATAGAACTTAATACGAAGCATGAAACGAATTTTATATTGAGCACGATAAGGATATGGTTCATTTCCGGCTTCAATAACTAAAGGTTCGCCCCATTTACCATCAATATGTTCACGTTTAAAGTGAATTAAACTATTTTCATTACCCTGAAGAGACAAACATGCTCTCATTTGCTTAGCAACTTGAGTGAAATCATCAAATCTGCTAACAAAGAAGGGCTTATCTGGACCATATTGACCTTCATCGAAATAATCGATATAATCAATGGCACATTTGCCTCTTGTTGGTAAGTCTATAACTATTGGTTTTAATACTGCCATAATACATTATTTATAAAAGAAATCACCCATACGTTACATGCGTATGGGTGTAAGATAATTAATATCTACGACAGTACATCTGGTATCTATAAAATCAAAGGCTTGATTAATGTGATAATGTCCAAACCACCATCTTTTAGGTTTAAATTGCTCTCTAATCTCTTCTAAACGCTGATTTTCGCTATTAATATAGTCATTTAAGAAGTAATCGCGCTCGAAAAATACACAATTATCCTTAGTAAGAGGCGGACATTTAGGCGGACGAGGACCTGTATGACTCAAAATGAAGTCAAATTTCTCATCAATACCATTGGTATTAGGTAATGTTTCACCCTCCCACCAGTCATTGAGCTTATAAAGGTTACCATAACGACGATACTCGCTGATAAAAGAGCGTCGTATACAACGGTCTATAGAACATGCACCGCCGATAACTATCCCGTTAGCTCCATTTATTACAATACGAGTTAAATCGGGTATTACTTTGAAATTAGTAAACTTATCCCAAAACCTTTTTGCTATAGGGGACTGCTCTTCCGGCTTATAAAAGAAGGCGGGATTGTCATGATTACCTCGAAGAGCGTAACACATAATGTTACGCTCTTTACAAAGCTTATCAAACTTAAGGAAATGCTTATAATCTCGGTATCTCCAAATACCAATATCTCCTAACAGGATCAATGTACAGTCAGTAATATCCTCAAACTCAATTAAAAGTCGGAGAACGCTGGTATCCCCGTGAATATCACCGACACCATAAACATCACCTGTAATCTCAATCTTCATTATTTTCTTTTACCTTAGTTCTGTCAATTAATAGATAATCAACTTTAAGGTCATAACCACTATTATCATCTACCATTACATCAGTAAATCGAAGAAGGAAAAGCTGAGAAGATATTAAATTAGTAAAACGAATGATTTCATTTGGCAAACAATTACCTTCTGCAATAGATTTCTCTCCTGGAATAATAAAAATAGAATTCATTCGAGAAATAATGATAATACGTGAAGCATCATAGATGGTTTTATCTTCAATTTTTACGTAATTATCAGTTGTTTCTATCGGCTGGAGCTTAAATTCACGCAAACGCCACTTATTATCTTCTTCTTGATAGCTAATAAGTTCAGTAACAAGGTCTTTAATATGAGTTTTTTCTCTATCACCGTAAACCTTTACATGATTAGGCATTGATGCAAATGCACCAGAATCAACTAAATTAATCCTTTCGCACAACTTAAGAAAGTTTTCAAACTCAATCTCAAGTACCGGTACTTCCATTTCTTGTTCAGTTTCACTCATATGTATATATTATATCACAAAAATCGGGAAGATTTACTTCCCGAGTGAAAAATGTTTAATAATATCTGCACCACGAGGACCGACCCACTTATCTGTCTTACGTACATCAAAGGTAGAACCACGTTTTGTTGCATTATCAAGAGATGTTACTCTCTCCTTACCAACCATATTAGAGTTCTGAACATCATTCCAAAGCTCCTTCATCGGCAATCGGCAAAGATTACCAAGTCCTGCTGCAACATAGATAAGGTCAATAATACCATCGGCAAACTCGGTAAGGTCACCATTCTCAGCAGCCTTCTCAATTTCCGCAAGTTCCTCCTTAAGATGACCAATCTTCATCATCAAATTATCCTTTTCGATGAAATATGGTGCCTTTTCAAACATTTCTTCTCGAGACATGAGACCATATTTCACCTGGAAATCAAATGTATCATCAAATACATTAGCCTCATGAGCAAAAAGTAGAGCAACTTCCTTAGCATCAAGAGTATCCTTAGTTACAGGTTCAATACTCTCAATGCGCATACCATTAATTTCGTGTAAAAATGTGCAAGCTGTTACATTATTAATAGTTTTAAGCCATTCATCTGATAAGTAACAGTCCATATTGCAATTATCAACTTTAGGATTAAGAGAAAAAAGATAACTATAATCAACTCCCTTCATCTTAACTCTAAGAGCAGCATATTTGTTGCAAAGGCGTTCCTTAAGTTCATTAAAAGTCTTACAATTATTATCAATAATAAAATCGTTTAAAGTCATAATTCTTATATATTTCAGTTCTGAATTAATGTAAAGTTATTTCAAAATCTCTTCCTTCTTCATCTGCTAATGATTTAATAAGAGTTCTATCAAATGTAGCATGCATTTCAGATGCCATAATCGTACCGAATGCTCCACTTTTAATTAATGAATCCTCATCATACCATTTATGTTTACAATTATAACAACAATATGTATAACTATATGATGGACAATCGTCCCAATCTAAAAGCGATGAACCTACTCTTGAATAAGTTAAATAACCATTTTTAAAAATGGGCTCAAATAACCTCCTTTCTGCCTCTATCATGCAGATAATATTCAATTTAGTGCTTCCACAAAGAGGACATTTAAATTTTTTAGTACTCGGTTTAATCATACAGATACTGGCATATCAATTTTTGCAAGAGGTTTATACTCAACAAGTTTAAAATCAGAGCCATCGATATTAAAATCGCTTAAATCACACCAACCCTTTTCAGTAATAATATCAAAAATACGGTCTTCGATGTAGATTTTTGGCTGAGGACATGCTTTAAACTCGTCCGTATTTGCACGATTAAGCATTTCTTTAACACCATCAATCTGGTTTACATAGATATGACTATCACCAAGAAGTCCATAAACATGTCCAGGAATGTGTCCGGTACACAAAGCTACAATCTTATTAAGAAGAGTATACAAAAGCATATCGTATGGAATACCAATCGGCATATCACAAGAACGTTGCATCCATCGGGTGTGCAATACGCGTTTACCATCTGGTGTCGGCTGAGAATAAAACTCCATTGTATGATGACAAGGCGGTAATGCCATCTTAGAAAGCTTAGCAGGATTCCACATTGTTGCTACAAGACGTCTATCATCGGGATTTGTACGAAGAGTATCGATGATATTCTGAATCTGGTTTACATATACGCTCTTATATTCAACTCCGTGGACGCCATAATCATAATCTTCAGGAAATACCAGCTTATAATCGTGCCAATTTACAAGTTGTGCGCCATATACTGGCCCAAGATTATTATCTTTATTTGCCCAAGGCTGCCAATATTTTACACCATGGTCAAGAAGATATTGAGTATTTGTCTGAGGAAGGTTAGAATAACGCTCATCCTTCATATGAAGGCCGAGAATCCAAAACACTTCAATCAAAGCGCCTTTAAAATAAACCTTTCTAAGGTTTGAAAGAGGGATATTATTATATCCTTCTGCATCTTCTTCAGCGCAAATCTGTGTATTAAACACAGAAAGAGTATCGGTACCCGTACGATTTTGTTTACGGGTACCGTTATCCATAATATGCTGAAGCACTTTTACATATGTTTCATCAAAAGTCATTATTATAATGTATCTTTGTTCTATATTTTAAAAAGTTATACGTTAATTCTTACAATTTTACGAGAATAAAGTTTAAATGTACGATGATGTTCTTTTACCTTTTTACCATTATTTTCATAATAAGAAATTATATGTACAGTAGGTTGTCCATTATCCCATTCAACTTCATAAGGAGGATTTTCAATTAAAAAATCATCAAAATCAAATGTATAAACCTTTTCGCCATCGCTCATATACATAGCATTAAGCACTTTATTTTTAGAAGAAACCCAAAAATGTGAGAATCTAATTTCTTCTTCCTTGGGATATCCTCCGAAAAGTCCGGCTTGAAACTGGTAAAAAGCAGTAAATTTATTTGAATCTTTAGCTTCCCTAATCCATTTTACAAATTTTAAATTATTTTCTCTGAGTTTATTATTCTTACACTGCTTAAGAATGTTATTAATATTCTTAGCTTCTGACATAAGAGCATCATTATTTGTTGCTTCTATAAGTATCTCAGAAAAAATCTTCAACTTATTGTCAAAGTTAG
This sequence comes from Oscillospiraceae bacterium, assembly GCA_045602925.1. Taxonomy (GTDB): domain Bacteria; phylum Bacillota; class Clostridia; order Oscillospirales; family Ruminococcaceae; genus UBA7477. Next base: position 116,796 of record JAZSCN010000003.1, on the reverse strand, counting down.
AAACCCGGTCTAGCTTTTCAAGACATTCCCGCAAATTTTCGTAAGTAGAATTCATAATTTTAATTGTTGTTACAGATATTTTGATATAGTTCTGTTTTAAATTTTAGACAAACCTTTCGAGGAAATACTTGGGCAATTTTTCCTTATTTCTAAGAACCGCATCAAGAATAAGTCCATCAAGTATATACGTTTCACTATAATCTGAAGCAGTTCTATTACAACGGCCACACATCTGGACCAAAGTAGACAACATTGCATCTGAATACCATTCTTTATCGTTTTCAAACTTACGTTTTACACGTTCATCATTAAGAGGAAGAAATGGAGCTTTCATAACTACCTGAAATTCGCCCAAATCACCCTTCAAGTCAACACCATGTGTCATAGAAGGTGAAACAAGTACAGTGGGTTCTGACGTATTACTATGAATTTCAAGTATTTGTTCATTATCTACACCTTGTTCACGGAACAAAAAGCGCTTATCATGACCCAATTCTTCCTTAAGATAACGCAAAATATCCATAGAATGGGTATGAATAATGCCCTTTTTATCCTTATACATGTTACAGATTTGTCCTGCTACCTTACACATCTGAGGCAAAAGCTGCTCTTTATTCTTATAATTGAGCCTAAACTTAGATGTACACTTAATAGGAGCCTTCTTAGCAGACAAGGTAGTTGCAGTTTCAATAAAGTAATAGTCTTTAATACCTAAAGTTTCAGCAAATTTCGCCGGATTAACAATAGTAGCAGACATTAAGATAATATGTTGACCAAATCGGAAGATACGATCTGCCAATTTATCTACATTATAAGGTTGAAAAAGCAAACCATTATCTGTATGAGTTATAATATATTCAGTTTCAGTCCATGCATCAAGAATAGTAGAGAATGCTTCCTTATACTTTCTAAGTAAACCAAGCCTTTGTGACTCTTCTTTATTCAAACGTTTCTTTTTAGCTTTATCTTTAAGCTCTTTATTAATATGATTCATATAAGAATTATATTCATATTCGCAAAGAGCGGACATTTCACTAACCCAATCAAGAATAACAGTGCGAGAAGCGTTAACAGACGGTGTAATAGGATATTCACTATTAACTTTCTTAAGCTCCTTTGATATAATTTCAATAGTGTATCGTCCTGCAATCTCGCTTTCAAGCTCAGATGCCTCATCACAAATGATAAATTCCTTATTTTTTACAATTTCAGGAAGTGATTCAAACATTGCATAGTTATAAAAACTGCAAATATTAGTTACTGTTCGATTACGTTGTGTAAAATACGGGCATCGATCACAAGATAAACACTTCTTCAACTGACCTTTAACAAATGTACACATGCCATTTTCGCAAGTATAAAGGTCATTAACTGTACAAACATAGTTACTTTTACCTTTAAGAGACTCACCGTCTTCAAAAAAGTCAGTATATTGGTCCTGAAGAGACTTAGTTACAGTCAAAATAGCAGTCCCGAAAGGAGCCAAATCTTCATCAGATACCTGCGGGTCTTCACTATCATATATCTGATAGCTATTACAAGCTGTTACAAACCCATCTGTAGGTTCATCTGAGAAATTCGCAATAGTTTTCGCTATATAACTCTTACCAGTTGCAGTTGGTGCATTGATAATGATAAATTTCTTACCAAGCGCTATAGCTTTTTCGATTTCATCTATAATATATTCCTGGGCTTCATTAGGTACTGCACCCACTGGAAACGAATTAACTAGCGGTTCATTAAGCATTATTCAATTTTTACTATTAAAGGTTTATCGTAATATCTAGATTTTTGACAATCAGTTTCTATTAGATTATTGATAAGTTCTGTGTTTTCTATAAGCTTAAACTTTTCTAAGCGGTAATCAAAGATATATCCTGTTTCTGTCTTAATAAGTTTAAATGGATATGGTATTTCGAGATTTTTAATTATATTTTCATTGTCTAATAGGAAAAATTTAAGATTGAAGCCTTTCATTGTAAAAAGCTTCAATCTTCCCTCTTTTAATACTTTATTATCTAATAAAAATGTAAACTTTTTAAAGAAATAATCATTGAAAATCTCGTTTAAGTCAATAATTTTATTATCTGGCATAAAATTACTTAAAGACCAAAAACTTAAACGAACTTCTCAACTAGCATTTTTCTAAAGTTTTCTACAGGAATTACTGATAATATGTCAACAGTTTCACAATTTACTGTTCTAAAACCCTGAGAATCGATGTCCCAGACCGTCAACATACCAGGTGGAAGGTTACGAGGGTTGCCCTTTGGCTCTTGATACTTCAAAAATGACCTACCTTCAAATGAACTAAGCAATTCATATGACTTTGTACAGGTCATATTACGGGTAGAACCATCCTTCTTTATGAAGGAAAGGTCTACCACATTAGCCAAAAGCATCGAATCAAGTGTTTCAGGACTGATGAAAGCCATTGTTCAGGTTATCCAGAGTTGCAAAAATACGATGTTCGCCCAAAAAGATACCATTTTTGGCAGTGAGAATAGTTGAATCTAGCGCTATATCATTGCTTTCTTTAATATATTCTACCTCACCACAAGGCAATCCCTTATCATTTGGGAACAAAATAATATCACCAACCTTTGTATTACGACATGCTGGGCCCACCATGAGTACTCTAGCTTTACGCCAAGTCTTAGTAGCATTAGATTCAATTGTTACAAGGCCAGATTCATGCTTAATAAAGCCGTTATCCACATCAATATAATCGGCAAATACGAAATCATCGTATAGTTTTTTAACAGCAAAGCCTCTAAGGGCCATATCACCGGCGCAATTAGGGCTTTCAAGATTAATATCTGAATAGGATGCAGCTTGATATGTATCCAATAATTGTTCTTTATTCATAATTTGTTTCTAAAATTTGTCTAATTTCACGTTGAGATACCTCCAAATAGTTAGCTAATTTGGTAACTGTCTCATCCGGAATGTTTTTATCACGCAAGTTCTTTACAGACTCCTTCTTAATATACTTGATATGCTTATATGGAAGCTTAGGTATCAAAGCTTTAAGAAAATTATACCCATCTTCTGCTTCATTAAACATACTGTTAATCTTAAACTTATTAACCGATTCATTAAGAAGTTCACATAAACTAGGATGATAAAATGAAATATATCTTACAGCCAGATATGTATTAAAATTATCTGCCGTTGGATTTATATTACAACACTTTTTTGTAAAGATGGATTTTAAAAGAGGAAAAAATTCATCAAAGTTCATAATACCCTTATAATTCAGTTCTGATTCATAAATAAATGCATGGCTTACAGCTCATATGGTAAAAAAGTTTATGCGTCAATTAAAGATTTACCTCAATATACATCAATAGGTAATGGTGATAAAATTATTGTATGGAATGAAACACGTGACGGTGCTGCAGTAGTTGACTTTGCAGACCTTATTATTGATTTAGAACACTGCTCTTTTAAATCTACTGTTAGTGAGATGATTAATTTAGCAAGTGATATTCAGGTATTTGTTCATACTGTAAGCGATGAGATTACGAGTCTTCAAGATTCAATGAAAAAGGTAGAAGATACCATTAATAATGAGTTAAGATGCCGTATAAAAGCTTTAGAGTTTATTGTAGCTATTATTTTGGGTGGTAACTCATATTGGTTATCTGAAGTAGGTATTGATACACTTAAAAATCAATTCCTTATTACAGGATTTAGTAAATCTGATACTGGAGATTTTAGTATTGCTGAAACTGAAGAGGATAAAAATACAGTTGCATGGTATAGTGGTTTAATGTCTACTATTCACAAATACGTAAGTAAGATGGAAAGTTCAATTGAATTAAAAGATATTTTATTGCAATCTAAATACCGTTTCAAATATAGCGAAGTTGTAAATCAACCGACGAGTACTGCCTCTACAAATGCCTCAAGAACTACTACAATAACAACTGAAAATCTTGATGGTTCGGGTAAAAAAACTTCATCATCAACGACTACAATTACAAATGTATAAAATAAAGAGCAGCTTTTCAGCTGCTCTTTTTAATTTATAGAATAATACTTCCTACGTTGCTAGGTTTATTATTTTTAATTGACTCTAACGCAATATCTAACAATTTAGGGTTATTGCGCAAAACCTTTCTAAGTCTTGCAACATCCATAAGAGGTGAATCATCTCCACCGTGAGAGGTTCCTTCAAGATTACCATCTTTATCAAGAAGCATCTTAATCTCATTAATAGGACTTTTAGTCTCTAATAGAAGTATAGACGGACAATTTTTTTGGTCAAAGAAGGGTGAATTATCAAAATCTGTTTGATAGTTATCATATAGATTCCAATAAACATTCTCCAAATGTTTATCATTTTCAGAAGACTCTTTAGAAAGATTAGTATTAGGCTGATAATACACAACATCAATCTTTCTAAGAAGTTTCTTATTATGATATATTACACGTTCTACAAACTCTTCACTAACATGTCCTTCTTCGCAAAGAATTAACGAGATAACAAGAATGTCCATGCCGCAACCATTATAAATGATATGACCTACATCCTTATATGTATCATATTGTTTTTCAATCAAAATCATTTTAGCAAACAACATTTGCTCAATTGGATTTAACTTTTCCTTAAGTTCGACTAAATCCTTTTCACAATTCTCGGGCCACTTGACATCATCAAAAATAGTTTCTGCCGGAGTTGCATACATCGGCCATTGAGAAATAAAACTCTTAATCAAATTACTACGTGATTCATCATCACTTCCACATATTGCAATTTTCATTAAACTTATTATATCACATGTTTTTAAATAGTCATAAATATTTTCATGCGATATTCCGAATATACTGATACGGATAAATTTTTAGATGAACTTTTTGCAGAAGATGCTGAAATTGGTTGGTCTTGCGAACAGCCATGCGATTCTCACAATGCAATGAATATCACTGTTGTTAAACCTGAAGGTGAAGCTGAATTGACTTACATTAAAAGTCTTATAGAAGAGATTGCTGAAAAATTAATGGAAATCACTGATAAAGCATCAACATTACCTGATGAAAAGAAGCGTGAAGCTTATAGTATTACAAAGGAAGATTTAGTATCACGCTTAATCAGTGTTAATAACTCAATTGATGGAATTTTACTTGACATCGATGAATCTTCTACAGCTGGTAATTTAAATGCTTCAATGACAATTATCGGTGGTGGAGTTCCTATGGGTCAGCCAATGTTTTAAATTATAATATGAGAAAAACTTGTATAAATCCTAAATTACTTCGATTAACATTAGAAAAGATGGTAATCGGAGTAGAAGAACCTATCCTTATTAAAGGAATTGGTGAAATTATTGCTAAAGTTGACTCTGGCAATAGTGGTTATAATGTTATACATGGTGAAGAGTTAATTATTCAAGGCGATATTTTAACCTTTAAAACTGAAAATAAAGATGGTAAAGAACGTCGTGTATCTAAAAAGATTAAAGATACTATTAATGTTAATATCGGCGGTGGACATATACAAGAAAGACCTGTAATTGAGTTAAACGTTCAATTCGGCGGCCAAGATTATAAAAAAGTATTATTTTCAGTTACTAACAGAAAGGATAATGAACATAAGGTTCTCCTTTCTAAGGACTTTGTTGGTAAAGAATTAGAAGCTCTAATAGATGTAACACAAGATAATATTGCAGACGATAATGTAAATGTAGATTATGTTACTGAAGGTATCGGAAGTGCATTAGCTGATGCTAAAAATGCAATTAATAAAACAACATCTAATCTTATGCATGGTACTAAAGCTTCTAAGGCATCTTATGAGCAAGCTGTTAAAAATCGTAAAGCAATGTGGGGTGAAGAAACTTCACCTGATGAACGTAAAAAAATAGACCCTAAACTTAAGGATGAAGTTGATGCTCTTTCTAAATTAGCAGAGCAATTAAAAGCTGATGCGGAATTAATTAGAAAGCAATTACCGACACAGAAAGAAAAAGAAGCTCTTGTAGAGTTAGATGTAGAGGTTTCCAGTGAAAATATTGACGTATTTAAAATTTTAGATTATACTGGTGGTACTAATAAATCCGAAGATGATAACGGTAATAAAGAATTTCAGGAACGTTTAAAGAAAGCTTTAGAGGCTTGGAAAGTTTATGCTCGTGAAACAAAAGCTGAAACGGCTAAGCGAGAAGCTAAAGATGAAGCAGAAGAAAGAATGGTAAAAGAAGCAACTGAGCAAACTCAGCCTGCTTCTGATAGTACGGCAGCACCTACTACTAATACATCTACTAAACAAACTTCTTCAAATACTAACACTGAAAATAAAGACCAAACAGACCCTACTAAAGAAGTTCAAGGTACTGAAAATGAAAAAGATATAGCTGATATGAAGCCTGAAGAAGTGGAAACAGTTCTTAAAGAGCTTCAAGCTAGAAATAGAGCTATATTTTATTTGATTTGTTTCAAAAAATCAGATGAAACTGAATTAAAAAGCGGTAAAGATGTTATTGGAGCAATTCAAACAGATATTGATTCTTGGAATAAGAAGATTTGCGCTGGAAAAGATTGGTCACGTGGAACATTTGAACCATTTGCTAAAATGCTAGCAGAAAAGGTTAAAGAAGATGGTAAAGGACTTTTTGCCTTATGTACTCAGCCTGCTCAACAACGTAAAGTAGAGTTCTTTATTAATCCTGGTGTATATGATGGGCACGGGGAGTCAGTAGCTCAAACTAAACAAGAAACGCAAGTAATTGATATGTACAAAGAGCTCAATGAAGAATTTAAAAAAATGACGGGTAAAGACCTTTCAGAAGAAACATATATGGAATATGCTGCTAAGGTTATTAGTGCACCATATAATGATTTAATTAATTTCATTAAATTATCTAATGCATTTAAATTCTATCTTAAGCATGATGCTCCTGGTGAAGATGATGGTAATATAGAAAATCCTCAAAACTTTACAATTGACCACTTTGAAAAGTGGCTTAACACTAGACCTAATGTTGTACTTCCGACAACTGCACACTAAAAAATAAGTAACGAATATGAAAATTTTTAAAGGAACATATTATAATGAAATTTTAAATTTCATAAAAGAAGAAAAAGAAAGAATAGAAGGTGAAACACCTGCTGAAACACAAGATGAAGTGGCCGATGAAGCAACAGATACTTCTGAAGTGAATACAGAAACCGCACAGGTTGAGCCTCAACCTAGTGAACAGACCCAACCTTCTCAACCAGCCGAAACTGGCGAACAACAACCCGCTGAGCAATCTCCTGAAATGGTAGAAGATGCTGCTAAAATCGACCCAGCTACCGAAGAGCAAGCAGCTAATAGCGGGCAGGCTGACCCTACTATTACTCAAGCATGGCAGCAATTTGCTGAAAAGTATAATAATTTTAAAGAACTTTATAATAAAGCAGGATTTAAATCTTGGGATGAATTTATACAAAAAGTTAATGGTAGCGGCGAAGAGAGTGGCGGTGAACCCTCTGCAGCTTAAAAATTAAGGCGGTTTTCAAACCGCCTTTTTTATTTCGTTAACATTTCTATAACTTTCATTTTTGTCCCATCATTTAGATGGTCAGGTAAAAATTGCATCATTAATTTCGGGTCTCCGAAAGCATTTCTAAAATCAGTAGCGGAAACTATACCATCTTCAGATGCAGATGCATCAACTGCTGTAGTTACAGGGTCAAGTACAATAAGATTCGGATTTTTTGATTCAATGTACTTTTTAATCTGAGCAAAACGCTTAATATCTTCACCTTTCTTTGAGCAACCAAAAATCAATACACCTGAATCTAAACGTTCACCAATATCATAACATGATTTAACAGGAGATACTGGAGTAATTTCTACTTGAACATTAGGAAGATTTGAACAATAAATTTCTAAAATTTGTTTAGCTAATTCAGGTGAAATTACTTTACCATCAGGAGTTGTGCGTTGTGCCTTTGCAGAAGGCTTAGATACAAATACTAATACATTTCCTTGTGGTCCTACCAACTCAGAATAATGTTTAATCATTTCATAATGACCCTTATGAGGTGGTTTAAAAGAACCAGGAACAATGGCAACTTTCATTTCATTTTCCATTGATTCCAAAAGGAAATTAAATTTACTAAAATAAAAGCTTTCCATATTAGATAGATTTTAAAGCACCACCCATTGCGTTCTCATCTGTATCATTGTCTAATGAAAGAGGAGCACTAAGAGCATTTAAACCTTGAATATATTTGATAACCTCATCAGCATTATCAGTAGTAACATTCATCAAGTTAGAAGGAATTGTACCAGGTTCTGGAGGAGTCATCATAAGTGCATCGATAAGCATCTTAGCTATTTCTGCCTTTTGATTATCAGACATGAAAACACCGGCTTCAGGGTCTGCCTGTTTATTTGGGTCTGTTTCTGCACCACCTTCAGCGGCAGCAGGGTCTGTAGCATCAGCCGGAGCTTCACCACCGTCAGCTGGATCTGCGGATGTGTCTGCAGCTGGATCTTGTTCCATCTCATCAGCTTCATAAAGCTTTCTAAATCTTGCGATTGTCTCAAAAGTCTTAAATTTTCGATTAATCATTGTAAAATTATTTATTTTGTTTCAAACATAGATATTAACTTAATTCTTTCTTTAAGATTATGAACTAAATCTCTTTCTATCTTATAAAATTTTAATTTCTTAACCATTTTTATAATATCGTCAAATATTGAAGGTAAAAATGTGTATTCTTCGACAATTTCATCGTACTCAGGACAATTAGTAGCCATTAAAGAACAAAAATAACTAAAACCTAATGTACTAATAATAATTGGAAACTTAATTTTCTTAGTTATTATCTTTAAAAACTTAGAATACTTTATCTCAGTATCTTCTTGCAAAGAATTAAATGATTCCTGAGACAAATAAAAGACAATTAATCCGTTCTTATTATTTTTATATATTTCTAATATTTCTAATAAAGAATAGAAAGTGAATAAGTTATTAATATCTGTTTTATTTGTTATATTATATAAAGTAATAAACTCCAACACTTTTTTGTTGGAGTGAATAACTATATTCTCTAAATCAAATAAGATTAAAGAACGTATTCTCATATTACTTCTTATACTCTTCGACAGGAATTACAATCGAGGTATCAAAATTAAACTTCTGACCGGTAGCAGAATGATAAGCTCCGCTAAAAGTACAAGAAGTCAATATAAGAGCTGTAACGATTAAAGCAAATGTCTTCATAAAACTTATTTAAGAAAGTTACCAAAGAAATTTTGAAGAATTTTTTCACATTTAATGGAAAGATTTTCTTTAATTTCTTTATCATTTTTACCTTCAAAATTATCTAAAAGTTTGGCATTTAATAACTGAAGTACTATCAATTGTTCTGCAAATAACGAATAATCAACTCTGTCCTCTAACATATCCTTTCGTAAGCCCAATGCAAAAAGAATATAGGAAGAAAGAGCATTAGGGTGAGATACACCTTCATCCTTAAGGTAAGGTGTTACATCGTAAACTAATGCAGATAAATTGAGCGGTGGGTATTTACCGTATTCCTGAATATAAAGAGCACTATATGTTGTGCGAGCATAAGATATAAACTCTTTAATAATAGTTGCATTATCATTTCCGTCTCTTCCTAAACGTTTTAATGCTGTTTCAGAACAATGAAGAAACGTCGTAGGAATAGTAACACATGGAAAATTATCAATGCTAACCTTACGAATATCGCATAACAATCTATCTGCACTTTCAGTAGCAGACCAATATGGGGCATTTAACATTTCAAAAGTATTCCAACCACCTTTGGAGATAATATTCAAAAACTTTCTAATATCCCAACCTTTAATGTCAACATCAGGAAGTCTGATTTCATCTTTAACGGAAGAAATACTGAAGTAATCTATAGGATTACGATAAAAAATAAATGTTATATCAGTGTCAGACTTTTCATTATCAGTGCCATATGATTTAGAACCAGTTTTAAAAGCAAATAATGGCCTAACTCCGTTAGCCGAACACGTATCTTTTACTATTTCTGCTATTTCAAGCATTGTCATAATAACTATATGTCCAAGTTCTGTAGTTCTTCACGGTATTGGTCTATGAATTTTTGAAATTTAGAAATTCTTACGTTAATAATACCGTTGTATGAATCTTCTCTGAACAAAACGTGATTATGCATCTGATGATACAATTCCCAATATGCCATCTCCCACTTACAATCACAAAAACGAATAATAGTAAATTTAAATTTGTCTTCGCCTGCTTCTTTTACGTCATTTTTTAAATCATTAGAGCTACCGCAATAAGTTTTCCAATCAGATTGCTTAACAATTTTACGCTTTCTGACTTTTCCTTTTAATGGAGGACGTTTTTCAACTTTAATAATCTTTTTCTGGCCGATATAAAATTTACCAGTTTCTTTATTTTCAATACGATAGACAAAACCCATAGGTGGGTTTTCTTCAAAATCTTCCGGTAAAGTAACATTATTTCCTAATTCCCAATGACCTAAGTCCATATAGGAATATTATATCATGCTTTTTTCTTGCGACGTTGTATTTTTCCTAAAACTTTAGGAACTCGCATATCACCTGGTGCATAATTATCTCCACATTCTAATGCTCCACCTTGTGGGGCTGTAGATAAAATAGCAGAAGTCATTTCATCTTCATCTTTTTCAAAGCGGTATCTGAATATCAAAGTTCCAGAATCCTTATCAGTCTTAGGTGCAGGTGTTTCATTCTTAAACTTACTGCTAAATTTCTGTATAAAGTTAATAGAAGGCTTATTTTTATATTCTACTTCATACGTTAATGCATCTAAACCAACCTCCTTAGCTTTCTTAGCAGCAGCTGCTAATAATTTTTTCGCAATACCCTTCCCTCTATATTTTGGGTCTACTGCCATTGTAATGAATCCATCTCTACCATCGAATGATTTTGAACTAGATATATTGTCTATTAATTCATCAACATCAGATAAAGATTTCTTTTCCTTAGGAAAATAATATACATCAATAAATCCAATAAGATTACCCTTATCATGTTCTCCTAATCTGAATACAAGTTTAGGAGAATCTTTATATTTGCCATTTGGAGAAACAAATTTTTGTTCTTTACGACTTAATTTATCATAAAGTTTCTTTGCTTCGTCATATTCAACAAAATCTTTATCTTTTTTACATTTTTCAAGTGTTTCTTCTCCCCACGTATCAGGTTCGAACTCTTCATCTTCAGAAGAATAACGATTTAAAAATGAAGCAGCTGAATCAAAATGAAAATGACCAAAATCTATGACAACATTTTCATTAATAAGATTTAACACTTTTCCAATTTTCATGATATAATGTATTTATATGGCATTTGAAAAGTTCCTTAAATATAAAGAAGCGATAGAAAACGACTTAAAAATAGACCAATTTAATATACATAATAAAATTAACGAAATTCCATCTTTAAAACATTTCTGGGTTGCAAAATTAATTGAATCTAAAATAGAATTAAAGAACTTACAACGTAAAAAATCTGAGCTTCTCAAGAAAGTTAAGGAATCCGCTTCAATTGGTTTAAAACTATCTGCTGCTAGTATTAAAGAAATGGAGAATAAGTCTCCAGTTTTAACAGAAATTAATGAAGAAATAGAAGAATTAGAGTTAGTAATAGAATATTTAGAAAAAGCAGAAAAGATTTTCAGCTCAACGACTTATGATTTAAAAAATGCGATTGAGCTAATGAAAATGGAGCAAATGTAAAATGTTAGTTAAGTTAGATTATTTAGAAAAAAGAAATTCATGCCATATAGCATTATCTGATTCTGATGTAAGAGAAAGATTAATGCACGCATTTAGTGTACCTAATAAAGAAAAACGATTTGTGTCTGGTGCAAATGCACGTTTTGTCCCAGACAGAAAATATTTCATTACACCAACTGGAACTTTTAATTTTGGAATAGCATTTGAAATTATAAAGTGGTTAAAGACTTATGTTTTAGACCGAACTGTAGAATATGACCTTTCTGATTCATTTAAAGAAAAGTTTTGTCAAGATGATCCAGGAGAAATACATGATGATTTAGCATTTCAACTTAGAGATTACCAAAGAGATTGTGTTAAATTAGCTTTATCTTATAAATTTGGTACTTTCGTATTAGGTACAGGTGCAGGCAAAACTTTTACTATTGCATCTATAATTCATAATCTTTTTATTAATAAAAATATTAAAAGAGTTCTGATTGTAGTACCAGATAACGGATTGGTTACTCAGTTTTATGATGAATTAGTTAATGTTTATAAATTAAATCATAAAATACAAAAATTTTACGATAAGTTTAATAAAATTGAAGATGATTCAGAAATTGTAATTGCTAACAGACCTTTATTATTATCAAGATTTGACCAATATGAAAAAATATGGAGAACAGGTTTTGATTGTTTAATAGTAGATGAAGCTCATTCAATTAAAAGAGAAAATAAAGTATCTAAATGTATTGAAAAAATTGTTTCAAAGTATAGATTTGGTTTTACTGGTACATTGGCTGAAGATACAGAAGATATGATTAAAAATATAGGTCTTTTGGGACCAGTAAGATATGAAAAAACTTCTAAAGAATTGCGTGATGAAGGTGTATTATCAAATGTTATTATTAGAAAAGCTAACTTAGTATATCCTGAATATTACGGAGAATTAAAATATCGACAGGAAGTTGAAGAATTATATTCTAATGAATATCGAAATAAATTTTTAAGTGATTTATGTTTTAAGTTAGATAAGAATACTTTGTTGTTAGTCAATCGATTAGAACACGGCTTTATATTAAAAGAGAACTTTGATAAAATTAATTTTAATAATAAGAAAATATATTTTATTAGAGGAGAAATTGATACCGATGCACGAGATGAAATTAAGAAATTAATGGAACAAGAAGATAATATTTTGTGTATTGCAATAACTAAAATATTTTCTACAGGTATTAATATTAAAAACTTACATAATATTATTCTAGCAGCAGGTGGTAAATCATCAGTTACAGTAGTTCAAAGTATAGGTCGTGGTTTACGTCTTCATCCGACTAAAAAAGAATTGAATATCTTTGATATTTGCGATAAAGGATTCAAATATTCTACAGCACATGCTGAAAAACGACTTAAAATTTACGAAAAAGAAAAAATCAAGGTAACAGAAACTAACATTATACTCAGAACTTGAGCATAATTTTTTTATGGAACCGAAAACATTCAATACGAAGAAAACAGAAAAGACAACTAACACCTGGCTTACTCCTAGGTCGTTACTTGATCGTCTTGGTCATTTTGACCTAGACCCCTGTGCAGCTACGGTTCGTCCTTGGGATATTGCAGATGTAAATTATACTGAAGAAGATAATGGACTAATTCAGGAGTGGTTTGGACGTGTTTGGTGTAATCCTCCTTATGGTTCCGAAGCATATCCCTTTTTAAAGAAATTTTCTGAATATGGAGGCCCTGGTCTAATGCTTTTGTTTACCCGTACTGATATTAAAGCATGGCATGAATATATTTTCCCTACTGCAAAATATATTTTCTTTATTAAGGGTCGTATTAAGTTTTGTAGGCCAGACGGTTCACAGGAAGCTACTGCAAATGCAGCTTCTTGTTTGTTAGCCTGGGATAAGAGTGAGCTTCCGTTGCTCCTTCAGCTTGAAAAGGAAGGTCTTGGTAAACTTGCTATGTTTGTTTAATATGAGTACACACGCATTAATTATTGGTAAAGATAAAGCTGGACTTTATCATTATGGTCAGACACATTTTGATGGTGATGAAAACCTGGAATGGCTTCAAACTAATATGAATGATGTCGATAAAGTGGAAGAATTTCTTCACTATATGACTGAAGGATGTGCTGATGGTGGAGAAGGTCACGGTATCAGTTCTCTTTGGTATGAAAAACATTGGGAAGGTATAAAACTTGTCTATGAAAAAGATAAACCAAAGATTGATTGGCTTGATGAGGGATATAATTGTGGTATATCTAAAACCAAGAAAGCTATTCTTGAAATGGTGAGAAAAGGTCATTTCGATTATCCTTCATATATTTCTTATTGGAACGGTAAAAAGTGGAGAAACATTTAAAATGTATACTGGTAAAGCATTAGAATATAATACTTTTTGGCATCTTTTACGAAAAAATAAAGATGTAAAATATAAAGTTATCGCAGCTGGTGGAAATTTTTCTTTTATAGATGTTCGTCGCACTGAATATATAAAGATTGCAGAAATTCTTGATATTGATGAAGAAGGACCTGATGGTAAAAATGAAGCTGGCTATAAAACTCTTTATTTTGAGACATATATAAAAGATGATAATGGAAATGTAGTCCAAGCAGGCGGCATTCCAATGGATGAATGGCCAAGTGCGGATTATAATATTAGAGTTCATAACATGTACCCTCTTGAAATTATAGTAGATTGGGTTGATACTGATGACGGTTTTAGGGATATTATTATCCTTAGAGATTATGATGACAAAATGACATACTAATATGAGTGATAAAGAAAATATTTGGGACAAGCATCCGGAGTTTAGGAAGAGATATGACGAAATTCATGCATTCTGCCAGTATAATTCATTTACTGAAGATGATTCTTGGGAAATGATGGATTGTTTTGAGGATGAGAATTTTGAAAAACTTCAACGAGAACTTTCAGACCGCGAAGATGAGATAAGAGACCTTTTAAAGGCTATTAATTTTACATATGATTATCTGGAAAAGTTAATCAAAGACGAAAAGTCTAAAGATGGCACAGAACAAAAGTAAAAACTACTTGTAACATTTGTAAAAAAATATGGAATCTAAGTGTAAAAACTGTATGCGATATTATCCTGCCCCTTGGCATGGTGACGGAACTAAGGGTTGTTGTAACCAGAGTGGTGATTTGAAGGTATATTCTCGAGAAGACGAGTGCGATTGCGGAAAGTTCCTTGAAATGCCTAAGATAGAACGCCTTGGTCGACGTATTAATCATCGTCTGCACAGCTGGGTTCGTGAACGTGATACTATGTTCTGCCGTGCTATGGAAATTGTAGGTCATATTTGCGAGCTTTTCAAGCAGGGCGAGTTTAGGGTATTTGATGCAGTTAAGTCTATAAGCGATATGAAGCATATGATGTATCATGGCGCTGCGACGGAGATATCTGTTCTTCGTGCTTGGACTTATCACTGTCCTTGGAATGATGATATTGAGCATTATATTGCTATTACCGCAGACGGTAAGATGATTTGTAACTTCTATGATAATACACAAGAGAATGCTCGATTTATTACTGAGACTTATGATATTGAAAATGAGTACGAGGAATGTGATAAAATGGTAGACCGTATTCGAGAATATTGTGTGCTCAAGGTAATTACTACTTCTACGGAAGAAATTGAGGTGAATAAGTGTGTAGAAGAGGTTCCTAATACAGCACAGTCTGTTTGTTGGTAATATGAAAGAAAAGTTTACTGAGCTTTGCAAGAGCTCTGACCTTGTTGTAATGGGAGGTATTCCAATGGAGTATCTTCCATCATGTAATCAGCTCTCATACAGAGTTTTAGGAGAGTATAATTATTTTTCACTAGATGAAATAGAGGAATCTGATATTTCATTTAGAGATGGTTATTGGACAATTTCCCGTCATGGGGCTCTTTTTAAGTTTAAATTCTATGCAGAATTGCCAACAGAACTGCCTTAAATTAAGTGCATGAGACTTTGGCACAAATCACTTATTGATGTTCTTCCTAGACAGCAGCTTCTCGGTCAGTGGCGAGAATGCTGTTGTATTGCTTCTAATATCGCAAATAACGGAACACCTAATCATATCTTAGTTAATAAGATTAATGATTATAGTATTGCTCATTTCTTTACATATACTATTGATTATGTAGTCGGTGAAATGAAGCGTCGTGGTTATAAAGTTGATACTACTAAGTTCTGGAAGCATTTTTCATTTGGTGATGCTTATACTATACCTGAGTTTGATGAACTTTATGATGGTTGGCACAATGAACGATACCTAAAACAGTGTCTTGCTAATTTGGAAGAAAAATTTGATTGTGGTGGTATAACTTCTGAAGAATGGAACTTAATTAAGTCAAAACATGATTGATTTATACTCTAAAGATAACATAAAGAGCGAGGGTAAGGTAGATTATAAGTTTAAAGTATGGCTAGATTGCAATTTTGGCCATTATACTCAGGGTTTATTGATAGATTATTATTGGGATTCTACTGTTGTATATCAATATGACTCTAAATTAGATAAACTTAGAAGCACTTATAATGAAATCTCATTAGATTCTATTACTGGTTGGAGACTTTATAATGATAATAGAGAATTAGTTTTAGCACTTTATGAGGGTGATGTGTTGTGGTGCGCTTATGTTATGTGCTGGGTGACTTATAATAAACCTGAATATGTACCTTTACCATAATGAAAGAACAATTATTGTCATTTTTACTTTGTCAACGTGAGGAATTGAAGAAAGAACATATTATGATGTATCTTCGCCTTAATGTTAATGGTAAGTTATTTGTAGGATTTGAGTTTGCTTATCCACATCTTAGTTATTGGGACAGAAGACCCATGAAAGTAACTAGTAAAAAATGTCACTTGAATATTGATTTTGATAATATTACGCCTAAGAATCATGAGAAGTTCATGAAAGGTTATGAGCGAACATTGGAAGAAATCAGAGAGAAGCAACGAACAGCAAAAAATGAGTTCCAAGTAATAGGTTTGGAGTTCCAAAGTATTATGAAAGAATTTGAACAGAACTAACTCATAATTAATTTATGAAGCCTGAAAGAACTTTACAAAAGATGTATGACGAATACCCTAGATTATTTCCTGTTCGTCAGCAAGCACTTGACCATTTATTTTGTACAGTAGGAAATGGTTATTCATGGTATAAGGGCGAGGTAGTTCATGATAATGAATTATTCATTTGGGATAATAAACTTGAAGAATTTGTTATTGACCCTGATTATAAGATTGATGAAGAACCTGATATTGTTTCCACTCCTCCTAAAACCGAGGAAGAATGGATGGAAGAAAAGGAAGAATGGCATATGTTGCTTGCAAAAATGAGACACCGCTATCATCCTGAAACACCTATCGAAGAACATTATAAATACCTTGAGCATAATTTTAATAAGTGGTATCCCTTATCTAAGGAGTATTCACTCATTTATACAGTACCTGATGATGTTACACCTGAATGGAAAGCATTAGTAGAAGAGTGCAAAGAACTACTACTAAAAGACGGAATTGAAATTTGAAATGAAAATAAAACTTCGTTCATGTTACATCTGTGGTTTAGTACGATTTTGTAATGAAGTTGAGAATTGTGGAGGAGATAGGGTCAAAGCTGCCCAAAACATTCTCAATGAAGAGGGACTTGATGAATGTAAGTGTATTGGTATAAATTTTCATACAGGTAGTAGTGTTAGAATAATTTACGAAGAGAAAGAGCGAGATTTTTCAGAGTTTAGACAAATTGAAGGCACAAATGTTTGGATTATCTGAAAAATCAGAACTAATGTATAATTGATTTATGGTTACTTTGTATAAGAGAGATAAGAAGGGTAAGGTTCGTGCTTGGACGATTGAGCATGATGCAGTGAGTTATTGGACTATTAGCGGCATTTACCCTGATGGTAAGATGACTAAGACTGCTCCTACATTTGTTGAACAGAAGAATGTAGGAAAGGCTAATGAAACTTCCCTTGAACAGCAAGTTCTAAATGAGGTTGCTTCCAAGATTCAATATCAGATTGACCAAGGATTTACCTATGACATTCCTACTGAGGAAAAGCGATTTGAGGTAAGCCTTGCCAATAAGTACCAAGACAGAATTGAGAAGAATAAGTTAGACTTTCCTTACATTGTAGAGCCTAAACTTGATGGTGTTCGATGCTATATTAAGATGGTTGATGGTGATATTCGTATGTTCTCACGAAAGCATAAGGAATTTGTAGCATGTCCTCACATTGTTAAGAATGATTTTGTACAGAAGTTCTTTGAGATGTACCCTGATGCTATCCTTGATGGTGAGTTGTATAATCATGAATTGAAGGATGACTTTAATAAGATTGTCAGTTTGGTAAAGAAGACCAAGCCTAAGTTTGAGGATTTGGTAGAGAGTGCCAAGTTGGTGCAGTATCATTGTTTTGACAGTTATTATCCCTCTGAGCCACAGTTGCTTTACACAGAGCGTAAAACGAGATTGTTGAATATTTTACAGCAGAATAATTGGCTTAGACATCATTTTGATGATGTGAACAAAGACAGTTTTTATCTTGTTGGACTTACATGGATTCATTACTTTGGTCAAGGATGGAAATTAGAATCTTGGAATGTAGATTCGGAAAGCATGGTTGAACTAAGCATTGAAAGGAGAGTAGAACGTGGTTACGAAGGTATTATGCTCAAGAAGGATGTTCCTTATTTCTTCGGACGTTCATTTGACATGTTGAAGTATAAAAAGTTCTTTGATAAGGAGTATTGTATAGTAGACTTTGAAGAAGGTAATGGTAATCTCGTAGGAATTGCTGCTGCTGTGATTTGTGAGACAGAAGACGGACAGACATTCAAAGCAGGAGTAATGGGAACTCAGGATTATGCTCGTGACCTCTTTACTAACAAAGACTTGTATAAGGGTAAGATGGCAACTATTGTCTATCAAGCACTTACACCGATGAAAGATGGTAAGGGTGGTGTTCCTCGTTTTGGTAAGATGAGAGAGATTAGAAATTATGAGTGATAAAACTTTTATAGAACTTTGCGAAGAAGCAGACATCATAAAGTGTTATGGATACCCTGCATTTTTTATAAATGATACTTTGTATTTTTATTATCAGACACTTTATGGCGAAGACAAACAAGAAATCAAAATAGACAGAGATAAACAGCCTAAAAGATGTGGTAGGTATCATTGGGATTTTGGTAACGAAACTCACACTATACAATTTTTCAAGCAATTATGATTGAAGAAGTTATTGAAAAAAATTACAAACTCACTTATAAAGAGCTTAAAGAGATTTTGAATACCATGAGCGACAAAGACCTTGAGGAAGAGGTTTTTGTTGAGTATAAGGCTTATTGTAAAGGTGGGAAAGATTGGTATCATGAATGGACTGATGCTGTCAGTTACGAACTTATACACACCAAGTCTGACCATGAATTTTATAACGATAGAAGATACCTTAAATTGTACCTTAAATCTTATTCAGATAAAGAAAATGAATAAAAAGCAATAGGTACCTATATAAGCATAGTATAATTGATTTATGGAAAATAAAAATAACATTATTTACGGTTGTTGCAATCCTACTAAAGTATTACCATCGTCTTATCCCAATCAAATTTCTATTATTGAGGGAATTATTAGAGTTTCAACTTTTTGTGATGATTTTTCGGATTGTTTTTCTAAAGAAAAATTGGCTAATTTCATCATAGGTTATCTTGACCCTATTATTGAGTGTAACATTTTGAGAGATGAAAATGGTAAAGAAAAACACACAGTATTCAACGCTTTTCATTCAGAAATGATAGCAACTTATGATAGCGATATGTCTTTGTGGAAGGTATTTGGCGAAGAAGATGGGATTTGCGTAATGTTTCGTTTGCAATTCAATATGGAGATTGGATGTTTTCTCAGCATACCTATAGAATTCTTGGAAAGGTTTGTAAAAATTGAAAAGAATAGTTATGTTCATTTGTATTCAAATAAAGACGGAGTTGTTATATTAGATGAAATGAAAAATTATGACTAAATCTTTTATACCTTTATTTCCGTTCCCAAAATTTTCTGATGAAAAGAAAGTTAAACTTTTTACGAAAAATCGTAGAAATATCTTGAGAAAGGAATTTTTTATGAAAGGTAAAAATAAATCTAATAGAACTAATGTATAATTGATTTATGGATAAAACACAACTAGAAAAGTTAATTAAGACTAAAGATTTAATTCTTCAATCTAATGAAATATTAGATGAAATAAAGAAAAGTCAGAAAATTGCTGACCGTACTAATTGGATTATTACTTTTGGTGTGTTGTTATATATTGGAATTTTAACATTGATTATCTTTTTATGAATATTAATAAAAAAGTACCTAAAAAATTTATGAGAGACCTTACTGGTTATCCACTCACCTCTAATCAGCGTAAAGAGGTAGAAGAATACATGAATAATCATAATGTTACTGAAACTGAAGCAAGGTACATGTTGGGTTATGTACCAGGTGATATAGGACAAGTTACAGTAACGGAAGCATTAGAAATGGTAAAAGAGGAAAATCCTAATGTAGAATTTACTAATGAGACATTGGATTTTTATCTGGATGAAGTAATGAAGAAGTCTGCTCCTAAACCTAATCCTAAATTTGCAATGGAAATTTTGAGAGCAAACTTAACAAAGTAACTGAATTATTAAGTTATGAATAGAGAAGCTAAATCAGAGTGGTGGAGAGACTTATGTAATGGACCTTCTTTGCTTGAGATGGCTAAAGAAAGAGGATTTGAATGTAATAATGAGTTAAAACTTCATTATAGATACTTGGAACAGTGTGAGAAAGAGAGAAATTTAACTGATGCTGAAAAGGCAGATAAAAGAAATCTTGAAATTCTGCAAAAGTGGTGATTATGCCTGAATATTATCTATTTTTGTACTTTGAGAAAAACGATAAACCTTTGACATTACGTGAGTTACAAGATGGAGTAATGAAGGATTTTGGATGGGCTGACCATAGGGTATCACTTGAATCTGTAGAGGGTACAGTGGAAAGTCTTTCAAAGTGGTTTGTAATGAATGGTTATGAAATCTCTTTTGTAGGAAAAAGGGATAAAATGTTTGAACTCTATGTTCGTTTGAGTAAAAAGTACCTTTCAGAAAAATGGAAAGAAAAACCAATGTCATATCATTATTGTGCTTGATAAGTGTATGAGTGAGATTAATAAGACTATTTTGCTTTGTTTCAAAGATTACGATGACCTTTTTAAGTATAGACGCGAAAGTATGAACCGTTTAGAACGCTATTGTGAGGGGTTCAGAGCCGGTAGTACTATGTATAAGTTAGGTTTGATGAATTCAAGTACAGCATGTGGATTGTCTGCAGATGAGGTCTTTTTTGTGAATTGTTCTATTGATGATTGTGAGGATGAAGATTTTAAACTCACATTACGAGTACTGGAGAAATGGGGTGCAAAGATTCATTATGACCCCAAAGATACAGAAGAATTACAATCAAATCTTGAAAGATTTGTTTCCTTGATGAAACTATATGAATTCTGTGCTGGTGGAGAACTTAGACGATATAGGCAGGAAGTGACAATGCAGAAACTAAACGAAGAGTTTGTGTTGAAACAAGAAGAAAATGTGATGGAAATTTGCAGAGGATTTCTTGAACAATACAAAAACGGAACTCTTTTCAAAGAAACAGAATAGTTGTATAATTGATTTATGGAAATTGAAACGCGAATCGTAAAGAAAGGCGAAACATTTATCTTCAAAAATGGCAAGGAATTAACACCATCCACTGATTTATATTTTGTAATTGTTAAAGATGGTGAAAATGAGTTAGTCAATAGAGTATTTGATAACCCAATTTATGCGGGAGATGCTGTGGAATCGTTAAAAGCCTTTTATAGTTATCTAGTTCAGAACTAATTTGTAATTTTTAAGAAACTATGAAACACATCATCACTCAATGTATAGAAAACGGAAACGTCTACTCTCCTCATCCGTTGGTTCAGTATTTTTGTAAAATAATCGGAACCAACGGACATATGAAGTTCAATACAGGAGGTTGCAAAAATCCTAGAGGATGGAGTTCCTATTCCTTTTTCAAAAAGGGAGAAGAACCAACTTCTGAGATAGTGGAGTTTGATATTCAACCTTTGGATTGGGATTTGCAACCGATTGGCGAGACTATTCATTATGAAGGAATAGTTGTAAGTAGACAAGAAGAAATGGAAGATGTGATGGTGTTGGAGACAAAAAGAACTAACTTATAATAGACTTATGAAAGAAATAACTATAAAAGTACCTGAAGGGATTACGAAAGAACAAGTTGAATCTTATATTGAATCACTTCGTAATGACTACATTGTGAAATTATCAAAAGAAGATGCAAAGGCTGCTTATAAGGCATTGGCAAAATCTAATTCTATCAAGGAAGAGGTTATTGACTTTATAAAGACAATGGATTATACACCCACTACGTCACAGTATGACTTCATTTTGTATAGTATTGTTAAAGGTTCTATCCGAATGTATGAAAAGGGAATTTCTACTGAAATTATGAGTAATGATGAGTTTGACATCGCTTGTGAAGAGGCTAAGCAAAACATATACTCTTACATTAGAAATAGACTTGAAGACCCAGAGGTAAAAGGCGATTATTTGCCTGACTAATAGACTTATAGAAGAGTAGAACAAGCATGATACCTAAAAAATTGATAAAAAAGACTATTGTTGACCTTTCTAAGGAAGGGATGTGGAATATTGAATTTGTATCAGGGAAGAAAAGATACAAGGTCAAATACAATAAAGAAACAGATGAGGTTTTTATTGATGAATTTGGAGTATTTGATTTTGAAAAGATAATCGATAGTGATATTGGAACTACTTTCACTCTTAACTTTCATTATGATGGGAAGCCGTGTTATTTTATGGCTTCAAGACCTACGGTAGAAATGTATAGGTTCAATCCAGGGCTAAATCCCAGAAATTGTATAGCACATTTATAAACCAGAACTATTTTATATTCATATTATGATTCATGAAGTTGATATAGATAGAACAAATTCATCAAATAGAGAATATATCATGGAAAATGGTTATTTTCTTTCAGAACAAATTGATGAATTTGACTGTTCTCTAAGAGAAATTGTGGGAGATTGTATTGGGGAGTATCTCTGGATGAAACTTCATCCGGAAAATAAGAAGGACTTTTGTGAAGTGTTTAAGGAAATTCTTAAATCTTATAGCAAATATGAAGTTTTTCTTGTTAATTCCAATGAAGATGGATTTTTTGATGAAGAAAAGAAGGAAAAATTAGAAGATTTTTAAAAAGATTTTATGATTGGATTTTTAATAGGTTTAGGAATCGCTTTTGTTATAACATGTATTACATTTTCTTTAATTAATTATACAACTGAAGGTACACTTAATCCTTTTTATAAGTTTATAGAGAATGTAAAGACAGGCGGTTGGGTAATGTTAGTTTTTGTTTTTGGAATGCTACCGTTTTATGGTTATGCAATTCATGACAAATGTGTCCACAAGAAAAAATGTAATGTAGAATGGAAGTTTGATGAGGAAACTGGTAACGTTAAGATTGATGTAACCGGTTCCGAGGTAAAAGATGCCGTTATTAACTTTGAATCTAAACAGAACTGAACTAAAAATAAAGTATAATCTTTAAACATAAACAGCAAAAATTAATAATATGTCTAGTCTATTTGATGCAGTAGCAGTAGTTGATAATAATACGGTAACTGAGAACGGTATGCCAGCTTATAAGAGCACCCTTTCTAAGGTTCTTGACCTTTTTACTGATGGTTTCTCTTATCGCCGCAATCCTAAGGGTGTAGAGCAGGCAGTTCGTGAGGCTGCCCTTGAGAATAAGGAGCTTACTCTTCGCTGTCTTTTCTATCTTCGTGATATTCATGAGGGTCAGGGTGAGAGAGCGGTGTTCCGTCATGGTATGCGTACTCTTCTTAGCCTTTATCCTGAGTTCAAGCGTAATCTGATTTTCATTCCTGCTGGTCATGATGCAGATTCCGGTAAGCCTTATGGCCGTTGGGATGACCTTGTTGCTCTTCTTGGTGTGAATAAGGATGTAGATGAGGAAATTTATAGCATTATTCGTGCTCAGCTTGCTATCGATATGGCGATGCTTGAGGATGGGATGATTAATAAGATTTCTCTTCTTGCTAAGTGGCTTCCGTCTGCCAATACTTCTTCTAAGAAGACACGTGAGACAGCTAAGAAGCTTTATCAGAATCTTGGCTTGAAGGATGAGCGTTCTTATCGTAAGGTACTTTCTGCTCTCCGTGCAGCTACTAATGTAGTTGAGATTAAGATTTCTAATAAGGATTATTCCTTCGATTATTCTAAGCTTCCTTCCCGTGCTATTCATAAGTATCGTAAGGCCTTTGAGCGTAATGATAATGCCCGATTCACGGCGTATCATGATACTCTTCACAAGGTTCTTACACGTAGTGAGAAGTGTACACCCGAGGTGAAGATTAACACTGCAGGTTTGTATCCTTATGATGTCGTAAAGCCGATTCTTCGTGGCGGTAACATCTCTGAGACCGGTAAGCTTCAGCTTGATAATCAGTGGCGTTCTCTTCGTAACTACTTCGAGGGTACTTCCGGTAATCATAGTTGGCTTGCAGTAGTAGATACTTCTGGTTCTATGTTTGATGCATGGGGTGCTGACCGCAATGTTGCCTCTATTGAGGTTGCAGTTTCTCTCGGATTGTATGTTGCTGAGCGTAATAATGGTATCTTTAAGAACCAGATGATTACATTTAGTCAGCGTCCTAACTTCATTACAGTAGATGATAAGTGGTCTCTGTATGATAAGGTGAAGCATATCGAGAGAGCTGATTGGGGGATGAATACTGACCTTGAGGCTGTGTTTAATCTTGTTCTTAATGCTGCAGTTAAGGCCAATAT
Organism: Oscillospiraceae bacterium; assembly: GCA_045602925.1. Taxonomy (GTDB): domain Bacteria; phylum Bacillota; class Clostridia; order Oscillospirales; family Ruminococcaceae; genus UBA7477. The sequence continues at coordinate 92,105 of JAZSCN010000003.1, read as the reverse complement.
TCCAGCAGAGGAGATGCCTGAGGCTATTGTGATTATCTCTGATATGCAGTTTGACCAGTGTACTTATAACCGCGATTGTCTTGGTATGATTCGTGGTAAGTATGAGGCTGCTGGATATAAGTGTCCGAAGTTGGTATTCTGGAATGCATCTGCTCGCGCTAACTGTTCTAAGCCGATTACACGTGATAAGACAGGTACAATTCTTGTCGGTGGTTGTAAGCCGGGTATGTTTGAGCAGGTTCTGGCTGCTAAGTCTCCGGAGGCATTTATGACCGACATTCTTAACGGTGAGCGATACTCGGTGCTGAATTAAGTTAAGCAAAAAGGTGGAATAAACTTCCACCTTTTTTATTTTTTATGCTATAATAATTCATATGGCATTAAGTACAGAGTATGTATCTACAAAACCGATAAAAGAAAAACCGGAACATTATATTTCAGGACCTCAATTCATGTCTGATATTTCAGAGTATTATAAATACGACCAATTGAAGTCAGAACTTGATGATAATGATAAAAGTCCTGAAGCTAAACTTATTAGAAGAAATGCTAAGAAGTATTTTGAAAAGTGTGGTTTAGCTATCAGTATGATGATTACAGGTTTAAGTAAGAATCCTAAGTTTTCTGGATATACCTGGAAGGATGAAATGGTTGCAGATGCTCTTGTAAAGTGCACTAAGGCGCTTATTGGCAAGAAGTTTGACCCTACTAGAAAATATAATCCTTTCAGTTATTTTAACCGTATTGCCTGGCGTGAATTTTTAAGAAGAATTAATCTTGAAAAGCAAAATGTAAAGGTTCGTGCAGAATATGGACAGGAATTTTTACGTGGTTTTGCTAAAGAAAATACCGATGCACCGATTTATATTAAACCTGTATTTGCATCATCATTAGGTGAATTTTATAATGCTGAAAATGAAATTGTAATAGAAAATTATGATGAATGATTTAAGAAAAATAGCAAAAGATGCTGATGAGAATACTCTCACAATAGCATTATCTAATATTATTTGTGGTGTAATTATCGCATCTGGTTTATTAATGGCTGCAACACTTCTTGCCATTTCATTCTTATGGGGATGGATTGGTTTTACTTTAGTAATTTGTACGTTTATTATTACCTTGTTAGCTCTTGCTTTCAATGGAGATGAGTAAAGTAGCTATTTTTTCAGATTTTCACCTTGGGATTAAGCAAGATTCTGCAATTTGGCATGAAATTGCTTTAACTTGGTGTGATTGGTTTGTATCTGAAGTTAAAAAGAATGGCATAGATACTGTTGTTTTTCTAGGAGATTTCTTTCATACTAGAAACAGTATTTCCGCTAATACATTACATGTCGCAAGTAAGATACTTGATAAATTAAAGGATTTTAAGGTACACATTATTCTAGGTAATCATGATTTGTATTATGCAAATGAACCTACTATTTCTCCTGTAAATCTTTTTCAAAATAGAAACAATATTACTGTATATACAAAGCCTGAAATTGTTAATTTCGGTAATAAGAAGGCTTTATTTTGCGGTTGGGGTTATGACCCATTAGAGTTTAAAGCTGATGTATTGTTTACACATGCAGAAATCAGCTTATTCAAGTATAATATGGATGTAAGTGCTTGTGAAGATGGGTTTAAAGCGTCTAAGTTGTTGAATAATTTTGATATAATTTATTCAGGTCATTTTCATTTGCGTCAAGAACGAAAATGGGATGATAAACGTATTATCTATGTAGGTAATACTTTCCCAATGGACCATTCTGACACTTATGAAACCTCTAAAGGTTTTGATATTTTTGATTTTGATACTAATACTTCAGTATTTGTAGAAAATACAATTAGTCCTCGCTTTTATAAAGTTAAATTAAGTGACCTTATTGGCGGAAAATGGTCATATAAAGAGCTTAATAAGTGTATTAAGAATAATGTTTTTAAAATTATTATTGATAGAAACATTACTCTTACTGATACTAATACGTTAAGCGGAATTATTAATAGCTTAAATCCATTGGATTTTTCTTTAGAGTGGGAAAATGGGAAAAACTTTAGTCAAGATGTTTCTGAAATTGAATTAAAGGCATTTGATATGGAAGATGCTATTAAAAAGTATATCGAATTGCTTGATATACCAAATAAAACAGAAGTAACTGATTACGTTTTAAGTTTATACAAAAAAGCTCAGGATTAACCTGAGCTTTTTATTTTAGATGATTGAATTAAGCATCGACATCTGAGCGCGTGTGTTATAATGTTCCTTTATAACTTCTTCTGCTTCTGAACGTCTATTACGTTTTTTAGTAGTGCCTTGCACATTTTGAGATTTCGCTGCTGATTTTGCATTATTACGTTGTTGTCTTTCAATTTTATCTTGTCTTCTTCCTCCACCTAATGCATGGTCTCGGCGGTGTCTCTTTTCTCTTGGAGAAAGGTTATACTCATGATTTGGAACAACACCTCTAAGAGGGTCCTCTTTTACAGCAGGAATAATTTCAGCAGGTTCTTCTACTTGGCTATCTTCTGTATCATCAGGGGCAGGCAAAGCTAATGGTTCTTCAGAAGCCGGTAAACCTAATGGTTTTTTAGGAGCAGGTAATTGTGGTTGGGCATCACCAGGTAACGAATTATCTTCATCAGGAAGATTGGTAGTACCTCCTATATATGCATCACTCTTTTGAGTTCCACCAATAGTTGTAGTCCATGGTGTTTGCTGATTTATATTATTAATATCTCCAATATATGTACCTTGATTATCTGGAATAGAATCTAACATTGCTGATTGACCGGGTGTATTAGGATTATTAGAAGTATCAGCTGTAGCAGATGAACCATCTGTAGAAGTTTGGTCACCAGCATTTAAGGTATCCTCATTTCCTGTAGGATTATCAGAATTTGAAGCTTCAGGATTAGAAGGAGGAGTAGCTTGAGACGGATTTTCTTTTTGTTGATCAGCAGCTGGAGTGACAGGTGGAGCTGGATTATCTGAGTCACTTGGTGTAGCTGGTGCAACAGGTTCATTTGGTTTAACCGGTGCAGGTGGAGTATCTGTTTTTTTGTCTTTAGCTGCAGTTTTTCCTGCCTTTTTAATGCGTTTAGCTCTTTCTATTTTTGCTTTTTCAGCTTCTTTTTCTTTACGTTTGAAAATCTTTTCTTGACGCTTTTTACGTGCAATGTCACGTTTACTCAATGGTTTGTTTTGTGTTTCAGATGAGCTAGTTGGTGTCTGTTGTTGATTATTAGCACCAACTTCTTCTTGAGGCTGCTGAACTGGCTCAACTTGCTGGTCTGTAGCAGTTTGATTTGAATTTATATTAGACGCAGGCGAGCTATTAGAGCTTGTGTTTTTAGGTGTAGAGCTTGCAGTAGATGGTGAAGGTGCAGATGCACCTGTGGTAAAATACCCATTATTGTCAGTCGTTGCTGTATTTTTACTTGGTTGAGTGGTAGATAATTGAGTATTTTTTCTTGAAGAAGTTGTAGAATTAGTATTTGTATTTGATGGAGTTCCTGAAGAATAAGCATTTTGTTGTTCGGGTTCAGCCCAGTTACTTCCTGCAACACCACGAGGTAATTTACCCTGAGACACTAAATTAAGACGATTGATAACATCATCAATATTGCTTATATTTCTACCTAATGTTCCACCGCTTTTCTTAAAATCGGACATTGTTTTAGCTAAGCTACCTGCATATGATTTAATTTTTCCACTTGCTGCAGCGTTTTTTCTATTAGCTTGTACCTCACCCTTTTTACGAAGTCTAAAACTATCTTTAGCATCTTGTTTTAACCATTCTCCTGCTGCTCTAGCATTAGCTTTAAAGTCATCTACGAAACCTTCATTGATGACTCCTTCTCTTTCACAGTAAGCGTCATATAAACACTGTTCAATAAGAAAATCTCTTTCTGAAACCTTACGTTTTGCCATATAGCATTATTTAATATCAGAACTTTGATATTAATAAAATTATGAAGAAGACATTATATATTGTAATTGATGTACAGAATGATTTTATTAGCGGAGCTCTTGGTTCTGAAAAGGCTCAAGAAGTAACACCTAAGATTGCTGAGTTCCTTTCCAAAGTAAAGAATAAGGAAAATACCGTAGCTATTTGGGCAACACGTGACACCCATTATGATAAGGATACTAAGCCCCAGACATATTTCTTTGGAGATAAGGTTATTAAGGAGGATATTGCTGAAAGCGCTTGGTATGAAAATACTCTTGAAGGTAAGAAGCTCCCGGTCCCTCACTGTATTAAAGATACTTGGGGTTGGCAAATTGATGATCGAGTAGCACCTTATCTTAGTGTTAATGATAAGGTCTTTGATAAGAATACCTTTATGTCTATTTTCCTTGGTAAGCATATCGGTTATTTCATGAAGGATATTAAGATGGATATGTCCCATGAGATTGATGAGATTGTTTTCATGGGCTTCTGCACTGGTATTTGTGTGGCTTCTAATGCAATTTACCTTCGTGGCCTTATGCCTAATATGAAGATTACTGTTCTTGAAGACCTTTGCGCTTGTGTAAATGAAGATACACATAAGGCTGCTCTTACTACAATGGGTTGCTGCCAGATTGATATTGAAAATTCTGAAAGCTTCTTGAAGCGATGAAAAAGAAATTACGATATTTTCATTTACCTACTAAAACAGAAATTCAAAAAAGAATAAAGAAAGAAAAAGAAAGAAAAGCTTTAGGAAAAATATTTGAAAACTTTTGTAATAAATTATTAAAATAATTTATGTTTTATAATTCTTATGCAAAAAAAGCAAAAGAGCTTTTTGCAAATAAAGTAACAGTCATCACTTGTCCTGAAGATGTTGAACTTGTGTCTTATAATTTAGTGTTTGCCATCCCTGTATTTCTAGCAGGGGGCATCACTAATTGTGAGGAATGGCAAAAGACTGTCATTAACTATTTTAAGGAACATTGGAAGCATGAACGAGGTATTATTTTCCTTAATCCTCGTAGAGATTCTTTCGATGTAACTAATCCTAATGCTACTAGAGAACAGATTGAATGGGAATTCAAATATTTGAATACTCCACATGTTCTTTTTTCTATGTATTTTTCCAATTCTCCTACGCCACAACCTATTTGTTTTTATGAAATGGGTAGGGCACTGGCAAAAGAGTTTGAAATAGATGATTTTGATAATTCGCGTATAAATGATGTTTTTGTAGCAACGCACAAAGATTTTCATCGTAAAGCAGATGTTTTAATTCAAGGTGAACTCGCAGATTATGGGAGTATTCCTTCAGAAGTAGATAGTGCAGAACATTATGCACAATTATTAATGGAATATATTGAAAAGAATTATGATTTATCTATTCCGATGGAAAGCGCTCTGGACCGAAATTGCTTATTTTGCAAGTATTTTTGTGTATTTCCAACACATGGTTCAACAGTAATAGGCACCTGCCTTAAAAAAGAAAATATGGTTTGGTACCCAGCTGATAGATATAGTGGAAGGCATAAAAGTTATAAAACTGTGTCTGAAGATGATATTTGTAAACATTTTGAACAGAAAGATAGATATGAAACTTGATAATATTGTAATTAGAGAAACTCTCACAAAGATTAAAGGGGCTTCACCAAATGATGGACGTCATTGGGTAGTATATTTCTATGATAACAGTGGTAATGAAATGGAGAGAAAGTGCTTTGACAATTGGGCGGATGCAGGGGAATATGCTATGAAGCTTGAAACTTTTTGGAAATATAACAGAGGATAAAAAATATGTTGAAATTTAATGGTGAAAATGTTGTAAAGGGCCGCTTCCCTAATAATGAGGTAGATTATAGTCCTTTGACTTATGCAATGTCAATTAAAGATTGTAATAAGTTTGAATTGATTTTTGAAAGCAATGAGGACTTGCTCAATCTCATGGTAGTTAAGAAGTGGTTTGATGATACTATGATTGAACCCACACGTTGTGAGCTGATTATTAAGTATTTTCCTTATTGTCAGATGGATAGAGAGATGGAGAGTCATCTATTCTCACTCAAGTATGTCGCCCAGGTTATTAATGAGCTAAAGTTTACAGTAGTTGAAGTTTATGACCCACATAGTAATGTTCTTCCTGCACTTCTTAATCGTTGTCGTGTAATTTATCCAGTGGTTCATCCAATAAATGTAGATAAAAACAACTACGATTTGTATTTCTATCCTGATAATGGTGCTGCTAAGAAGTATAGTGAACTGATTGATATGCCTTATCGTTTTGGTAATAAGAAACGTAATCTTGATACAGGTGAAATCGTTTGTTATGAGGTAATTGCAGATAAAACTGACATTGAAGGTAAGCGAATTCTTATTGTAGATGACATGGTTATGGGCGGTAGAACATTTGTGGAGGCTGCTAAGGTTCTCCGTGAAATGGGTGCTGCTCAAGTAGATTTGTATATAACCCACCTCAAACCTGAAGCACGAAATTTCTACAATTCTAAGGGTAATGGTTTAATTGACAATATCTACTCGGCTGATACGTTGGAAATGATACCAGCTTTTGAAACCTCGGAGCCTAGACCATAAGTCTAGGCTTTTTCTTTACACAGAACTAATATAATATTTGGTTATGAATATGAATCCATTTCTATTGACAGATTTTTATAAACTAACACACATTCTCCAGTATCGTCCTGAACTGCGAGAACTTACTTCTTATCTCACCCCTCGTGGTTCTCGTCTCAAGGGTATCGATAAGGTAGTATTCTTCGGTTTGAGTGCTTATGTGCATTCTTATGTAGTGGAGAATTTTAATGATAATTTCTTCAATCGAAACTTTGAGGATTGCGAGCATGAGATTCGTGAGGTGCTTAATCTTGGACTTGGTTATACTGATGAAATGATTGATAAGACTATTGGCCATTTCAAGGCTCTTCATGAACTTGGTTATTTGCCTGTAGAAATTAACGCTGTTGCCGAGGGTACTCTCGTCCCCATGGGTGTTCCTTGTCTTGAAATCAAATCTACCAATCCTCAGTTCTTCTGGGTTGGTCAGGCTCTTGAGGCTTCTCTGTCTGCTGCTATTTGGCATCCTATGGTAAGTGCTACTATTGCTCGTGAATATCGTAAGATTGCTCGTGAGGCATTTGCTAAGACTGTAGAAAATGGTATTGATGAGCGAACTGCTATGTGTGACTTCTCCATGCGCGGTCAGGAAAGTAACGAGAGTGCTGTAAATGCTTCCGTTGCTTGGCTTACTTCAATGTGGAACTCTTCCACTGTTGCTGCACGAAAGCATATCCAAAATGTTTATGGTAAGTGTGACGGTAATGTTCGTGGTTTGACTTCTACTGAGCATAGTGTAATGACTTCTCATGCTTGTCTTGATGGTGGAGATGAATTCTTTACATTCCAGTATCTCTTTAACCTCTACTGGGATGTATCATTTGCTGCTGTTTGCGACAGTTATGATTTTTGGAATGTGTTAACTAACATTCTTCCTAACTATTTCATGCATGAGATTGATGCACGTGGTAAGCGTGGTGTGTTTATCGGTGTTCGTCATGATAGTGCTGAGCCCGTAGATGCTCTCTGTGGTACTGTTCCTGTTCTTCATGCTAATGCAATAAAGCGTATTCCTAAGGACATGCTTGAAGATGGAACTAAGTCTAAATTTGAGTGTATGACTCTAATGTTTACAGAAGAGGAAGCAAATAACCTTTGGGAGCAAGGTTTCCGTGAGGGTGATCTTGTAGCAGTAGTATGTGATGGTGTGGAATACCTTGTTCGTATTCGTGCAGTTGAACATTTGCATAGCATTGATGAGACTGTTGATAAGAATTGTCCTATGATGTGGGCGGCAGGTGTTCTTCAGAATCGTTCTCGTACTTGGGAAGAGAAGGGCATGGTGGAAACCATGTATGAAATTTTTGGCGGTTCAGTGAATTCCAAGGGGTTCAAAGTTCTCAACCCTGGTATTAAGGCAGTTTATGGTGATAGCATTACTATTACTCGTGCTAAGAAAATCTATAATCGTCTTGCTATCAAGGGCTTTGCAGCCAATAATGTAAGTCTTGGTGTTGGTTCGTTCTCTTTCCAGGCTCTTGAGAATGAAGATGGTAGTTTGTCACCATTTACGCGCGACACCTTCTCAGTGGCCATTAAGTGTACCCACTCCAAGTACATTGCGAGAGAGTGGTATGATGAGGGTTATGAAGGTGACATTATGCACTGTAGTGTAGAGGAAGCAGAGCGCCATGTATTCAAAGACCCTAAGAACTTCAGTGGTAAGAAATCTCAGAAGGGATTGTGCAGAATTTTCTTCAATGAGAATGGAGAACTGACTTATGAAGATGAACTTTATGAGAAGGACTTGATTGGTAAGAATTCTGCTCTAATCACTTACTTCAAGAATGGTCAGGAATTTAAGCAGAACTTTGAGAGTATTCGTGAAACAATTGACGAAAACTTGTAATCATGAAAGTTCATAGAAGTAAATGGCGAAAAATTAAGTTTTTTGTAACTCATTGGATTCCTGAAGAAAAAAGAGACGAAACCCGTACATTTAAAACTTGGTCTACCGCTCTGTTTTTTAGAAAACTTACAGATAGTAGACTTTTTGGAAGAAAATAAAATGAAATTTATTAAACAAGGAGACATATTCAAGTCATCTTGTGAAGTGATTGCCAACCCCATCAACTGTGTAGGTGTCATGGGTGGTGGGTTGGCACTCGCTTTCAAAAAGAAGTTCCCTGAACATTTTGAAACTTATAAAAAGATGTGTCAAAATAGGGAAATAAAGGTTGGCGAACTTTACGTTATAGATGGTGATGAAAATCATAAGGTTCTTTTATTCCCGACAAAAATTCATTGGAAAAATCCCAGTCTGATGGAATATGTTGAGAGCGGACTAGAATATCTTGCAAAGAATTATGATAAGTTAGGTATTAAGTCTGTAGCAATTCCTGCATTAGGTTGCGGACTTGGTGGATTAAAGTGGGAAGACGTGAAAGAAAAAATTATTTCTATTCTATCAGAACTTGATAATAATATAAACATTGAAATTTATGAACCCTTTTAACTGTTTTCCAAAACAATATGAAAAATAATGGGTTTGAACTATGGGAAATGGTGGTGAATAGAACTAAATTACCCAAAGAGTATATAACTGACGTAGATTGGACAAAAGGCACACTTAAAGAATTATACGAAAGAAAAATGAATATAGAAAAGGAATATAAGTTTACGCCTCAAGTGGCGTTCACAAATATTAAGGCTCACATGAAGGTGTGGGCAGAGCAGACTAATGCTAAAAACTTTGTTGTTGGTATTAGTGGTGGTAAGGACAGCACTGTAGTTGCCATGTTGCTTTGCGCAATCTTTGGTAGTGAACGTGTTTATGGTGTAATGATGCCACAACATGAACAGTCTGACCTTAAGGATAGTATGGATGTATGTGATATTCTTGGTATTCATCAGACTATGGTGGATATTGGTGACAGCGTAAATGCAATTACTTCACAGATTTGGGCTGATCGTAAGACGAGTGGTATCTACCCAACTAAGGATATGGAAATTAACCTTCCTGCTCGTATTAGAATGTCTACACTTCATGCAGTAGGTCAGTGTGTAGATGGTCGTGTAATCAATACTTCTAATCTTTCTGAAGATATGGTAGGATATGCTACCCAGTTTGGTGATAATGCAGGGTCGTATGCTCCTATTCAGGGTCTTACAGTAACTGAGGTAAAGGAGCTTGGTAAGTATCTTATCGATGTTCTTGGTATTGATGAATCTAAACCTTTAACCAGGAGTATGCTTGTTAATTTAATTGACAAGACCCCTGTTGATGGTCTTCAAGCACAGACTGATGAGGAACGTCTAGGCTTCACTTATGCTGACCTTGATAAGTTTATTCGTCTCAATGAGGGAACAGATGAGTTCAAGGAGATGATTAAAAAGAAGTATAAGCAGAATAAGTTCAAGTTGGAGATTGTTCAAATGCCACAACCTGATTTCACTTATCTTCCTAACTTTGTAAAGGCCGATTAATTCGGCCTTTCTTTATAATAGAACTTAAGTATATTTTGTCTTATGAAAAATATTGAGTTTAAAAAACTTTACATACAAAATTTCTTATCAGTTGGTAATGAGCCACTAGAAATAGAATTTAATAATGGTTTAAATGTTATCACTGGCTATAATCGTGATGAAAATGATATTAAAAATGGTGTAGGTAAAAGTTGTATCTTAGACTCATTTTATTTTGCATTGTTTGGTACTACAATGCGAGAAATTTCTAAACTTAGTTATATTGTTAATCGTAAAGTTGGAAAGAATTGTATCGTTCGCTTAGAAGCTGATATTACTGATAGCTTAAGCGGTAGAGATACATATTTGATTGAGCGTAAAATTGCACCTCAATCTCTTAAGATTTGGAAAAATGGTTCTGAAATTACTAAATCTACTACTGCAGAAACTAATAAGTTCATTGAGGAATTGTTTCTAGCAGAAAAGGATATTTTCCAAAATTGTATTATAATGCGTGCAAATAATACTATTCCGTTCATGGCAAAAAAGAAAGCTGATAAGAAAAACTTTATTGAAACTATATTCAGCTTAGATATTTTTTCTATAATGGGTCGCTATTTGCGTGATGATATTCGTGCTATTAAGGGAGAATACAGTTTGGAACAAAATACGTTGAGTATTCATGAAAAAAGTATCAGCGATTATAATATTCAGATTGAAAATCTTTTAAAAATTCAGGAAGATTATTATAATAGACGTCAAGAGGAAATTCAAGCCATTAAGGATAAGATTGTTATAGAGGAAGGTAAAATTGATGAGATGAAATCAGTTCAGAAGGACCTAATTTTCACTTCTTCTGATGGTAAAAGTAAAGATGATTTGCAATCTGAACTTTATGAGAAGCATAAGTTTATTGATACATTATCTAAAGTCAAATCTAATCTTCATATTGAGGAAGGTATAACTCGTAAAGAGCTTAAGAAGATTGAAAGTGATACTGGAATTTGTCCTACTTGTAAACGAGCATATGATGAAAGTCATCTAAATGAAATTATAGATGAAAAGAATAAATTAACTGAGAAATTAGCAGATATTGTTAGTCGTCTTGGTACATTAGAGACAAAAGAAACTGAAATAAATGAATTAATTTCAGATATTTCTAAAGCTCTTAATGAAATTAATGAAAATATTCGTAAATTTGAGTTTATTGAAGCTAAAATTAAAGAATCTAATCGTATTATTGACCTTTATAATGAGCAGATAGATTCTAAAAATAAGGCACCTGATTCATCTGGTATTGAAACTTTCAGAAATATGGTTGTTGAAACTCAAAAAACTATAGATGAAGTCAAAACTAAGATAGAAGCACTTGAACGTAGCATTGGTAAGATGAATATATGTGAACATATTCTTGGTGAATATGGTGTAAGAGCATATATTGTGAATAAGTTGCTTGACGTTTTTAATAACCGTATACAATATTACCTTAATGCAATTAAGAGCACATTTAATTTCAGATTTAATGAATATTTTGAGGAAGAAATTAAAGATTCTAACGGCATTATTTGTTTGTATAGTAACTGTTCAGGCGCTGAAATGAAGAAAATTGATTTAGCAATTTCATTTGCTATCAATGATATGATTACACTTCAAAAACAGGTAACTTATAATGTGGTGTTCTTTGACGAGATTCTTGATTCATCTGTTGATGATAAATCACTTAACATAATTCTTAATTTCATATCAGAACATACACAAAATGAAAATAAAGCAGTGTATATCATTTCTCATAAGTCGGGAGCACAAATTCCATTTACTAATGAAGTGATTACGCTTGAAAAAATTAACGGATTTACTAAACGAATTATAGAGTAACATGTATAGACATTGTTCATGGAGTCAAACTGAAAAGTGTATTAAACTTAGGACTTGGAACAAGGAAGGTAAGCGCTTAACGGTCAATGTACCGTATAAGCCTTATCTTTTTGTTGATTCTCCTAAGGGTGAATATACTTCTATTTTTAATAAACCCGTAGAAAAGGTAGAATTTAGTACACCTGCACAGCGTACTAAGTTTACTAAATCGTATGGAGCTAAGCGCTATTATGAAAATTTTAGTGTAGACCATCAGTTTTTGTTGGACTATTTTTGGGACAAGTATGATAAGCCTGATTTTGACCAGTTTCCATTGCGAATTCTCTTTTTCGATATTGAGGTAGATGAAACTGATGATGGTAGTTTCCCTGAAGCAATTGTATATGCTGATTATGCTAGAACTCAAATTGATTTAAAGAGGTCGGCACCTTCTGAAATTAATATTATTACTGTATACGATACAAGTACACAAAAGTACGTTGTATTTTCCAAAAATCCTTATACAGGTAAGGACCTTGGTGATAATGTAGAGTATATTAATTGTACTACTGAACGTGGTGTATTGCATGCCTTTATTGAATTTTGGAAAAAGGATGATTATCCTGATATTGTAACGGCTTGGAATCTAAACCGATTCGATATGCCTTATGTAGTTAATCGTATTCGTAAGGTTTTTGGTGAGGACAAACTTCTTGAACTTTCACCTTATGAAAACTTTTATGAATCTGAATCAGAGGATAAATTTGGTCGTCCTTATACAAAGTTTAGTTTTGGTGGTGTTCAGATTATTGACCATATCGACGTTTATGCAAAGTATAAAATTGTAAAGCAAGAATCTTATAAATTGGATTATATTGCTAACCTTGAATTGGGTGTAGGTAAGGTTGATTATCAAGGCGAAGCAAACATTTATGAATTCATGCGAAATCATTGGAATACTTTCGTTGAATATAACGTTCGAGATGTAGAACTTCTTGTTAAACTTGAAGAGAAAACTCGTTATTTCCAGATTTTGCGAATGGTATCTTACATGGGTTGTTGTAACTTTGAAAAGGGTATGATGACAATTCCAGGTACTAATGGTGCAGTTGCAGTTCGTTGCCGCCGTATGAATAAAGTTCTTCACTGGGATGACCGTGAGGTTGATCCTAATGAGAAAAAGCCTGGTGGTTATGTATCTTTGCGACCTGGATTTGCTCGTGACTGTGTGACATTCGACGCTGGCTCACTTTATCCTAATAATGCAATTAGTCTTAATATTTCTCCTGAAACTAAGGTAGGTATGGCCTATTTTAAGTCAGGCGGTGTTTATGAAGGTGATGATAATGATTCACTTAAGTTTGTTTTTACCAAAGATAATCTTAAGTATGACCTTACACGAGCTCAATTTAAGCGCTTTATTAAGGAAATGAACTATTGTATGGCACCAAATGGTTGTGTATTTAAGCAAAATACGCCAGGTGTGTTTGCACAGTATATGGCTGAGGTGTTCGCACAACGTTCTGCAATTCGTAAGGAAATTAAAGAGCATAACAAGGAACTTGAAACTTGTAAGGATGCAAAAAGAATTGATGAACTTAGACGAATGGTAGCTCGTAAGGATATTCTTCAGTATGCTCTTAAGATTCTTATTAATAGTGCTTATGGCGCTATCTCATCTAAGAAGAATCCGATTGGTGACTCAGATTTGGCTAATGCAATTACAACTGCAGGTAGTACATCTATTAAGTATGTGAACACTCTTGCAAGAAACTTTGTTAAAATGAAGAATCCTGATATTTCTGCAAAGGACTTGGAAGCAGTAGTAGTGTTCAATGATACTGACTCTTGTTGTATTCGTCTTGATAAGTGTGGTATAAAGCTTTGTAACGGTGATAAAGTGACACCTGAAGGATATGCTCTTGTTCAAGAGTGTGACGATTACATTGATAAGGAATTCCAGAAGTGGTTTACTGAAACGACTAATTCAAATAAGTGTACGGTATATTTCAAACGAGAAAAAATCTGTGATGCAGGTATTTTCTTGAAACGAAAAGATAAAGATGAAGAAGCAAAGAAGAATTATATTCTTCATATTCTTGATAACGAAGGTGTTAAGAAACCATCATTTAAGTATACTGGTGTGAAGTTTGCTCGTTCGACTCTTACTCGTGACCTTAAGGCTGCAGCAAAGGAAGTAGTTGAGCATATGATTATATCACAGGATAAAGCATCTACGGAGGCTCTTCTTCAAAATCTTTATAATAAGTTTAAAGAAATGCCTCTTGACGATATTGTTACAATTCAACGTTGTAATAATGTTCAAAAGTATGAAAGTATGCTTGAAGATGTACATGGCAATAATATTGGTGCACGTAAGTGGCCAACTGGCGCACCAGGCCATGTAAGAGCTGCGATTAACTTCAATACAGTTCTTGATAAGTTAGGTATCAAAGGATATGAAAAAGTAAAATCTGGAGACCTTGCAAAGATTATATATTTGCATAAGAACAAATTTGGTATTGATAAAATTGCATATCTTGATACAATGCCACCTGAATTTGAAGAGCATTTCCAAATTGATTATAAGACAACGTTTATTAAAACAGTCTTTGATGAGTTAAAACGAATTTATAAGTCAGTAGGTTGGCCTTCATTTAACCCGGCGGATGATTATGCATTCAGTTTGTTTGACTTAATGATGATGGAACCCGCTTAAAATAAAAACCCGAGGAAATCCTCGGGTTTTTATTATATTAAATTGTACTTAAAATATTACTTACCAATCTCAAAGATGTGCTTACCAGGCTGGAGGCGGCTGGAAACAGTCTTAGAACGATTAGGTTCCTTGCTGAACTTAGAACGCTTAGGAGCACCATCACGGGAAGTACCTGCAGGCTCACCTTCGTGAGAAACAGTCTGGTCAAAAACGGACTTTACAGTCTTGCCAGTATTCCAAGTGGTGTTAGCCTTAGAACGCTTAGGAGCACCGTCACGAGAGATTGTAGACTGAGCAACATTGGTCTGATTGGAACCAAGAACTTCTTCATCTTCTTCAGATGCTTCGTCATCCTTTTCACACTCATCTTCTTCCTCTGCGTCCTCGTCTTCGGCATCTTCCTCTTCGTCGTCCTGCTCGAACTCCTCAGGGCCGAAATCATCACCCATTTCGTCATCGGCAAAGTCATCTTCAGCACCGAACTCATCGTCGGCCATCTCGTCATCACCGAATTCGTCAGCACCCTCTTCACCGCCGAGCATTTCACCAAGCATATCGTAAAGAGTCTGAGCAACGTCACGTGGAAGAGTGAGAGTTACCTCGTCACCAGCTTCCTCATCACCGAGTTCATCGTCGGCCATCTCGTCATCAGCAAAATCATCTTCAGCACCGAAGTCATCTTCAGCACCATCAACATCTTCTTCAAAGTCAAGACCCTCTGTCTCGTCCTCAGCAGATTCGGTAATCATCTTTACCATGTTGAGGAATGAAGAATTGGACTTATTAGCAAAAAAATTACGCTTCTTCATATACAGTTATTTATTACTAAAATGATAAACTAAAAATTAAATTGTAAATTATACTTAATTTTAAGTAAAACTATTTTATACTTATTAATTTACTTCCTATTATTCTAGAACCACGATATAATAAATGTATATGAATTCAGATGATAAATTTATTATTTGGAGTGATGGTTCATTCACATCTATTGGTGTAGACGCATCAAGTGGTCTTAGTTGGACAGGTAACAGCAAAATCCTTGTAAAAGACCCAATGACTGTTATTTTTAGCACCAGTGAGGAGGTCGATAAGAAGACCGGTGAGATTCAATCTCGTCTTAACTTTGAAATGATTCCTTATCTTTTCGGTGCCCTTCTTACTGAAGGTGAAAATGTTTGGGAAATTGATGCCCGACACGTCCTTCAGAATAATTCTATTACCCCTAGACTTAAGGCAATTTATTACCATACAGTTGAGGGTACTAGCAAGGTAAAGCGTACCGCTGAGGGTGAAATTGAGATTACACCTACTAAGTAATTAACTTAAAAAGGGTTACCAGTAGGTAACCCTTAACTTTTTATGGCAAAAAAGAAAGAAAAAGAAATTGTTGATATTGCTTCTCTTTCTCCTGAAGAGAAGCGTAAGCGTATTGCGGCGGCGATAGATGTTCTTCGTGAGTACTCTCCGATGGTTTCATTCCTTGACGAAGCAATGTCTAACGTTAAGAGCTTTGAAGATACCGGATGTTATATTTTGAATGCTCTGGTTTCAGGTCATCTTAGAGGTGGTTTCCCTGAGGCACGTATGTCTCTGTTAGCTGCAGAAAGTTCGACTGGTAAGACATATATTGCTTTGCAGACTGCAGCTAAAGCACAACAAGCTGGTAAGCAAATTGTGATTTTTGATAGTGAATTTGCTATTGACCATGAGTTTGCTTCTAATCTCGGCCTTGATACTTCTAAAATTATCTACTTCCCCGTTAAGACTATCGAGCAATGTAAGAATGCAGTATATAAGTTCCTTTCGAATGTTCATGACCTTGGTCTAGTCGGTCAGTTCTTTATCGTTATTGACTCTCTTGGTGCTATGATTTCAGAAATGGATTATAAGCGCATGGAAAAGAACAGCGACTCTAAGGATATGGGTTCTTATGCAGGTTCTATGAAGGCTCTTATTAAGGCCTGTAACTCTCTTGCGGGTATGACACAGACTACAATCATCTGTACTAATCATATCTATGATGACCCCGGCTCGATGCATCCTACTCTCGTTAAACCAATGCCGGGTGGTAAGATTGTTCGTTATCTCCCTACTACTATTGTGCAACTTAGCGCTAACAATGTAAAAGCTAAAGATGATGCTAGAAAGATTGATGAGGAAGCCGTCGGTGGTTCCCATGGCGAAGTTGGTATTGAAGTACGTGGTCTTGGTGTAAAGAACCGTATTTGTAAACCTCTTAATGAAGCTTATATGTATATTAGCTTTGAAAATGGTCTCTCTAAGTATTATGGATTGATGGATTTGGCATGTGCACTTGGCGCATTAAAGAACGTTGGTGGCCGAATTCGTGATGCTGAGACTGATGAATTCTATGGATTCTCAAAGGATATTCAATTTAATGCTGAATTCTGGGAAGGATTTATTGATAAGCTTCAACCATATGTTGAAAAAGCATGGCATTATAAAACTGAAGCTGAACGACGAGCCGCTATTAAGAAGGACGTTGAAATAGAACAGGAAATAATGAATGAAGATTAATAAAAAACCCGCGATTTAATCGCGGGTTTTTCTTTTACTTTGTTTATCTATATTAACGGAAGCTATAACCGACTGCATCATTCTTAGAAAGAATCTTAATGCGATGACGCGGGTCTTGTCTACCGTCTACAAGGTCAAGAGTAACACCATATTTGGCCTTAACTTTGTTGATAACGTCCATAATAATTTCAGTGATAATTACAGAACGCTGAGACTTATCCTTAATGCTTGTAACACGTTTGTAGAGGTGAGAACCCTTAGGATATTCAATAATTACTCGTGTGCATGGATATGTGTGCATTTTACCTTCATAGCGGTCAGGCTCTGTAGTAACGTTAATCAAATCTTCCTTATTATTCTTAAGTTCTTCGCCGTTGAGTTTCTTATCAATATAATTTTCAATAAACTCTGCTACCTCGTAATGCTTCTCACTATCAAACTTAAAGCTCCAACCCATCATTACATAACCAGTACCAATATCAAAGTCACCAGCTGCATCACGAGTCTTCTGACGATTATATTGCTGCTGGAATAAATCCATCGCATTATCATCTTTAAGACGATTATAGGCTTTATCTTCGAGAGCTTCACGTTCATCACGAATCTCTGCATATTCATCTTCCAAAGATTTACGACGGGGCTCTTCACCGCCATTCTGTGCAACTGCCTCAAGACGCTTCTTTAAAGTAAGTCGATAAGCGGCAGCTTCCTTACCAGCTTTATTCTTTACCTTATAAACCTTTGAATATTCAGGGTCATTCAAGCGGTCATCTTTTGTACGAAGGCCATTTCTCTTAGCAATTTCTCGTAACTCTGCAGCCAATTCTTCGCACATTTTTTCGCGGCTAGCAATCTTTTCTTTAAGTTCATCAATTGTAGAAGCCTGTGGACCTCTCCTGGAACTAGTACCATTACCTTCAATCTTATTCTTAAGACGCTTTTCCTTCTTCTCCAAATCACGGTGCATAACACTCATTTCTACACCTTTACCACCTTCACTACCTTGAAGAGGTTCAAGAATCTTCCAAAGTCGTTCAGGGTCAGAGAAGAGATAATCACAGAATGCCAAACCGGAACCGAAAGAACGAAGTTGGTCGCCAGTAACATCATAATTTCTGAGAATACGTTCATAAACAAATGGCTTATACTCTTCCAAGAAATCAATAACATCAGGCCAACTTGCAATACCATCCTTATAACCCTTACGCTTCATCATAAGGTCAAAGTATTGAATACGCTTACGAGCTACATTATTAATATAAGCCATAGTATTGCCTCTATTAGGCTTAATGCTCTTCCCTTCCAAGTCTTTGACCATGAACATTATAAACTCTTCAATAGTTTTAACGTTCGGGGAAGTCATAGCAGCATCAAAACTACGCTTAGCTGTCGGGTCATTAAGAATTGCATAAATTGTCTGGTTGCTATTAATCCATTTAGCTAATGCTTCAGGGCTCTTAAAGCTAGTAGCTTTGTCTAAAAGGTACCTATTAAGATTAGTATATGCCTCTTCATAGTTAGTAGTAGCTGCTTTCTCAACATTAGCCATCAACTGCATATTGAAACCCTTAGGGAATTTAGCAGTCTTAACTTTAGAATTGTATACAAGGATGTCACGCCAATTTTTGAATGCACCAATAACCTCAGGAACATTAACACCAAGTTCCTGCTCAAGAGCTTCACGAGAATTTTGAATAACATCTGACAAATCCTCGATTGGAGTATCCATATTCTTCTTATAGCGTTTGATAAGCTCACGCTTAATATTAGTTATGCTATTAGCTACCTGATGATGGTTTGTTTTACCTTCATTCCAATCTGTTTGTTTAGAACCATAATGCTTATCGAGAAGGTCAAAGTCAGAAAGTAACTTAGAGAATGCACGAATCTGATTAGTCTGGTCATCTGAAGTAGGATTATGACCAAGAGTTCTTACAATATTTTTAATTTCTGAATTTTTTGGCTTTCTGAACATGTCTGTAGAAGCATCGATAGCTTTACGTGACTGTCCACCCTTAGAATGCTTTTTCTTAGAATCACCATCAATCTCATTAGTATCAACAATAACAGATGCACGCTTACGTGGACCATTAGAGGATACGAGACCAAGATCTTCATTCAAAACATCTTCTATTAGTTGTTCGCGAGATATATAAGTCATGATCGTATTAATATTTATTTTACTTAATTTAAAGTAAAATTAAAAAATGTTCTGAAATGAAAAAAGCAAAAAATTTATTTTGACTATATTTGAAATCAGAACTATTAGATAATTTTTAAAAGTATTTTCTATGGAGATTAATAAACAGTTTTTAGAAAAGTTGATTATTAAGGCACTTACTACTGATTCGGTTTATATGAGTAGAGTGGTACGATACCTTGATAATAAATTATTTGTAGATAATAACTATAATATTGTAGCTGATTTTTACAAAAAATTCTGGGACGACCATAGCAAGCTCCCTTCCGTAGAAGAAATTAAATTATTTGCTAATGACCCTAATTTCTTTACTTCATTTAAGAAGTTTTATAATGATACTGCTAATATCTCACTAGATTCAGTAAAAGAAGAAATTTTATATAAAGAAAGCGAAAAATATATTAAAGAAAAACTTGCTTCTATTACTTTATCATCAGCTGTCGATAAGATGATAAAGAATGAAATAGAACCTTCTTACCTAGTTAATAGATTTGAGGAAATTGCAGGCATTTCTCTTCTTTTTGATAAGGGTTATGACATTTATAAGGATGTAGACCGTTATATTGAGTCTCTTAAATCTTCTACTAATCGTCTATCTACTGGATTTAAGGAAATAGATAAGAATATTAATGGTGGTGTAATGGCTGATGGTAAATGCCTTTCTATTGTAGCGGCTCCTACTAATATGGGTAAGTCTATTCTTCTTGCTAATATAGCAGTTAATGCAGCAAAACAAGGTAAAAATGTACTTGTTATTTCACTGGAAATGAGTGAAGAGATTTACGCTTCCCGAATTTACTCATCTTTATTCACTTTACCTATTAATTCATTAGCATTTATGACTGATGAATTGACTTCTGCTATTAATAACTCTGAATATGGCAATATTCTCATTAAAGAGTTTCCGCCTGCTACTATGACGGTTGAGCAAATTGATGGTTATATTGCAGATTTATATAAAGGAGGACATAAATTTGATGTAATTTGTATAGATTACCTTACTCTTCTTACTGCGCCGGGTTCGGATAATTCTAATGAAGCAGGTAAGATGATTACACGTAAATTACGTGCTTTGACATACAAATATAAACTTCCTATTTGGACTGCATGTCAGATTAACCGAGAAGGTATGAAGGAAAAATCAGCCGAGCTTAGCCATATTGCAGAATCTATTGCTATTGCAGCAGAAGCTGACCTTATTCTTTCTCTTAATCAACAGCCTGAAGATAAGGAAATGAATATTATGAGATGTACTTTCCTTAAGTCTCGACTTGGAGCAAATGGTTTTTCTATTAGTTTGTTTTTCAATCAACCATATTTGCGTTTTGAAGATATGGAAAATACACAAACGACAAATATTTCAGAAGAAGATAGGAATGCAATTTCAACTATTGAAAATGTTCTTTCTTTAGATGAAATTATAGAAAATGGCCAATAAGTAATAGTGAGTGGAATTTAACGAAATAAAAGCACCTTACGAAGGTTTATTATATGAAGAATCTAAGTATATCGTTTATAATTTCTGTACCCTTTGCTCACTACTTAAAAATAAAAAATTAAATTTCCAACATATTTTCGCATTAGTTTTAACTGAAGAAAAATATCGTGAACTCTTAAAAGCATTACTTAACGAAGATAGTGATTTGGAAGTTTATAGAACATTACTTACAATAGAACCAAGTATTGCTTCTTCCAAATATATTTCTAAGTTAGGTAGAATGATAGGTACAAATAATGGTAAATGAGTTTCAACAAAGAATTTATAATGATTATTTGAAAGCTATCGGCGAAGCAAATAATCGACCATATAAACCCCGTAAAGATTTTAACATAGACGAAGAGACAAAAATTTATCTCTATCGTTTAGAGTTATTTTTCAATCAATTTAAACATATTAACCCGTATAAGTTTTTTATAGCAAGTCTAAAGTATCGTGAATTAAAATATATTCCTCTTCAGGATTATTTGAAACACAGTGCAATAATTGCTTATAGTAGATGGAATACGGTAAAATATGATCAATTTGTAGATTCTCCGGAATCTCTTCAAAGTCTCATAGATGGATTTAAACATATTGTTGCATTTTGTTTAAGTAATAACCTACCTACCAAAGATTACAGAACATGTGTTAATAATATGGGTATTCCATGGATACTAATCCATCTAAATGAGCAGAAAATATCCTATTATCATCTTCATGCTTTGGAAGTTAATAGAACTGAGTTAAAATCAGATTATATTAATATTACCTTTAATGATTTTGATGGGATGTTTTCCAAAACCAAACATCAATACATTAACAGTAAAGAATTAAAAGAATTAGGAAATAAGTTAAAAAGTAAAATAGAACAAAATTAAGATAGAAAGTAAAAAAGTAATATGTTTAACGTAAATGATATTTTTGAGGAAGTTCGTTCGTCTGTAATGTCTACTGATACCGCTGATGGTATTTGGAAGGAGAAGCTTAAGCTCGAGGCTGGTAAGGAGTATATCCTTCGTCTTATTCCTTATACTAAGGAAGGCAAGGAGGGTCTCCGTAAGACCATGGTTAAGTACATCAAGTATTCTTGGCAGGATTCCAATGGTAAGTGGCATTCTATTCTTTCTCCCCGTACTTGGAATGCCAAGTGTCCGGTAGCCGATTATTCTTATCGTATTAAGTATAAGGGTACTAAGGAGGAACAGGAAGAGATGGATAAGCGTCTTTTCTATAAGGCTGGTGCTTATTGTAACGTTTATGTTATCAAGGACCCGACCAATCCTTCTAATGAGGGTAAGGTAAAGATTCTTGATATGGGCAAGAAGCTTCAGACTCTTATTAAGTCTGCTCTTGATGGTGAGCTTGATGCTGATTGGACCGAAAAGGCCCGTGCATTCTCTCCTGATAAGACTATTGAGATTAATGTAGGTCCTAAGGTTTATGATTTGAGTCCTAGTGGTGTAAATCTTGTAGTTCGTGTAACAAAGAACCAGTATGGCCTTAATGATTATAGCACTTCTAACTTCAGCTTGTCTGATACCAACCTCGGTAAGACCCCGGCTGAGATTCAGGAGATTTATGATGCTTGTCATGACCTTAGCACGATGGACCCGACCCTCGACTTTGATGAGATTACTAAGGTATTCAAGGAAACTTATCTTAACATTAATGATGCACCCGCACCTGTTAAGACTGTTACCCCTTCTACACCTGCAGTTAAGGAGGATGAGGTTCCTGCCTTCGTAAAGAAGGAGCCTGCAATGGTTCATCCTTCTAATGTCGACCCCACTACTGAGGTACCGGTCGATGATTGGTTTAAGCAGAATGGTTTTGACACTTCCAAGCTTAATAAGTAAAAATATTAAAACGATTCGCACCTAAATTTTTAGGTGCGAATCACTAAATTGTTATGGACCCGAATAAAATACGTAATTTGTTAGCTTTGACGGGTGCAAATTTGAAAAATATTGACAATTCTTTTGCAGGTGATTATCGTTATGGTGATAGCACTGGCAATAGAATGGTTGTAAGTAATTCTCTTGATAATGCTGATTATATGATGAAAAGTCGTTTGGGACTAAATCCTCAACCTCGCATTCCAGAAGAATATTTTCAGCAACCTGTTCAATATATGTCTCAACCCGTATCACATCCTATGCCTCAAATGTATACACATCAGACCCCATCTCGTGAAGATAGACTTAACAAGTTGTTAGGTAAATCTACACAACCTGTTGTACAGCAACCTGTTATTAGTGATGAACATGCTCTTTTAGTTAGCGCGTTTAGAGAAGCTTTAATTCCTTTAACTGAACAATTGGAAGATATTGCTATTCTTAATGGATTAATGGTTCAGCGTTTAGAGAAGCTTATTAAGGTAGTTGATCCTAACGTTGATTTTGATGCTCCTGAGGATAATTTTCAAAGCGTTGAAAACTTTGAACAAGACTCAGAACTTCCAGAAAATCTTGAAGTATACAATCCAGACGTTACTATGTCAGTTACTGAAGATGAAACAGCTCCAGTTCCGACTCAAACTAAAAGAAAGAAAACTAAAAAGACAAAATGAAGATAACGGTTTCTGCTAAAGAGTTTCAGACCTTCATTTCAGCCATCTCTAATGTGTTTAGGGGTGGCGCTTCTCTGAAGGTTCATAAGGAATATATTGAATGTATTACTTTTTCTGAAGACTCAGCAAGTATTATGTCGTGTGCAAAGATTCATATTCTTAATGAGAATGAAATTAATCTTTCTGCAAATGAAGAGTATGTAATCAATGTCCCTGATTTGCAAAAGTTTAGTCGTCTTCTTGATATGAATGATGAAGAAACTTTTACCTTTGAAATCAAGGGTAATTATGTATATTTTAAGAATTCTAAGGTAAAGGGTGCTAAGTTTATTCTTGATGACCTTCCCGCACAGAAGATTCATAAACATGTAACTAGTAAGTGGTTCAGTAGTTTTACACCTAAGTTCGAAACCGACCTTACAAAGAATCAGATTAAGGAAATTCTTCATCTTTCCAGCTTTGCAGATGGCTCTAATAAGGTTTATTTCTATCAAGATGGGCCTAATTTGATTGCAGAATTGAATGATAGGACTATTGATAATATTGACAATGTATCTATTATTGTAAGCGATTCTGGAACTGGTACAATTAAAGATAAGGTAATTATTGCAGTTGATTCTCTTAGTAGCCTTATTCTTACTACACCTTCTATTAAGTTTGCAGTAGTAGAGATTGGTAATAAGATTAAGTCTATGGAAGCAATTCTTTTTACTCTGGAATCAAACGGCGTACTTATCAAGTATTTGTTTAATTCTAAGGTACGATGAATAAGATTGATACTCCTGGTTATTTTATTAAACGACTTAGAGATAATGGTTATATTGTAATGCGCATATTTGACAAATATGCGCCTGAAGATACTCGTAAATGGACAATTTGTGTTAGTCCTGGAAGAGAATCGATTTTAATTACTTGTTACAAGTATATTGAAGAGTTTAAAGTCGTATTTGAACTTAATGATGGCGGCAATAAGTGGCCACGTAATTATTATATTAAAACATCTTCTCTAAATGTTATTCTTAATGAATTAGCCGAAAAGGAAGTAACTGTAAACGATATTAATTCTCCATTTTATAAAGAGCGATGAATATTAAACCAGGTGATGTGTATGCTCAATTGGGCAAAATAAAGCGTTTTCACATGTTTGTGTTTGTTAAGGAATATAAAGGCCGTATGTTATTCTTTGATATACATACTGGCGAGTTATTTTTGTTAACTTATAAGACTGTTGAAAAAGCGCTTGAAACTAGTACATATCACCCGGTTCATCGTGATTTAAAAATGTTTGATTTTGTAGAATCATTGCCTGATGATGTATTTGAAGTAGTTAAGGCTGATTCTGAAATTAAAATTAACGAAAAAGAACCTGAAATTTTAGATTTATTCTAATGAGAAAAAAACTTATTATAGACGGTAATAATCTATTACATAGAGCTTACTGGGCTTATAAAAAGAATGAGGTTGAGTATAAAGAAGGATCAAAATATTCTGTATATGTATTCCTTAATATTCTTAAAAGTTATGTAAGATTATTTGAACCTTCGGAAATCATTGTATGTTGGGACTATCGAGAAGAAAATGAATCTAATGAACGTAAAGAAATTCTCGGTGATTATAAGGGAACTCGCCCGGACCACTCGGAAGTGTATGAATTTATGCCTTATATTAGGCAAATTCTTTCGTCACTTGGCGTAAAGCAAATGACTCCTCGTAACTTTGAGGCAGACGATATTATGTTCTGGTTGTGTGCTAAGAAGTACCCTAATGAATGTATTTTGATTACTACTGATACTGATATGTATCAGTTGATTATACCTGAGCTTAGCGGTAATGTATTTTATAATCCTAAGCGAAAGATGCAGATTAATGAGGTATTTCTTAAACAGAAATTTGCAGTTAATGACGGTTACGAATTTATTATCAAGAAATCATTGAGAGGTGATACTGCTGATAATATTTCGGGCGTTAAAGGTATTCGCCAGACACGTATTGATGCAGTTATTGAATGTCTTGGTCGTGATTTTGATATTGAATCATTGCGTAAAGCTGAAATTTTGAAGGAAGATGAAATAGAATTGTTTGAACGTAATATCAAGTTGATGAAACTTGATGAAATTATGAATCATCCTTCAGAAATTGAGTGGTATGAAGAGTGTATCTCTAAGGAAACCAACGCTAATAAAGATGAATTTAAGGCACTGATTAAAAGATTAGAACTTTGGAATATATATAGAAAACTCAATGAGTGGTATTCAGCCTTTCAGAAGAAATCTAATGGCCTTTCATCTACATATACAAATGACTACTTCGACATCTTTCAGTATACCTAAAGATTACGTTATTAAGAAGTTTTACGAATATGGGTATGGTACTCAGTACATTAAGAGCAATGACACATATCATTGCTCTTGCCCTATTTGCTTAGAAGGTAAATCTTTCGGAAAAAAGAAACGTTGTTGGTATATTCCTGCAAAGGATTTGATCTATTGTCACAATTGTGGTTGGTCATCTCGACCTCTTAAATGGATTATGCAAGCAGGGTTAATTTCTCGTGAAGATATTCAACGTGAAATAGAAGAAGGCGAATTTAGTATTATCAACCTTGATAAAAAGAGGCTTGATATAGATTTTGAAAATATTATTAAATGCCAGGAAGATGAAATACTTCCTGAAAATATCATTGACCTATCAAATAAACTTCAATTAGATTATTACAAGGGTAATTCAGTCATTAATAAAGCTTTAAATTATATCAAATCAAGACGTCTGGATACTGCGGTTAATCGTCCAAAGACATTTTTTATATCTCTTAAGGATAGGACCCATAAAAATCGTTTGGTGATTCCTTTTTATGACTGCAATGGTAAGATTATATTTTATCAGTCACGTGCATTTGGAGCGAATATTGACGATTATATGGAAGATGTAAAATATCTTTCTAAGAAGAACTCGCAAAAAAGTATCTTTAATATTGATAAGGTTTCTGACGATATTGAAGAAATATTTTTATTTGAAGGGCCCATTGATTCTTGTTTCGTTAAAAATGGAGTAGCGGTCGGTGGCATTACACCTTCTCGTGAAAAATCTTTAACCGACATTCAAGAAGAACAACTGGATTATTTTAGAATGAACCATAGGTTCATTTGGGTCCTGGATTCTCAATGGTTGGATGATGCAAGCTACGAAAAGACACGAATCTTATTAGAGAATGGCGAATCAGTATTTGTATGGCCAGAGAAAGTTGGAAAGCGTTTTAAAGACTTTAATGAAATGTGCATGGCTGGTAAACAAAATGAAGTTCCAAAGGAATGTATAGTTAATAATACGCTATCAGGTGAAGCTGGTCTATTAAAGTACAAGTTATTAATGAAAAACCGCTGAAAAATCAGCGGTTTTTAAATTTTTACCAGCCACCTTGGTAGCCATCATATCGATTTAACCATTCATTATTATCATCTTCTTGATAACCGCTAGAACGGAACTCGTCATTGTCTCGAGAATCGCCCTGACCATTATCTGGTCTTTTACGAACCTTAGTTCCACCCATATCTTCAGGTAAGTTGGAACCTTTTTCTTTAGTTTCAGCCGGTTTTGCATGTAGACGCTTATAAATGGAATTAAAATTATCAGTAATTTTATCCATATGACGTAAGCGTGTCCAAGCTATTCTTTTCCAAGGATTTGGAAATTCTTTATAAGCAATTTGGAGTAAATTTTTATATGAATTGAAGAACGATGAGAAAGAATCTTTATCTAAATTTTCTTTAAATTCATCAAGATTAATAATTGTTTCCTGAGCAGAGAATACCCACTCATCTCCCTCACCTACTTCGTCACAAGAATCTATAAATTTTCTGACTTTAAGGTCAAGATAATCAATAAACTCTTTAATTCGAAGTTTAGTGATGTTTTCTTCACTATATACCATCATTATTCTTCTCCTGCTTGAATACCGCCGATATAAGACTTAAGAGCCTGTGAAAGAGCTGCAGCTTCAGTAGAAACACGTGTAAGACGACGAGCTTCAGACTTCTTAATCTTTTCAAGAACTGAGCCAGGCATTGCACGTTCAATAATGTTCTTGATAGAGTCATCGCGATTTGGGTCGTTTACGAAAGATGTGAAATCATCGATAGTAGAAACCCACTGGGAAAGAAGCTCATTATTTTCCTGAGCACGCTTCTTAAGGTGAGCCTGCAAACGCTGTTCTTCACGGTTATAATTGTTAGGGTCGATGCTATCTACATCATCAGCAAGTTGTGATTCAAATTCAGCTTGAGTTGAGTCAATTTCTTGAGCACCGAGTTCTCCCTGCATCTCATCAGCAAGGTCAGCTTCATTAATCGGACGAAGCTCTTCGTTCAAAATGTTTTTAAATGATTCTTTAAAAAGGTTTCTAGCCATGATATTATTATTTATGGTTTAACTTATTTAAATTAAAAATAAATATAGATACAATGAGAAAACGTATTAATGAGGAATTTAGTACTTTAAGAAATAATAGCCCTTACAAGATTCGTAGAGACAAAGGTTTTGTACAAGATGCAACTCCTCAAATGAATCAGCGCTATTTGCTCAATAAAGCAATGGAAGTTAATAACTTTTATGAGCGACAAAAGATGTTCGGGGAGCTCGATAAGTTAGAACCATTATTTGTAGACCTCTTTAAACAAATTACCTATATTAGAGAATTTTTAGAGTCTCAGCTCTCTCAACCTCTTATTAATAAGAAACAATCTTCAATTATTAAAAATTTAGCAAAGAGATTAGATAAAATTAATGATATAATATCTACAGATGTACTTGATGAACTCGACAAACTTGGAGCTACCAAGGAGGAAGAGAACCCAGAAGATACATTTGGAATGAAGAAATGATATTATGATTATTACTATTTTATTTTTAATTTGTTGTGTAGCTGCCTTACTTACTGGGTTAGTTTATTATCGTGGTAAGTATTGGAATTATCTTGATATTTCTAATAAAGCAGAAGCTGATCTTGTAACTTTCGATAAAGAAATTACAGAAAAAATTGAAACTTTAGTACGTAAATTAGAAAATAAACATTCTTTAGAAATAAATTCTGTTAAGAAGAAATATCAGACAAAGTTTAATAATTCTCTTAATAAGAAGACGCAGGAGCTTGAAGAAAAATATAAAGAAAAATATAATTTACTTGCAAAAGAATTAGAACAAGATTATAATAACGCTTGTGAAGAAGTAAAGACTGAATTGTTTGAACAATTGGAGAAAGTAGATAATGCATTAGCAGAACATGCTGAAAATCTTGCAATGAAAAATATATTAACTTTCTCTTGCTCTTGCAGTAAGGATTTAATCCCCTGTCCTATTGATTTTACTAAAGAAAATACATTTACCTGTCCAAAATGTGGTTCTAAGTACAGGGTTGCAATAAACGCCAATCCAATTTTGATTGGCCGAGCAATTTCAGATGAACAATTTAGCGACTTGCTCGAAAAGCGTTTAAATGAAAACAAAAGAACAGAGTAAAGAGGCAGTTATCCTCCGTAATTTTGGAAGTAATCCGCGGAGTTGAGAACATGACAGATGAAGAACTAGCACGATGGATGTGTTTAGTGGAGCGGGGTAGATATCATATACGATAAATTTGAAGAGCTTGGTATTACCCAAGCTGTAATAGATTCAAAGAAATATATAAAACGTATAGATAAAGCTCTTATCAAATATATTAAAGAGCGTTTTGAAGCAATGTTATTTGACGTCCGCTTTGAGAAAGTTAAATCGCAAGTTGCGTAATTTATCTTTTAAATCATCATTTATAGTAAGATATATATCAGCATTTTCCATTGCTTCAGCAAAGGAAAATGTTTTTATTTTTTCAAATGCATCCTCAGAGTTTTTATGCCATAAAGTAACAATTTTACCCATATCACTTATGACTATTTTATAGGTATGATTAATGTTAGAATCAAAAACATTATCTTTATCTACGAAATATTGGGTATTTCCTTCACCATCAGATGAACTATTACGTATTTCTATAGGACGTATAAAATTGCCATTATCATTTTTATCATTTAAACGTTTAACATAAAACGCGTCATTATAGAAAACTAGACTATATTTTGGAACATTTACATAAGTTTTTCCATTTACAATCTTGAACTTATTAACAATTTTATCTTCAGGTGTAATAAGTTTGTAAGGCTCTCCATCAAAATAGTATAATTCATCATTGAAAAATGTATCAAATAAAGAGTCGGCTTTTTTCTTTAATGTATATTCTACACTTTCATTAAATCTAAGACCTTTACTTCTTTCTGTAGGGCATGTATTAGATATTTTAATAGATTTAGAAATATTACCTTTTTTAATTTCAAAGATAAAATTAAAATCAGTAGCTTCTAATAATGCATCAGGTTCTAAACCTGATACATCATTAGCATAATCAAAAATAAAAATAAACTCATTACCATCAATATCTACAGGAGATACTAAATCATTAGACCTAAATTTAAGAGCCATAAGTTTTATTATTCTTCATTTTCTAAGCCACGTTCAGGGAAATACTTATCAATTACACTGGAATCGCTAGTATGCAATTTTCGTAATAAACTAATCATATTTTCAATATCTTGTCCAATTCCACCAGTTGTATCTTCACCCTCACCTGTACCGTTAAGAGCTTCATCTAATGTATCTAAAGATTCTTCCAAATTGGCTTCGGTTGGTTCAATAGATACAGTTTTAGCAGTTATACCATTTGGGAAATATTTGGCGATATTTGAATTAACAACACCATTAACAGTGTGAAGCTCAGTAATAAGCGCCAAAAGATTTTCTAAATCATCCGTAGATTCATTTACCATATCTTCTAATACCGAAGCCTTTACGATAATATCAGAAGTAGCTACTGAGCCGGGAGAAGATGTTTCAATATCCTTCATAGCTTCAGCAACTTCTGATTTAATTGCACTAGTTAATTCAGGGCTGGTTAAAACATCTTCTACACTTTTATCAATATAAGTTTTTACTGTTCCGTTAGCATCAGACCAATCTTTTAGCCATTCTATACCATTTGCATTAATTGGTTCCGAACCAGTTTTGGTTAAAGTAAATGATACAGGTACAATACCACGTTCTTTATCATATGTTAATATGGCATTATTAGGGCAGTTACTATCATCAATATTAATTGAACCGTTAACATTAGCAGTGTTTAAAGTAATTTTAGTAGTTGCACCTTCTTCAGGAATAATAAAGTATCTTTCATCCAGAGCTTCTTTTAATACATTAACTGGAACTTTATTCAACTTAATAACATTATAACTAAAATTAGTTGCTAATGTATCATTTGTGCTGGAACATTCACCGGAATCATTATCAAATTGTCTATCAGTAAATGTAAGAGTATCGCCATCGGGAATTACATTGTAAAGAAGAACGTAACCATCCCCATACATATCTTCAGTATGCTTCTTGACTGTTTTTAAAGCTTCAGTCGTAGTTCCGTCTTTTAAAATACGAGGTTGAAGAGGGGTTTTACGTTTACCACCAACTTTAGATTCGCTAGCTGTCGGCTGGTCAGTGTAATTTTCTGTGGATGGTTTAATATTGTGGTCAAATAAAATTAAAGCATTACGATAAATGTCATACATGAAGTCACCATCATAAGCATCGTATTTCGGATTATAAAAACTTAAACGTGCCCACTTACCATCAGATGTAATTTGAGGGGTATTAGAACCTTCTGCTAAGAAATTATATGACCTATATAAAGAGTTTTCAAGCAAAAGTCCAGGTTCTCCGTTTTCAATGGTGCCTGTTCTGGTTGACAAATTTAAAGGTGTACCATTATTAATAGTATCATCTTCATCACCATAAATTTTTTTATAATCACGTTTAGAATCTATTGAGCCGAGATACTTGTTACCAACTAATGTACCACCAAATGTAATTTGATTACTCGGAGTTGTTTCATTAGTTATACTACCTACAAAAACACGTCCGGTGTCACGAGTATAAGCTAATTCACCAGAACTAAATGAGCCCGGAACTGTCGTAATAGATACTGGGTCTAAAATATTAATATTTTCATTATTTGACCCATAAAATGTAGAACCACCATTACCTATAGTTGAGCTAATATTAAATCTTTCCTGTTCAGTTCCTTGTTTAATAGTTAACTTAAGAACATTATCATCATATAGCTGTATCTTATTCTGACTCACGTTAATTATTTAATTTAAAGTTTTATTAAAGGTAATACTTTTATTGATTCAGGACGGAAGTAACCCTGATTACTTGTGTTTTGTTTTCCGTAATTTGAAGTAGTAATTGCTGTATTTTTATACCATAATGGGCTAGAAGAAGCACCAAACCACTTAAAACCGTCACGCTGATATTCTAGTCCATGCTGACCACTATAAGAGTTATAAACTGGAGTAAGTTTTGCCCCTTCATGTATTACAGTAGTCTGGCCGTTTGTGCTTTGGACCTTTTCTTCCCAATATTTTGGTTGTTCTTGAAGAATGTAGTTTAACTCTTTATCTGCATTTAAATCACTTACGCCACCATTAAAACTTGAATGATAGTTTGCTGCAGCTACATAAGTATTTGAAATAGATTCTGTTAATACATTATCTTTTCGAGCTATATTTGATGTTTTAAAGGTTTTAATTCTTAATTGGCTTGAATCACTTGCCGGATAATAAGGATGCGATAATGTCGTTGCGCCTTTAGCTATCGCATGTGCGTGTGGCTCTAATGATGGGTTAAAATTATAATTACCGACGAACGTTTTACACTCATTTCGCAAATCAATAGTTATATTTTTATGACTAAGAGTTATTGATGTAGAAAGAGTTAAAGCATTAGAACCCGGGAATAAACCAACGGTCTTTTGAGGAAGAGGATTTACTTCAGCATTATACAAACGATAAGACTCACCTATGTTTACTTCTTCATCAGTTGAAGTAAACATTTTTGGTACATAGAAAGTAAAATTAAAATGCTTCCAATAATCCTCACGATAGCGTTTAGCAAATAATTCAGCCATAAACCTTACTTCAGCCATATCACAAATTCTTGTAGGCTTTTTAATAAAGTTCGTGCCATCCCAGATATAGTAAGGTATTAAATCACTAAATTTATTAATTTCTTTACCAATATCAACTTTAATAGACTGACCGTTGGAAGTATATTCAATAACATCTTCAAACATTCTTTGATTAGTTGTAGTATCAATAATACTCGGGTCAATTACGTTAAAGATATACTCATCTGGAATTTTTTGGTCTGCTAACCAATTTAATATTTTTTCCTTCGTATTATACTGATTTAATGCATCATTGGCAATTAATGTGTTCATTACTTTAAATGCAGTAATAGTTGCCATATCGATTGCATATATTATATTATAATCATTTGGTCCATCAGCCAAAGTTACAGGTGCAGAATATGCAATATTATCATCATCTAATTGGTCATTTACTCCTAAACCATCGAATTCATATACACCATTTTCTACTTCTACTGCTTTTCTAATAGCTGGAGGATAAGATACAGAAGTTTCAATATCATATCGAACATCATTATGATAGTAATAACCTATAACATAAAATAAATTGAAGAATAAATCTAAACTTTTATGAGCAGTTTCAGCATTTTGAATGTAGCTAGGAACTAAACTTATAGTATAGCTATCGCCATTGCATAATACATATCCTCTTTTGAAATCAGGGACAGTTTCATTTGTTAAGTGGTCACTATTGTCACCATCAAAATAAAGATAATTATCTCCCTTAAATGCTCGGCCTTGAATGTTATTCCAATAAGAGAACGGAGCATCAGGACTTTGATACATTGCTGGACGATAACCTTGCCAACAATCTCTATCATTAATAGTCCTATCATCTGACTTTATACAGAACCACTTATCTAAATTACAATATTGTGATACTAATGTACCTGAAGGAAGTTCTCTGTTATTTGCGTTAACATAATTTACAAGACGCTTATTAACATAATCACGTATATTTTCTATTGAAATATAACAGTCTTTAGTGTTAAAATTGTTATACTTGTAATTTTCTTGATCATATATAAACGCATCATGTTTATTATATGTTTCCTTGTCTTTAATAATAGTACGTATATTATAATTTGATATACCACCAGATGTCATAGACACTTTGTCCAATGTATCTTCATTATTTTCATCTAATGTATGATGCCAATAATTTCTAATAATAAGAGTAGCAGGTACATTGTTATTATAAGAATCTATTTTTAAACTACCGCCATTAATAGTTTTAGCATTTTCTAAATCTCTAGTACTAAGACCAATTGTTATGTAATCAGGCGTAGATATAGTAGCAAATGTCACATGGTCATAATCAGTAAATTGTCCCTCTGAGTTTAAAACCTCAGGGTCCAGAATACGTCCCGTTTCTGGAAATTTACCTATTTCTACACTGTTTTCACCTAAAGAAAAGTTTAGAAAACGGCCCATTGAATCAGTAACAGGCAATTTTAATTGACTATAAGTATCTCTAAAAATATAACGTGCTTTAGAACCATTCTCATCTATAAATGAGTGTATAGAGTTTATTCCATTGCCTTCCCAATAATAATTTGAACTAGAAACATAATATGTTTGGTCTAAAAATTTATCAGGAGTATTATTTTGTAAATCTATATTGTTTCCTACACGCAAAATACCTTTATAAGATTCATCAATCGGTAAATTGGCAACTACTCTTGGATTTATTTCCTGAGTAATATTTTCACTATTATTATTTTCAGACATATTAAATTTTGATTAGTGGAATAAAGTTAATTGAAGGAGGTGTTGGAAGACTATCATCTATCTTGTAAGAGCCTTCTGAAGTGGTTGGAGTTTCATCACCGGTTTTAAATTTACCTACTATATAATTAGTTGTTGAAAATTTAGTTTCAGTAATAACAGCACCCTTCGGACCGTATTTATTTTGAATTGGAAGTGAAGTTATAAACCTCCAATCGTCTCCATTAGCTGATGCTAATGAGTATCTACTATCTCTCATATACATTATATCACCACATCTTACGCGGTGATTTAAACAACCGAGAGTACCATGCCTACCGAATTTATAGCATGATTGACCCTGATGGAAATATCTGTCAGAACCACCTTCTGAACTAACTGGGCAGTCTTGCATAATGCGTACGGTGGAATCATTTGCATTTCTGTTTTTGACACCTAAAGTTTTCATCATGTACCTAAAGGACGAATCTGAAACACCATCAAACTTTATAGAATAGCTATTCCATCTTTGATTTTCAGCATCACTAAGACCACTCTTTTCCCCTAATATATTTCGTAATGTATCACCTTCCATTGAACCGGGACTTGCAGTAGCATATTCATTATTTGATTTTGCAAATAAGAAATGGGCATGTTTCCAACGTCTGGAAGAAATATTATCGTAATTAGCGTAGTAAACTCCTACTTCATTAATATCTTTAGGATGATTAGATAAATCATTATCACTTACACCTTCATATTTGTAAGAAACAGTATTATTACTAAACGTATGGTTATTATTAGAAGATATAATATCTTTTCTGGAATTATAATTATTACGAAGCCAGTTTAAACCTCTAAGGTAACGCAATGTGTATTGATCAATTTCAAAAAGAGGAGGTGTTGTTATTTTATTATTAGTTTCTAATAATTTATTATGCAATCCTGTTAAATTTAATTTAAAAGCAGCAGTATCAATTGGATAATCAGATGTTTCGTTAGCTCTATTATAAAGTGTTTTACCATCGCAAAGAGCATATTCAGAAGTAATGTTATTCATTACACCTTTAATACTCAAATTAGCAGGAGTTATAGGACTTTCTGTTACTTTCTCATAATACTGTTTATCGCTGTCATTATTAAATTTAAAATGATTACTCGCTTTTCCTAATGCTTTACGACGTCTTTCAAGTTGGAAGAAATAACGCTTAGCAGGAATTGCATTATAATGTATGGTAAGGCTTTGAACTCCTAAACCTGTTATAGGAGCTTTTGCATTTATTTCTGCCTTGATCGCATCATCTATTGACCCGAACAGCTCTTCAGCTAAGTTGTTTTCAGTGCCTTCAATATTGCCTGTTGGGTTTAAATCAAAATAACGTCCTTCATTATTACGAATAATACCAGTATTGGATGCCTCAACATTTTTCCATATAATATCTTCAAGGCTGACATATGATAATTGAGTATATTTTCCATCAGGAATATTAGATTTTATATGACTTATATCATGCTTATCAGCATCACTTATATTGTATGTATGGCCAGGACATACACCTAAAGCATAAGAACGTCTATTAAGTTCAGGTATCTTATAAGATATACCATTTGTATCAGTAGCATATCTATAAATTGGTTTACCATCAACTTTAACTTGTTCAGGGTGATCAGTAGTGTAATAAGGAGATTCAGGTGTTAAAAATTTAAATACCTTATTGTCCCAATCGTCTGTCCCTTGAAATTTGCAGCTTCCGTTATAGTTTACATAATTTTTATAATCAGGTGAATCTAATGGAAAGGCTAATATATTATTATTTTTAATAAAGACTAAAGGAGATTGATTTCTTTTTTCTTCAGAATCATTTAACCTATCTATGTATAGTGTAGATTTAATATTTAAAGATTCACTTACATAAAGCTTTTCATATAAATGACTTAAATGAACTAAATTTTTTTCTATATTAATATTTTTATCTTTCGCTACAGTAACTACAGAGTATTTGGGTTTAAATGTTAATGGAAGTTCATGACCTGCAGAGTCAGACAAAGAAACCGACTTATTGGCATCTAATAAAGCTCCCGGGTCGTCATCAAGAAAATGTGTACCATCAATAGACTCTATTAAATTGGGAGAAATACGAAGTATGCCTTCATATGAGTCAGATATTTCAAAATCAGCTACTGAACGTAAATTAATAATATTCATTTTTAAATTTTAATTAAAGGTAAACATGCAAAATATTCAGGTGTATTTTCCTTTCCATACATTTTGGTTAAACCTGAAATACCATCTTGTGACGATACATATTGATTAGTTTTAGGTTTATTATAAACTTCTGTATTATTAGTATAGTTTATTTTATCTTTTGTACCGTATGTAATAGGTGTATGCATCAGAATATTAAAGCTACTTACACCATGGTAGTTGTTTAAAGGAAGAGATTCATTTTTACCTCCTCTATAACGACTTGAACTACTTAAAAAATAACCGCAAGTATGTCCACCAACTGTACAGTTTCTATTACTAAGATAGGTATAATAGATGTAAGACGGACCGCTTCTACCCGTTGCACCGAAACAAGGTTGTTGGTCACAGCCACCACCACCTGCACCGCCTCTTCCATCCCAGGTACCTATTTTACCACTACCATAACGAGTAAGAGGTGTACTTGGATTAGAACTGTTAAACACAGGTAAACCCATATCAGTACCGCTAATTGTACTTCCAAAATTTATTTCGCTATTTTGCGATAACTTAGTATGTTCTCCAGCAGCAGCGGTAAAGGGACTATCTAATACAATATAATGGTAGTGAAGGTCTGAATTTCTATCAACAGCAAGAGTAGGTACCTTATTAGAGTCAATCTCATAATCACCTGTATTATTTCCTTCTTTATTTGCCATGTCTAAGGTAGGAATAAGATATTGCATAAACATGGAACGCATATCAGGTACTCTAAAGGTTCCAGCTGGTCTTTCTTTATCATCAGCAATAGTTTTAACACACTCCTCAACTTCGCTTACCATATATGACCCATTCTTATACCAATAACGAGTTTTTTCTCCCTTTAGAATTTTTGCAAGTTCAGGAAAATCTTTTATGTTATATAACGAGCCATCGCATAACAAGAAATCTCTAATTATTGTATCAGCAAAGAGATTATTTCCATTATGAGCATTTATATTGTTTCCGGCTGCGTCTTTACGGTTTAAAAGCTCTTCATACTGCTTAATAGATACTGGCATCCAATGAATGCTTCCTGTTGGGAGTGACCTCAATTCATTCATTGAATCATTAACAAAGCTTCTAATTAGTTCAATACCATTTAAAAATTCAAAATTAGGTGTTTGACCATCTTCTGCAGTATTAACTAAAATATAACCATCTTTAAGATTTTCACGTGTTAAAGGTTCATATATCTTATTAGGTTTAGGAGATGAAGTTGGCTTACCATTATATGTTGTAGGCAACGTGAGATTTCCAATTTGGAAAACATCATCGTCGTTCATATAACATACTATACCACTTTCAGTTACTGTTGCACCATTTATATATAAATTGGTATATTCTATAGCATTAGTCGAAATTCGCATATCAAGCATAATGCCATCAGATGAAGAAACACGTATAAATTGTTTATCAATTAACCCTTCAACATTATCACGATAATTTATATATGAAACCGAATCTTCTTCTGTAGTAAAGTTGTTATTTTCAATGAGTGTTGCACTACTATTAGGACTTAAACGAAGAATACCACAATAAGAGTTTTTAATTTTATATGAAGAAACTCCTGTGCCATTATCTCCTCGGCCAGTCATTCTTCGTTCTTTATATATTGGAAGTACAGCTACTTCATTAGTGATAGAATCTTCTAACTCATTATCAGGCATCGTTAAATTATTTAATGCCCTTTAAATGATTCGAGATACATTATTAACCCAAGATTGAGAGGCCATAAATGTAGTTTGCATATGGTTAATAATTTTCTTCTGTAAATCAAATATATTTTCTAATGTACGGTTAATAATAATAGTAGTTAACTCATTATCATGAATAAAGTAATCAGCGTCATTGCCAATTTGTAAGTTATTAAAGTAATCATCCAATACTAGATTATCATATACAATAACATTATCTAAATTAGTAGCTGCTTTAAAATGACCAATTAAATCATTTTTAATACGCAAAAGGTTGAATACCATAGCATAAAGCATCTTATTAAAGGAAAGTGTATTGATATAATCGTCTTCAGCCTTTTCACTATACTCATATGTATCGTAAACCTTTATTGATGAATTAGATAAACTGCTTACATAAGCATCAGGTTCTCTATATAAAAGCATAGCAGATGACTTAATCATTTTATTCAACTCAGCAGAAGGAATATCAGCAAAGGTCATTTCTTTGGTCATATATGGTTCATGATTTTTAATAAATTCCATAACCATGCTATTATCATACAATACACCGAAATGGAAAATAAAATCACCTTCTAACTGATTTTCAATATTATCAATATTAATAAGAGTAAAACATTTATTATCAAGAACTTCAGCTGCGACTGCAGGTGGACGATAACTCCATGTTACTTTATTTGTACTTGTCCCTTCTACTCCCGTATAGATGCGTGGTAATTCATGCCAAGGATAATTTAATGTACGCCACTTCAAAATATTTGCAAGAGAGCGCTGATTAAAATAAGTCATCGAGGCAAATGGATAGTATGGTTTAGAAGTATGGAACTTGTAAACTTTTTTATTTGTATTAATATAAAAATAGTTAGAATTAGAACCTGAGAAATTTAAACCGCGTATTTCTTCTACCCACGTATATTTGTCAGACTGCAATGTAATATCTTCAATTTGACCATAATCAATTACAATATCATCTGAAAGAATTGAAATATATAAACGGTTATTATAAGCTGATGCGATCCATAAAGAATTAGGTTTAATGTCCTTACCATTCACTTTGCAGCCACAAGGATTAATCGCAACTGCTTGGATGTCGTGCGCAGAGAAGAAACCATTTTTAAGAGTTTTGAGATAATTTAACCCAGGTGTATAGACCTTTACACATTTATTTCCTCTATCAGCAATATAAACTCGTGAATCATCAGCATCAATTGAGTATGGGTTATTGAAATAGATTTTATCAGTAGAATCACCAAACCCCTGTAAGATGTTTAATAACTTAATAGATGATGGAACAAATGCACTATCATAAGTTTTGTTATTAATCTTTGTTGTAGTATTTTCAAATAAACTTTCAATATCATATCTAAGTACCATATTAAGTTTATTATCAACTAGATACATCATTTTTTTATAAACTTTAATAGCATTTAAATTTAAAAACTTTAATGATGTATTATCAGATGGGTCTATATTTTCAATACAAATATAACCCTTTTCTATATTTTCAATAATATCGTTTTCAGAAATTGATATAGGATATTGATTTAAGTTAACTATAGAGCGTCCATTTGTATTTTCTTTATCTGCATTTTTTCCAATATTATAATCTAATGGGAAAATAATAAGTTTATTTTTAAATGTAATAAAGACAAGTAACTTAACAATATTATTTGAAATATTCTTAACTGCAAGATTTACAGATGTTATTTCATTAAAATTATGGAAAATTTCGTTATTGATACTACTTCCGCGTTGAGTAGTAACGAGATACTCTGATTTTTCTACAACTGGTATTCTATCCCACTCAATAATAGAAGTTTCATCACTATATAATTCACTATAAACGTCCTCTGCTGATTTATAAGTGTTAACGATTTTATTATCCTTATCAATAGCATAATTTTTAATATTATACGACTTCTTAGGATAATAGATATTAGGAACAAACTCCATATCACTTACTGTAGATTCATCATACGTTTCATCTACATTTTTACCAGGATATGTGTACTCTATATTTTTGTATATATCAGGGAAAGACTTGTAAGAATTTATATTATTTGTCATGAAGATAAATGCGTCAGATGCACACATAGTATCTTCAGGAATGTAATCTATTAAATTATCTTCAGCATTGTAACCAGGTACACCAAAACTTAATAGTTTAGGACTAGTGGCATTAATCCACTCTGGACTTTCTTTAAGATATTTGTAAGTGTAAGAAGCCGGAGCTAAA
Source organism: Oscillospiraceae bacterium (assembly GCA_045602925.1). Lineage (GTDB taxonomy): Bacteria > Bacillota > Clostridia > Oscillospirales > Ruminococcaceae > UBA7477. The sequence continues at coordinate 51,840 of JAZSCN010000003.1, read as the reverse complement.
CTTATTTCATTCACTTTAGAGCTATCTTTAAGCCAGCAATATTGATATGATGAAGTTTTATTAATTTTAGGTAATAATTTATATTTTAATAAATTAATACTATTATCATTACGATAACCAACATTATAATTCAAGCTAAATTGAATATTTCGTATATTAGTTTCGTCGGGCTTTTCACATACTACAGCGTGTGGTAAAATTGAATTTACTTTTAACGTTATAGTATCATTAGGATAGTTAATTACCATATTAGATGGCATAACTTTAACTAGATAATGGTCTTTATTAGTTAATGAATAATATTCAATACCATCTGTAGAAATAGCAGTAAAACTTACTTCTCCTGAAGTGGAACTATTTTTAACAGCATATTCTAAAGATACATTTTCTATATCTTCACAATGAATAATAAAATATAATTCATTAACTATTAACTGTAAATGAGTTGCAGCTATTGTATGTTTAGCCGCAAAATCATAGATATGCCCTACTCTTGAATCGAGTGATAAATTAATATCGTATTCACTTTTTACTTCAGTATTTGTATCTGTTGGTTCTTCTTTAATTTTATATGAATACTCTATTTCGCCTCCTATATGATTAAAGAAATAATTATTATTTTCTATTTTTAAATTATTTTTATAAACATCAGACTCAAGAGGATTTTCGCTTATAGCTGCTTTATAACGTGTAATAAACTCATTAAATTTATTAAATGTCGAAAAGCGACCAGTTTCATATTCATCACAGCCATAAAATTTATCATATAGTTCTCTAGCTGTAATGTCTGTTATTTGTTCATCACTTCCTTCAGATGCGTTTTCACCATATTTTTTAGATGCTAAACGTTCTGGTGGTGTATCAATAAAAATAGTATTTTCTGAAAGAATATTATTTTTTTGACCTAAAATATCCTTATCAGTATAATCAGATTTATACTCCGTATCTTCATAAAAAGTACGGTCTGAAGTAGTTAAATTATCGAAAGCTTTTTTAGCAAAATCAAAAAGTTGTAACTCTCCCTCGCCATTAGAGGCAATCATTGTACAAACTTCAGCATTTGGGATATTGCTATTACTGATAATGCTATTTCTAAAAATATAGTTATTATTAGCTTCCAAACGCTCTACTGCTGTCTTTAAAGTAGTATTATAAAGAAAGTCATTAGCTGCAAAAACTATATCTGTTTTATCATAAGGCAATTTAAGCTCATGACTTAATGTTCTATCATAATGTTCCGAGGAACAATTAATTCGGCAAGTATAGGTATCTGTCGGGTAAAGTAATTCTTCAGTTTCAAAAACATAAGCTTTTCCATCGGATATACCTACATACCCTTCATAATTGCTACCATCAAAGGTAGTAAATTCCTCCTTGCTCCAGTATTTTTTCTCGAAGTCCATTAGATAAATTCTATTTCTTTAATTTTAATTAAGCAGTCATTATTAGTTAAAGCTGTAATAATCTCAGATTTAAGGGCATCGATTTGAGACTGCATTTTAATATCATTACTAAGCCCTCCAATATTTATTTTCACTTTATTGGTATATGAACCGGGTTTATTAAATTTGAAATAACGTACAATTTCTTCAATACCATTACGAATACCACATGGAATTGTTAAAACCAACGGATTAATTTTATCAAAGTGTAAGGAGTTTGCCTGATGTTCGTATAAAGATAAAGTTTTATTATAGATAGTAGTATTCCTTATTTTTGAGTTTTTCCATGAATAAGGATCATAACGACTATCACCTAATAATATCTCATTCATAGTTGTTCCGTGTTGTTTTGGTAATGTACCGATATAGTAAATTCCATCTAACAATGATACATTGGTATATTGATGTTTAGTAAAGTAAGGAACTGAAGAGCTATTATAACTTGCAGCAGTAATATCGTTAATTTTAATAGTATAAACTGCTTCATCCATGTCTATATCAACATTGATGGAATACCAACCTTCTTCAATTTCAGTTAAATCCCAAACATAACTAATAGATTTATTATTGTTTAAATTAAGATTGAAGTACATCTTATTTTCATTAACTCTTGGTAATAATTTATTAGAATTAATGAGACCTTTAAATGATGATTTATCACTATATGGTAATGAAGTATAATATGTTTCTACACGCTCATCTTCAATATAATATACTACTGCTATAATATTTTTAAATGATTCTAATAATGCAACGAATGCATCGTGTTCTACATGTTTTTTATCAATAAACCTATAATAATCTAAAGATAAAATTTGACTATAATCTCTTAACGGATGATTATAAACTTTAGTCTTAGATTTGTCGTAAATTTCTAAAGTTTGAGAAGCAGTATCAGTTCCGAAACCTCTTACTAATGCAAAAACACCATTTGGACCAAATGCTATATTATCAATACTAATATCAGATGAAAATTCAGCATAACGGGAAGCCGTGGTGGATGTCTGAATTCTATTCAATGACTGATTGAAAATATAATACCAAATATCTTCTGTATTATTGGTTTTATCTTTATTTTCTTTAATAATACCATATACAGTATCATTATCATGAGTAACTTTAATAATATCAAAGTTAAATGCATAAAGATTTCCATTTTCACCTACATAAAGAGATTTGAATAGCGCTTCAGCATTAGATAAGTTATTATCTCTTGAGACGGTAATATTGGAAGAATATTCATTATCATTGAGGAAGCGAATAGTAAATGGTGTTTCGTTATTTCCCTCAGGATTAAAAACGATTTTAGCTATACGGTTCCAACCTTTATTGTTTATTATTCCATAAAGATTCTTATTATGTTGAATTATGTGTATTTCTGAAAGTTTATCAGTAATATCGTTTTGACCGGTTAAATTTACTATATCTTTAAATAAAATACGATTTTTTAAACGCAAATCAAAATCGAGAATATATATCGAATCGGTTGTTAAAAGGTATACATCTTCAAATGGTGCCGGTAAAACAAAATATGTAATTTTCTCATTGTACGTTTCAAAAATGTTAAATTGATTACAAATAGTAAAATCGTTATTTAAAAGATATACACTATCTTCAGAAGTATAATATTGGAAAGGACATAAATCTTTACGATTTTGAATATTAAATCCTACATTATGGTCCATACCAAAAAGCTGAATACCCATCTTTTTATAAGGGTTCAAATAGATATTAGTATTAAAACTCATTTTTTGAGTATTGGCAAAAAACTCAGCTGGTAATTTTCTCCAATTTTCACCATTTAATGAAATTAACTCGTCGAGCTTAACGTCATTACTATTTTGGTCTTTCACTATTTCAGCTCGATTAGGAGCTAAACTATCAAATACCTCATCTACTAATTCCTTGGAAATTCGTGAATATTTGTAGGAGGTACCAGGAGAAAATGTTAAGTCTGATTTTTTATCGATAAAACTTTCTTCTATTAAAGCATTTCGCATAGAGGTAATTTTATCTTTCACCTCGGGGTTAATACCATATTCAAAAACTTCACTTTCAGTAAATGAATCTTTGAAATAATGCTTATCTAAAATATTTTCAAATGAAAGGTCAAACTTACTTTGTCCAGTAAGTGCTTTCTTTCTTGAAATTAAATCTGGGTAATAATATCTATCCATCCAAACCGGGACTGCATTTTCATCCGATTGATATAGCCAAGTACAAAGATATGTATAATTATTAACTTGACTATGCTCTGACTCGTTTTGGAACTTTTTAACTTTATCAGCAAAATATGGAACATTTGATGCAAATGCACCATTTCTTACAAATGCCATATTATTAATATTAATATAGTTGTAAGGAAATAAAGGTGATAACCCATTTTCAGTTTCAGCTGGAATATTAATTATACAATCTTCTCCATCATTAATTCGAATTACCTGGTCAGTAAATGTAAAGGAAAGAGTTATATTATCAGCTCCTAATTCCTGATTGATACCTGTGTGCAATGATGTATAATTACGAAAATCTACCATTGGCTCATCAATAAACTTTCCATTATTTGAAAGAGTTGTATATTGACCGTCGGTAACAGTACCTTGATAAGTTAAAGAATTTTTAAGAGGAATAACATTAACATGGCTATCATCAGCATTATACTCATAATGTACTAATAACTGGTCTTCAATATCAAACCTAGATCGGTTATTTTTTACTTTATCAATAGCATTTTGCTTATTATAGCGAATCCATGATGCATCTATAAAAGAATCAATATCTTCTAGTTGAGAGTTAACATAAATGGTAGTTAATTCTTTATTAATTCCTTTATCAGCTGTGAGTGCTAAAACATATCTATTGGCATTTTCAGCAAGACATACTTGTTTAAGGACACCATCATGAACAAAATACAATTCTAACTTATTATCCTTTAAGGCATAGCTAAATTTACTATTTTTATCCTTTTTAGTAGTATAACAAAAAGAGCCTATATAAGAAAGATAAAATGTGGCATTACCAATATTAGCAGAAATATAACAAATAGTTTCATCTTCACACTGAACACGATATATCATGTTACTAGTGATATTTTCTATATTATCCACTAACTTGATTTCTGTATTACTGCCATCAATATCAAAATCTTCATATGCATTATCAATAATAAGATATAAAGGTTTTTTCATTTCATTGCTATTATCTTTTGCAATAAATGAAAGAGTAGTAACAAAATCTCGTGTATCGTCATTCTTTAATTTTGTTGCCTCTAAAATATCGGTTCTCTTTTGTTTTTTAGTAAGAATTATGTTACTGTAATTATTAGATTTTATATCATTTACATCCTGTAAAGCATTATAAGCTACAAAGTTAAAGCCATAATCGGTATTAATATAATCGCCTTTTAATGTATAAAATTCATCAGTAAGTGATAATTCTTTAGCCTTTATATATTCTGAAAAAGATTTTGAGATTTTAGCCACACAGTTATTTAATACTAATAAAAAAGGCAGGTATAAAACCTGCCTTTAATTATACTTTATCATGGAGTTTAGAATAAATTAGGAATATTTTGCTTTGGTGTTTCAGCATTAGGTGTTTCCGGGTAGTCTCCAATGATAACATTGCTTGTAAGCATTAGAGAAGCCACAGAAGCAGCATTCTGCAAAGCACAACGTGTCACCTTGAATGGGTCAATTACACCTGCATCCCAAAGGTTTTCAATCTTTTCAGATTTTACATTGTAACCTTCACCATTAACCTTAGAGTTAAGAATTTTATGGATAATAATCGGAGCCCTATCAATATAACCTGCATTAAGGCAAAGTCGATTGAATGGTGCTCTAAGAGCTCGTTCAATAATATGAGCTGCAATAAACTCACCCTGATTATTTTTATTTTTAAGCATATCAGTAAATGCCTTAGACTTTAATGCTCTCAAATAACAATAACTACCACCGGGAACAATACCCTCTTCAATAGCAGCTCTAGTTGCTTTCAATGCATCATCAATTCGGTCATACTTTTCGCTATATTCTACTTCAGTAGCTGCACCGATATGAATTGTAGCAATATAACCGGTCAACTGAGTAATACGAGTATTGATGTTATTAACAAGCAACTCATTATTTTTCTTAGAATCTCTAAGTTCCTTAAGCTCATTAATACGATTTTCAATTACTTCATGTGCAACATTATTTCCAATAAAAGATGAATTTTTAGCATCAATAATAACCTTTTTACAACGTCCAAGCTCATTAAGACCATATTGAGTAAGCGGCTTATCGCCAAACTGCTCATCAATATATGTAGTATTATAAAGAAGAGCCAAATCTTCCATCGTATCAACTCTCAAATCACTGAAATGAGGTGCTTTAATTGCTACCACTTTAAGTTTTCCGCTTTGCTTATTTGCAACAAGAGAACTAAGAACATCTGGCTCATAACCATCTGCAATAATTACAAGCTCGGCGTTATTCTTCATTGTCTGTTCAAGAATAGGAATTAAGTTGCGGAAACTCTTCAAATGACCCTTATAAAGAAGAATATACGGGTCTTCCATTTCTACATTACGCTTTACTTGATTATTAATAAAGTGAGGTGCTGTGCCGTTAAGTCCTCGGTCAAAATTAATGCCCTCAACAAGCTCAAGGCGAGTCTTAATTGAACGAGCATTTTCAATATGAACTGCACCGTCAATACCGACACCTGCAATAGCATCACCTACAATATTACCAATTTCAGAATCCCAGTTAGCGGAAACAGTGGCAATATTACGAGTTTTCTCTATATTACCATCAATATCTTGTACAATGTTATTCTTAATATAATCAATAATAATATCTACAGCTTTAGTAATACCACGCTGAATATCAATAGGGTTATTACCACTTACAAGATACTTAAACCCTTCGTTAAGAATAGCCTGGGCTAGAATAGTCGCAGTAGTCGTACCATCACCAGCATCTTCACAGGTGCGATTTGCGACCTGCTTAACCATCTGAGCACCAATGTTTTTGAATTCATCTTTAAGCTCAATATTTCTAGCAACAGTAACACCATCCTTTGTAATATAGGGCCAACCATAATGTTTGAAAATTACATTACGTCCAGATGGTCCAAGAGTAGAGCCAACTGCATCTGCTAAAATATTAACACCCTCAATAAGATTCTTGATGGTGCTTTCACCAAATCTAATATCTTTAGCTGCCATAATTAGTCAACAATCTTTTCACAATAATCCTTAAAAACGGTAGGACTAATAGCACCGAAATGAGTATTAATTACTTCATTATTCTTGATAAAGAAAAATGCAGGAACTGATTTAATATTATATTTTTCTACATACTTTTTACCCTCATCACTTTCATGGTCGAGAACCTCAATATTAAGGTTAGAAAAATGCTTATTAAGAACCATTTCAAGCATAGGTTTAATCATCTTACAAACCGTACAGGTTGGTGTAGTAACTTCAACAATCTTATTCATCACTTAGTAAAAAATTTAATTTTAATAACAGTAAAAATAACAACTATGAGATATGCAACAACGGGAATGCAAAGTGGAATAAATGGAACAATCCAACTGCAAGAAAGATACCCAAGTCCCTTAAGAACTACTAGAATAAGGCTTAAAATATCACAATAACTTAACTTCACTTGCGACTGATTCATACTTGCTGCTTGCTGCATGAAAAGTTTACTAACGTCAATTTGATTATTATTTTGCATCATTTATATCAGTAATTTTATTTTTATTTTGACCTTCCATATTTTCGAATAGGTCATAACGCATCACATGTTTATTATAACGTAACTTTTTCCAATGTTCCAAATATTCTTCATAAACTTCAAGAATTTTTTCTGTCGAATACATTTCTTCACGCTCCTCACAAAGTTTACTAAAATGTTGGAACCACTTGTCTCTATTTTCAGGAAGAGCAATAATAACTTCAATTTCACCAATTGCAGCTCTATGCTCCATAAACTCATACATAAGTTCAGCTTCTTTAATAAGAGGTTCATCCGGTCTATAAATCTTACGATAGATTATTTCAGAAAGAATATATCGGTCGATAATAAATCCACCTTCTGATTTGTAAAACCAATCCTTTATCATTTCAGTTGCAGTATAAAACTGTTTCTGATGTTTCTCTCTATCCTTATAATATGTCAAATGATAGATGGGAATATTATAAGTCTCTGACAAACGTTGAGCAAGAGTTGTCTTGCCTGTTCCGTCAGGACCATCAATTATGAATACTTTCTTTCTCATGTTTTGCTTTGTAAATGTAGTTTATTTTATTACGCCAGTTCTTAACCAAAATATCAGTAAGATTCCTATCAATATCGGAAAGAAGATTAATATAGAAACCATTAATAAAGTCTTTACTTTGATTTCCAATTATTTTGTCAATCTCTTCATAAATTTCAGAACGTGTAGTAGTGTATTCGTCAAGAGAATCAAATTCACTAAGGAACAATTTATCAAAACCATTGTATAAAACTATTTGCAAGTTTACAATAGCATTTGACAAACGCGATATATCGTTATAAGTTAAAAGATATTCATTATTCTCTTTACTTAAACATTGACAATTAGCGCAAATCCAATCATCAAGATAATGACAGTTTTCTATGACGAATTCTACCTTGTCTGAATCAGACTTGTAAAAGTAAGATGATAAATTCATATTTTTATTATGAGTTTGTTCTGATACCTAATAAATATAAACAATGGTCGAGAAAATTAAAAAAATTCAGAAATTAGTTAATGTAACAGCTGATGGTATAATAGGACCTAAAACTTTACAAGCTATTTGTAATAAACTTAATATATCATATAGTAGTGATAAAATTACCACTATTAAAAATATTCAAAAAGCTTGTAATTCATATGCAGATGGTATTATTGGAAACAATACCTTAAACGCTATTATAAATAGTATTGAAGACGATAAGCCAACTATTAAAGTAGATAAATCTTTAAATCTTAAACCTAGAACTTATAAGCATAAGCTTATCAAACAATCTTCTATCCGTCGTGGTAATAGCGCTTTCGGACCTGCAGGTTGCGAAGATAGATTAGTAAATGTTAAAGTTCCTGAAAATTATCCTCTTAAATATGATGGTAAACGAGTAAAGTCGATTCGTATTCATGAGTTGGTAGCTGACCGTTTAGAAGCAGCTCTTAACGATATTATCGATTACTATGGCGATGATATTGAAACTATAGCACCAGGTGCTTGTGTTTATGACGGTTCTTATAATTTCCGTAAAACGCGTAATAGCTCCTCACAATCTATCCATTCTTGGGGATTGGCTATTGACTTTGATGCTTCTAATAATCAACTTAACACTAAAGCTCCTAAAGCTAGATTATCGCAAGATGTTTATAAACCATTCTTGGATATTTTAGAACATCACGGATTCTTGTCTCTTGGTAGAAATAGCAATAAAGACTGGATGCACGTTCAGGCTACGCTTTGGGGCTAATATTCAATATTTTAAAATACTTCATAATAATTTACTTCATAATATATGGGTTCCTTCGGGAACCCTTTATAATATATGGCCAAATATTGGAAAAATCCTCCTAAAGATAAAAAAGAGGTTCGTAAAAAAGAAGAGAAATACCCCCATTTAAGAAAAGCAAAGGATTATAAAGAGAATTCTCAATATCTTAATCGTTTTGATAAATCTTACAAAAAAGAATTCGATATTAATAATCCATACCAATATTATTCTAAAGTATCGAAATATATGAAATCATTCGGGATTTACAAAAATATGTATTATCTCGTAAAAAATGGTTATTTTGATATAGATTATATAGGTGCTAGAAAAATAATTCCTTCATATCAAGTTGAAGAGGAATTATTTCGTAGAGAAATAAGTACCTTTAGAGATTGGTTAATCTGGGATAATGATAGGTGTAGAGAAAATATTAAAAAAGAAACAAAGGATAGAAAGAAGAGAACTCAAAGATTTTATCTTATTTTACCTTGCGGAAGGAAAGTTTGGTATGGAAGTTATGATATAAAAAGAAGTAAACTTGCAAAAGATGCCGCTGTATTCTTATTAAAAAATATATACATATTTGAACCTGATTCGGAATACTACTTAAAGGATTCACACTTACGCCAGTTTGTCAGAGAAAAAATGTCATCTCGCCTTTTTGAACGAATAAACATCAAAGAAGCTATATCGGCCTTTAAAGATAAAATGCTCAAAAAGAATAAATAATGATAAATTATGAGTAACAGGGCGGTAAGGTTAGATAAAGACTGGTTAGAAATTTCAGAAAATGCCGAGGTGCCAGCAACAAGAATGTTTACTTCGGAATCATATTACAGAAGCTTCTGGGACCTTGCTGAGCACGGTGTTGTTTTAGTTGATAATAACAAACAAATTATCTATGCTAATCCGTATTTTGTTCAAATGATTGGTGTAACAGCTGCCGAACTCATTGGCATGCATGTTTCAGAAATAATTGATACTCGTTATTGGAATGTAGATAATGTTAATATGAATGCGCTTATCCGTGGTGGTCAGTATTCATATTCTAATGAAGAACACATTGTTCGTCATACTGGTAGAAATAATGAGCTTATTCAGGTTAGAGTAATTGTGACTCGTGTACCTTCCACCCTTACTGAAGATTTCCAGCACTTTATTGTTCAAGTTTATAAAATTGAAAGAGCTGTCCAAGTTAATGGTCAGCCCTTTGTAAATCAAAATGAGCAAAGCTACACAAATATTTTTAAGAATCTTCTTATGCAACCTTGGTTTATTAAAACCGCTCTTTGGTTCTTAGCAATATTAGTTATTATGCTTACGTTATCAGGTAATCTTATGCCTGTTATTGAAAAGTTGTTAAATTAAAAATTTGAAGCATTTTTCATAAACCAGAAAGAAATTTCAGTATCAAATTCTTTCTTAGTTGTTAACTCCTTCACCCAAATTTCATGAAGGACTGTTCTATGCTTATCACCAATCTTTGAAACCTCAATTATATTACCGCCATTATAACGGAAATTGAGATTATTAATTTGTGCTTCGTAAAAATTATCACTCATCTTCTGAATTTTCTTTATATTCTTCGTAATTATCTAACCAATCGAGAAGTTCACCGAAGGAACCAGTAGCACCACCTAAAAGGTCGTAAAATTCATCTGCTGCTCGGCCAAGGATTGATTGAAATTCATCATCATCAAATTCATCACCCAAGTCTGCCAACTTTCCGGACCAAAGCATCCATATCATCAGCAAACTTGCTTACTCGTTTTCTTAATGTATTAATTTTCATTTATCAAATAGTATTCGTTATATTGCTTAAGAACGAACCATATTTATATATCAGTTTTTATTTTTGATATGTTCTTTATAAAAATGTAGCATAAATCTAATTTCATGCTCCATTGCATTACAGGGAATATACTTCCACCCCTTAGAACGGTCATTACAATGCATTAAGAAAATATGGCGTAACTTACGACCGGTAAGAAGAGAATACATATACGCATAAAGACTTAACTGTAAAGCATATATATTATGTTGACACTGAGAAAGATGTGCCACTGGTTGGAGCATTCTATTTCCAAATGCGGAACAAAACTCAATCTTCTTATTAGTCTTAAAGTCGCCAATAGAAAATTCATTATTCTTATGGTCAATAATTAAATCAGCCTGGCCTGCAATTTCATATTCATGATTCCACAAAAGCATTTCTGAATGAATTGCCTCTGCATACTTAAAATCTTTACCTACACATTCATGAAATGTATCGTAAAGAATTTTATGTTCATCTTCTTTTTCACCAAACTTAATATAGTTTTCCATTATTAAGTGTGTAGCTGTACCCAATTCACAAGCAGCTTTAGAAGTTGCTGCCCATTCATCAAGAACTTCTTGCTGAGTTTTACCTTCTTTTTCGGCTACACGCTTACTGATGCCATACTTGTCAAAAGTAGGCTCAAATAAATGAAGAAACTTAGTACCAGACAAATATTCTTTATTATTTTCTGTATTAAAATACTGGTGAGTATCTTCTTTAAAAATTATCGCCATTAGAAATATAATTTATTTTTTATTTTAATTATATTCTTAATACAGTTCTGTTTTATTCATTAGTATATCTATATGGGAAAGCAATAATTTTGCAACTAGCCGAATCGGTGCGGAATAAAGTTATTTTAATTTGACCATTAGCGGGTATTTGTAACTCTAATCTTGATATATCATTACTATTATGGCTACCAATATAAGACCATGACTTCCATTTATTTGTGGATTTATTATATGGTTCAAGCACATTTACAGGTTCTCTATAATCAATACGATATGTTTCGTGATTATGTGAGGCTTCACCTTCCCATAATTCTAAAATATAAAGAGCATCTTTCCCTAAAGGAGGGATAATGCACTCATGTAGATTATAAGCATTAGACGCTGTATCAGTAGTTGATCTAAATGAGTAATCTATACCTCTATAAAATGGGTATAATTGTAAATCATTACCATATGAGTATGGATAACTTTTTACACCTTTATATTCCCACGCTTTATGAGAACCATCTTTATTAAATGTTTCTTTCCACCATCTAGTATGTTTTCTTCTATAATCATCTTCAGATGCAAATTGAGCTTTATATGTTGCTCCATCTGCTGCTCCTTCGTTGAAATATATTGCTTTATCATTCAAGTTCTTAGTACCAGTTGCAACAAAAGCAGCAATATTAGGTTCATAATTTCCAGATTTTAAACGAATCCAACGCGGGTGAAACTTAATAAATTTTTTTAAATCAGCACTAGTTGGCTTAGCAGGTAATTCTGGATATACACTTAGATTTTTAGAACCGTTATTATAATTTCCTTCATTATAATCTTCTGTCCAGTGAATGGTATAACCTTCTGAATAATCTGGGAACATTCTTATACAAGAGTTCCATCTCTTTCTTTCCTCTTCTGTTATATGTTTTGATGTATCACTAAAGTGTTCTAAACCAACTCCTGTATATATATCTATATTTCCTTTAGAATTTATATATAATAGCTTACCACTTAACTGAGGATTAGTTCCAAGTGAAATAATATCTGAAAATATAGTACCGAGTTTATCTTGTTTATTGCTCCATCTATTCTTTTCTTCAGATGTAACGTGGAAAGATGAGTTAGTGGCAACTGCATCTATGATATGATTTTCTAAGTCAGTTGCTTTAATATTTGTAGATATTGGTTTGTTATTTTTAGAACTTAAAATATTACCTGGAACCAATGCATCTGCTAAATTATTTTCTCTGAAGTTTATTTCGTCTTTTGTATAAAAATAATCAGTTAAATTAACTTTAACATTTTTAACAATACCATTACCAATAAATGTAGCACCAGCATAACAAAATTGTGTTGGATTTTCGGAATTACTGGAGTTTACGCAACCGTTAAATTCGTCAGGTGAAATGGTTTCGAAATCTGAAATCTTCTGAGACATATATACTTTATTTAATAAAAAAGAAAAGGTCAATGATTTACTCATTGACCTTTGAAATTATTATGTTTTAATATATTAACCTACAAATTCAGAGGTTGCAATATCAGAAGAATATTTATTAGCTGTCATATTGAGCACGATGAACTCAGCTGTACGTGTAGGTGCAGCTGAAATATCAACGGCAAGGTTACCAGCATTAACAATCTCAGGAGTATTGTTGGAGCTGTTACATACAACCTGATAGCTGTAGATACCACCCTGGTTACGAATAGATTCCATATAAGGCTCAATTTCATTATAGATAGAGAGCTGAGTATAGGAGTTATTCGGTTCGAAGAGGTAGTAACGAAGAAGCTTCTTAACTGCCTTCTCAATGAAGAGGAATGTACGGCGGCAAGTATTCTGGTCGAATGCGGAAGCCTTCTTAGAAAGGGTACGGATACCCCAGTTTGTGATACCGATGTTAGCCATCTTAGGTACAGAGTTTACACAGATCTTGTAGAGGTCACCACGCTGCTTCTGGTTAGGATTGATAGCACAATCGAGAACACCACGAACAATACCACGATTAAGACCTGCACCTGCATACCAAGGACCTTGGATTTGGTCAGAAGCACACATAAGAGCTGTCATGTAACCTGAAACAGGTACCCAGAACTTCTCATTAGTAGATGCATCAAGAATCTTAACGAACTGAGCATATACAGAAGCATAGGATGTAGTAAAGTTTTCAATGATGTGCTTAATAGGATTATAGATGGAAGTTGCCCAGCTATGATTTACCTTAGTGCTATCTGCGTATACGCTATTGGTAAGTTCAGTGCCGTAAAGTTTTTCAACCTTTGTATCACGTCCACGGATAAGAATACCACGAAGAATATCAGCTATATAGAAAGTATCACCACGACCACCATTCTGGAAGCTGTTTGCAAGGCTCATGAATGCTTCCTGTACAGCGAGATAGTCTTCAACGACTTTCTGAGCATCATCAGTAATGCTAGAACGAGAAGTACGAAGGTCTTCGATACCCTGAAGAATAGCATCTTCATTGAATACATTTGTATTTGCATTTTGCTCACCGTTTACGGAACCACTATTATCACCTTCATCTTCAGTGTAAATCATTGAAGAGCTACCTTCAGAAATTACATTAGTAGCGTTATTAGAGTAAGCGAAAATAGTACTAAGACCACCTTCAACGATAATATCAATATCAGGATATTCTTCATCATTAGCAACAAGCTCAAGAGCACGCTTAATCTTAGAAGGTGTAGAACCGATGAACTTATTATTTTTCTTAACTACTGTGTAAGTTGCAAATGGATAAAGGGAATCATTAACGTTGAACTTATCATATGCATCTTCATCAGCAGCAATACTCTGAAGAAGTTCGATAGGAGCACCGATACGAGAAACGAGTGTAGCCCAGTTATCAATGTTGTTCTTAGCATTCTTAAATGGCTTATTCAACTCAGGTGACATAAGAGTTGCATATGATACAGGAGAAGCAAGATACTTCTGCTCGTACATTGCATAGTTGCCAATAACCTTAGAAGATAAGAAACGAACCTTACCACGAAGAACACCATTAATATCAATCTTAATCTTAGCGGCGATATATGGGTTTACCATAACCGTCATATTCTTAGAAGATTCAACGATGCTTTCGATGAAATAGTTTTGAGGAGATATTGTATTTGATGTACTGTATGTACGGGTCTTACCAAGAGAAGCATTACTCTTTTCAACGATGCTATAAGTCAACTTCATTGACTCAGTTCCAACAGTAGACTTAGCAAGTTTGAAGATACCAAAATTTACAGTATCATCATAATCAGCAGAGGATGTATCATAAGCTGAAACTGTTGTCTGAAGAATATTAGAAATTGAACCCTTATTGGAGCTGTCAAGATAGAAGTCAAGACGAGCAGGAGCAATCTTAGTGAAAGGATTTTCCTTATCAGATTTATTATCTACTATACCAGGAACAGAAGAATCATTATCTTTGATAGCGCGGTTCCAAGAAGTAAACTTAACTGAGTTTACAGAGTTTAACTTATATTCATCAGAAGGTTCATTGAAAAGGTTATCAGTAATACCGAAATAATAACCTTCATAAGAGTCATTGATAGTTGCACGAGAAGTATTGATAGTAATGAAAGCAGACTTACCAAGTGTCTCTTTCATATCACCACCGAAATCACCATTATCAGTATCAAAGGTATGAGGCTTATTAGACCACTTAAAGTATTCACCAGCGACAATGCTATAGTATTCACTAAGAGATACATTATATGTAGCAGGAGCACCGATAATATATGTAACGTCTGCATCAGCAACATCATATGTGGAGTCCTCGGTTACTTCCTTATAAGCTTTCATTGAAATAAGAGAAACTTCTTCAGCATCTTCAGGAAGAGAGTTGAAACGTACAAGAGTTTCAGCTTCTTGTAATCTAGTAAAGATAGAATCATAAAGATTTGCTAAATCAGATGCAGCAGCGCGTGCGGCTTCACTTTCTTTAGTTTCTACATCATTAACTATTACCGGGGTAGGTATTACTGGTTTAGCATATGTAAGATTAAACAATGCCTGACCATAAATGTTTTCCCCATCAGTTAACTGTGAAGAAACACTAATATAAATTTTACCTTGTTCATCAACTTCTGTAAAAAGATCACAACGAGAGTGATTTTCTACACCATTAATTGACCAGTAAAGAAGAGGTTTATTAGCTTCTGGAATAGCAGTTAAATTACCATTAATATCTTTATATCCGAAAACACTTGGAATATCACCGCACTCAAACTCAAGAGAGCGAACCTTCACAGCTGCGTCCTTAGAGTACTTAGAAAAAACAACAACTTCACTATTAACCTCAACTGGCTTAATAGTTGCTTCATCATGATAAATGACAGAAGTTATAGAAGAAGGTTCATCAGGAGTTTGTACTTTATTTCCTAATGTAAGAGCGAAGATATTTTCAATTCCTGAATCCTTTGCAGAATACCAATAATCATAACCCTTTTTATTGTCAACGTTCTTTACAACTGGAATTGCAGGATATGCAAGCATAGTGTAGGCATTAGCTACATTATCACCTTCACCAGCACCATAAGGAAGACGAGAGGTAAGAAGAGTAGTACCTGGACCAGAGTTGTTTAAGATTGCTAAACATGTATAATAAAAGTAGCGCTCAGCAGCGTTAGTAGGAATACCATATATAGTTTCAAAATCATTAATAGAAGAGATGTTAAGAACTTCTTCTACTGGACCTTGAGCAGCATAACCAGGTACGAATACTGTTGTACCTGTGTTATTTGATATGCGTAAGCTATTATCGTATTCGCGGACTTCTACGCCCGGCGCTGATAAACTAGATACTGTTGCCATATAAAATTATTTAATTGAAATTGGCTAAACGCTTTTTAAACTCCTGATGTGTTTTTGATATTATCATACAAGATGTTTCGTATATACATCTGGGAAAAGACAAAAGTAACAGTAAATTCGATTTCTTCAGTAGATGTGTAGTCGAGGCTAAGTCCACTTATATCAGTTGGGAAAGCATAAGTGAAAATCCATTGAATTTTAGGATTATTATATTCATCCATACCTACTATTGAAACTGGTACAGCATAAGAATCAAAGTTCTTAGATTTAGTTAAATTATCTTCATCAAAATGTCCTTCTTTTTCACCATAGATAAAATTCACCCATTCATAAACAGTAAAATAGTTAAGCCAATTGCTATCTATTTTAAAAGTAATTTTAAACGGGTCATATGGAGATTTTGTGTGGCTTGATACATGCAATGAACCACCACCATAATTAATAGCATTTGCTTTAATATTAATATTAGGAACTTCAGCTTTAATAATAGACCATTGCAATGCTTTTTTATTAACTCCTAACCCTGCCTTAATGATTGATTTGTCAGTTTTTAAATTTTTAAGAGCCTCTGGAAGCTCGAAAATAAAATAAAACTTATCTGCAAATGTTTTATTAAGAGGACTTTCGGTAGATTGTATAACTCTTTCGTCTGCCATAAAATAAAAACTCCTGAAATATTTAATTCCAGGAGCAAAGGGTAGTTATTAAACTTTATTACTTCTTAGATTTCTTACCTTTAGCCTTAGGAGCTTCTTCTACCTCAGCTTCGTCTGCTGGCTCAATAACCGCACTACCATTTTGAACTGCACTAAACATGCTATTGATAACTGATTTAATTTCTGTAATTTCAGCTTCAAGCTTAGCAATAGTTTTGGTATATTCAGCAGTAAGTTTTTCAACTTGCTGGTCTACATAAACTTTAACTTCGGTATCTTGACTAAGAGTCTTACCATCGATGCGAGATATGCGTCCATCCTTGAGTGCAACAAGGTAAGCGCCATCAGGACTTACGATAGGTGCAGCATTAATATTCATAATTTGTGCCATGCCTATATTTAAGCAATTAAATAAAGAATGTGTTAGAATCAAACAGATACGAGTATAATTTTGAAATAGAAACTATACTACAACAATTTATATCTATTATTGATAATGCTTTAGTTATGCGCTATAGTGTAAACAAAGAATCAGGAGAAAGAGAATTAGATGAAGTTATCAAACCTGGTTATATTTTAGGCACTAAGCAACGAGTAATGTTGGATATTATCAATAAAGCCAAGAATTATGAGTTACCTGTAGTTATTATTAGTTTATCTGGTATTTCTTTTGTAAAAGAGCGTCAAGCTTCTAAAAATCAAAATTTACAAGTTTCTACATATTATGGTATAAGTGATTATGCTAGACCTACACCAATATCTATTAAGGTAGATGTTACTATAATGACAAAGTATATGACTGATTTATACCAGATTTATGGTAAATTAGCTACACAATTTCAACCGGCAGTTACTTATTCATGGTTCGTACCTCAGATCATTGATACAAACTGGGTTGAACTTCGTAACAAAATTGAGTGGGATGGTGAACTTAATTTAGATGTTAGAACT
This sequence comes from Oscillospiraceae bacterium, assembly GCA_045602925.1. Lineage (GTDB taxonomy): Bacteria > Bacillota > Clostridia > Oscillospirales > Ruminococcaceae > UBA7477. The sequence continues at coordinate 33,911 of JAZSCN010000003.1, read as the reverse complement.
GAGGCGAAATCATCCGACGAAGATAAGTTTACTGGTAAGTTAGGATTTACTATTGATGGTTGGCTTTTCCCTAAGATGAATGGTTGTGCTCATGGTATTATTTTTGATATTGGAACAACAGTTGTACCTAATGAAGATACACTTTCTCGTATCTATGATGAAATATCACTTTTCAGACCTCTTGTTCATACTGTGATGGAAACTAAGGAGTGGTCACGATATAATAATCCTAGACAGTTTGCAACTGCGCACCCTACTATTACATCAGTCTATAAGAGTCATCCTGTTAATAATACACAGGCATTCTTTGTTATGGATAAAGAACGTTCAACTTCATTACCTATTACTAAAGATTGCGAAGTTACTATTAATGGTTATAATTTTAAAGATTGTAAAGTATTGGCAATTCCAGAACAACGTGGACCTTTTGAGGGGTTAGAATCTTATACTAAAAAATATAATAACCCTCTTCATCCATTTCCTAACACATTAGAAGAAAAACATGACAGTGTTTCCGGTTATGTATTAAATATTCTAAAACAAACAGATAATAAAATTATAGTTGATTTCAAAGATACATTAAAATTTTCTGGTCCTTTTGATATAGCAGTTGTAAATGATATTGACTATGATTTAATAAGTGAGCGTAAAGGCTTTAAATTACATACGATCTAATGAAGACTAATCAATTTAAGACAAATCTTTCAAGAGCTTTAGGAAATTACCTAAAGAATACAAATTATATCGGTGATATTATGCGTAATGGTATCGCCACTCTTTCTAACCCTAAGTGGGAAGACTTTGAAAATACTGGTATCCGCCGTAGAGAAGCATTAGTTAATAACTCAGTTTCTCATGGCCTTGTTCATATGGACAATACCGCATCAGTTGCAACTGGTGTAGGTGGACAGTATAATCCATTTGCAAATGTACTTTATGCATCTCTTGATGCTGCTAAGGCTAATCGAATTTATGAGTATCGTCTGATGGCTTCTTATCCAGAAGTTGGTGATGCTATTGAAGAGATTTCCAATTCTTTTATTAACGAAGACCATAAGAAACGTGTTATTAATTTCAGGTATCTTGATAAAGATTTGAGTAATGAACACATTAAGCGTCTTTCTGATGAATTTGATTATTTTATTAACTTGTTTAATCTTAAAGAAAGAGGAAAGAAATATTGTGAAGATTACTTAATTGATGGTGAGCTTTTCCTTGAATTGATTGTATGTACAGCCGCTGAATCAACTAAGAAGAAGGGTATTGTTGGTGCTCTTAAACTTCAGACTGAGTTGATGGAAGCTCACTATAAGGATAAGTTTAATGATATTATTGCTGCATTTACTGGTAAGAGTGTAACATTTGAAGGTAATAACAACAATAATATTATTAAGATGGAACACGTGCCTTATCAAGCAAATCAGATACTTTATGTTCACTCTGATAATTGGGACCCAACTGGTGAATTCGTTATTCCTTATATTGAAAGAGCTCGTAAACGTTATATTCAACTTTCTTACCTTGAAGATGCTATTATCATCTATCGTTTAGTTCGTGCTCCTGAACGTTTGATTTTCAAGGTTGATTGTGGTAACCTTCCTACTGCTAAAGCGGAGGCACACCTTCAACGTTTAAAAGACCGTTACTTTAAGTCTAAGGCATTTGATCTTAACACGGGTGATATTACGCAGAAATTTGAGCCGCAGTCTATGCTTGACTCTTTCTGGGTAGCTAAGGGTAATGGCTATGAAGGTGTAGATGTTCAACAGCTTCCCGGAGGCCAGAATCTCGGTCAGCTTGATGACCTTAACTATTTCATTAAAGCTCTTTATCGTGCCCTTCGTGTACCGACTAACCGTTTAGAGTCTGAGTCACAGGGCGCTATTGATTCTTCTACTCTTCTTCGTGAAGAAATTCGTTTTGCCGAATTTATTATCTCTATTCAGCGTAAATTCGCAGAAGCTTTTAAACAAGCATTTATCTCTCACCTTAAATTTACTGGTCTTTATCAGCATATGAAACTTAAGGAGCATATGTTTGAGCTTGAGTTTGTTCCTCCTACAAACTATTTCTATATGCGTAAGCTTCAGGGTATCCAGATTGCAGGTGATGCTTATGCCAAGATTGCAGGTATTGATGTAATTTCTAAGACCTGGACTCTTAAGAATGTCATGGGCCTTACTGATAATGAAATTTTGGAACAATATCGTATGCGTAAACTCGAAGCTGCTCATGAATATGAAATTGCCCAGATTACTAATGCCGGTCCTAACTGGAAGACCGTAACACTTATGCAGCAGGCTGGTGTCGGTGCTGAAGGTGGTGGTGATGCAGGTGGCGGTATGGACATGGGCGGCGGATTAGACCTTGGAGGCGGTGACCTCGGAGGTGGTATGGATATGGGTGGCGAAATGGATGCAGCTGCTGATGGAGCAGTGGAAGCCGTTGATTCTAATCCTGGTGGAGATATGGAAGCACTTTAATATATGAGTACTACTGACGACATTAATGCTCTTTTAGGTATTACACCTTCTGAAATTGTAAAGCAAACTAAGACAATAAAAAATGAGCTTGCTTTACCTAATGCTAATCAACTAGAAGAAAAAATTATATCTGAAACTAATGATATAATGGATTCCGCTAAAGGCGCATTAGAAAGCATTTTAGATATGGTGCAATCGTCTCCTCAAGATGCTGAATTAGTTGAGGCTGCAGCTAGTTTTGTTAAAGCACAAACTGGATTGATTGATGCACTTAGTAAACTTCATCTTAATAAAGAAAAGCATAAACAAAATATGGAGCTTACGAAAATGCGTATTGCTGCTGACCAGCAAATGAATACTGAAAATAACCAAACTAAAGTATTGTTATCACGTGAAGAAATTATGTCAAGACTTTTGGAAGATGCCAAAAGGGTTGAAGTTATAGAAGCTGATGTATTATGAGTTTTGTATATTCATCTAATAGTCCTGAATTTTTAAATTATGTGGCGTCTTGTAAAACTCGAGAAGAATTACAAAATGACCCACGACTTTGCGTACTTTTAGAAGATCCTCATATTAAAGATAATATGGAGCTTGCTCTTTTATATAGAGCTGCACAATATGGTGATTATGCTGCAAAGAAGGAATTTGTAGGTTTCTTTTTAGCAAATGGTCCTGAACTAGATACTGATACTATTATGTACTTTAGAGAAAAGATCATGCATAGTCCGGTATATATGGAAATCTATAAGTATGAGTTTAGTGATATTACAGTAGTTGATGAATTACGTATTGAAAAATATAATAAGCAGACGACTGATTCTGCTAAAGATGATTCCATGAACTGTCTCCAGAACCCATGTGAGTATCTTGGACCATTTTCGGCTTCTATTGGATTATTAGGTGATGATAGAAATTTTAATACATTAAGTAATGTATTTTCGCGTATTACTTCTCCTCCTGAAAAAGATGAAAATGGAAAGGAGAAGGAAAAAGATGAATCTACTACCACATGGGGTAATATTCGTCAACATGTAATTTCAAAATTAATTCCTGATGTAGAAAAAGCTTATCGCACTATGTTAGGTAATATGTCAGCTTCATTTGATGAGTTTTCTAAAAAATTAAAATCAGCTGGATTAGAAAAAGAAACAGCTACTGTTGGAGACTCTAAAGCTGAAGAAAAGGCAAAAGATATATCTTCTGCCGTTAAAGTTAATATCGTTAGTAATTTAGGTGATTGTGCACGTATATGGGAAAATATGCGTCGATTAAGAGTATATGACCCTTCTAAAAATACAAAGGGACCATTTACTAATAACATTAGTAAGAAAACTCCTGATGGTACACCTACAAATAGTTATACTCCTCAAAATGATGGTGCATTAAAACCAAAACAGCCTACAACAACTGTAGGCGGTCGAGGTAAAACACTTATTAAAGCTGATACTAACGAAGAAGCATCTGATAAAATTTAGTTCATTGCTGCTATAGCTGTTTGACTTAATGAGCCTGATAATGTTGCTCCGGCTACCAGTTGGAACTACTCGCCAGATCTTACGTCCGGCAATAGCACTTGAGTCATTAAGACCTTTATTACCCGGCTGCATTGAACTGACACGTTTTTGTGAACCGAAGTCAAAACATTTACCAGGAGCAGCATAAATTGCAACATGATTGTTTTCAGATTTATTACGGTCCCACAATATAATATCTCCTGGTTGTAACTGAGATATATCTACCTCAACTAAACCGACTCCCTCAACAAACTTATTTTGGAAGTTCGTTCTATAGAATGGTGTAGCAGGAGGCCATTCAGTAGGCTTCTTTAATAAACCAGCTTCAGCCAAAATCCACCATACACCACCTGAACAGTCTGTTGTTAAATCTCTAGCAACAATTTTCATACCTTTGTCCTTGTTAGGATCAGCTTTTACTAAAGTACGTGCATCCCCATATTTGACACCGCGTGAGACACAATATTGACCAACTCGAAGACCAGCGTTTATAATCATACCGGCCAAAGATGAGTTATCAACATTAACCATCCCGGCCATTGACATACCTCCACCAATTTGAACTACTTCACCATCATAATTTGTTTTACAAAATTCATCTGGAATAGAGTGACCTAATAATTTTTCAGCATCAGCTTTCTGACTTGGGTCAACAAAGAAACGAACACGAGTCATTGAATGACCAAGCCTATTAGTTTCACCACCTTTAGTAGAACCGTGATAATTTGAGAACGCGGCTGTTTCTTTTACATTTTCGCTATATTCGAGCATTTTTTCTGGGCCATATCCCGGAATTTCGCCTTTTACATAGTCATATCCTGCATCTTTACATGGAAATTGATAAGTGGTATTATCTAATTTTTCTTCCTTACCATTAATCGTGCCATATACCTTAAAAATATCAGCATAATTGCTTAACATACAGAATGCACCCATGATGTCAATTGCATTTACATGCCATGGTCCTTCATCACACATTTTAATTCGAATCGGTTTACCTTCAGTTGAAGAAATAGGACATACTACTTCAGCACATAATAAAAGACGATTTTTAAGTGTTCCAAAATCGTTTACACCCCACTGAACATCAGGATAGAAATACTTAAGATATTGAGTACCAAATTTTGTTGAGCATGATGCACCTACTTTAAAATTAGGTACTTTATCTTTCATACCATTAAGAATACTTTTATTAAAGTTATCAGGACACCCAGCAATACCCCTATTAAGGCTAACGGCTAAACCACCTAAGTTAGTACCGGCATCATCACCTTTACCCGTATGGTCAGAAACCATTGTATAAGTACCATCTGGAAGTTTAACAGGAAAGGATTGGAATACTGTCATCGGAATATAAGCTTGTTTTAAACTTTGGTCAGTAATAAAATCACCATCAGTCTGAACTGCACCTAAACCAATTGTGCCGCCCATAAATGAAGCTCCACCCATCATTCCCATACCACCTACTCCGCCGCCACCCATTGCTGTTGGTTGACGTAATGCATCTGCTGGTAAGGCTTCTAAACCAATACTAAAAGGAATTCCATCTGGCATATGAATTATTTATAAGCCCTTTAAATAATAATAATGTCAGCTATATTTTCAGCTTTAACTAATGCTATTACAGGTCAAGGAAAAGGCTTTTTGGATATTAAAATACCTAATTTTAGTATTACAAAGGGTGTTGAAACTGATAATGTCAAATCATTAGGCCAATTAGTGACTTCTGTTACTAATTCTGCTCAAAACTTAATTCAAGTTGGTAAAATGGCTTATTGTGCAGGATTAATGTTAGCTAACCCTGGTATGTTATTAGGAGTATTAGATAATGTTGCAAATAATTTATTAGCTGCAGCTACTGATATTGCTGATAGGTTGGCCGCTCAGGTAAAGGGTCAGATAACTCAAGCTTTAAGCCAGATTTCTGGTTCCATCAGTGGTTTAGTCAATAATGCATTAGGCTTCTTAGGTTCTATTTTAGATGTAGTAGAAGCAATTGAAAATATGTTTGATGATGCTATCAAAATAGGTGAGTTGGATTTTGATGCATTTATGTCTGAAGAAGAATGTCAATACATGTTTGCAACTATGGCTGCTTGTATGCTTAATAAATTCTTAGGAAATAAGCTACAATCATTTGAGCAGAAAATTTCTGGTAAAATTACAGAAGCTGGTGACAAATTAAATTCTGCAATAGCCTCAGAATTAACTGATGTAAATAGTCTTAGCAGTTATTTGGAGCGTGAAAAATTTATGATGGAAAAGGCTGCTAAACAAATTAATGGTATTGATAATTTAATATGAAATCTTATATAGGTTATGTAGTTGGAAAAGAGGAAACCAACCCTATAAGTGTTTGGATTCCAGCTAAAGGTGGTTATGGGACTTATGGTTCTAACCGCGGCTTTGGTAGTAACGCAGGTAACTTAACATTAGTAGACCTTGCTTATATGCGTGCTAATGCTGAAAAATGTTATCTTAGCTCAGAAATGAATTCAGGTGGTTCATATAATTTTGATGATACAAATGGTTATGTTACACTAGAAGATAATGTACCTTTTATTGATGAAACAACTGTGAAGGATGTAAAGAATATGGATGCTAACAAAGTCGCAGTAAGATATTCTACACCCCGGAGATGGTGAGTTTCTTCAGTCACCTCATACTCGTCCAGCCGCTAATTGGTTACAGACCTATTACCCTCAACAGGTTGAAGGTGCGGAAGTTAATACCTTTACTAATGGTCCAAAGGGAAATTATGCTACACTCCCCATTGGTACTAAAGTTATGGTTTCTTACCCTGATGAAAAGGGTATCGGATATATCATACGTCAAATACCGTATGACGATGAAATGGCAAAAGTAATTAAAGACGTATCAGATAACTAATATGGCAGGAGGTACAAATACACAGCAATCTTATAATGGTAACGGGGTAACAACAACTGTTACCACACGTTCAAATGGACCAAATAGCGGACATTATAATGTTCAACAGACATCTAATAGTAACGGTAATACTACAGTTGTATCAGATAACGTAACTAAATCTGTGGTTCAGACTGATAACGTAGGAGTTAACCGTGGTAATAATATGTCTGAAACATCAGGCAATGATTCCATTTATACTAATGAGCTAAATGAAGGTGCATTTGGTTCCAGAGCACGAATGATTGGTAATCCTGCAGTAGTTTATAAAAAATTACATCAAGATGCGGACAAGTTAAAAGCTGAGTTAGTTGCCGCTCGTTCGGGTTTTAATGATAATAGAAATGATACAGCCGGCAGTGTACTTAAAACCTTAGTAGGTATTCCATTAAAGGTACTTGATGCGATAGTAGACGTCAAAGATGATGTTGCAGATGGAGATGATGAGCCATTAAGTTCTAACGGTGGTAATTTATTTTTAGCAATGGCTTCAGATGTAGCTAACGAAATTTCTAGTTACTCTAAAAAGTTTAGCAAAATGGCTTCTGCTGCTCAAATTAAGAAAGCCGGATTAGTTGCAAAAAATGAATTAGAAAAAGTGCAAAAACAAACTGAATTGATGTATGATAAATTACCTGAGTGCCCAACTAAAGAAAATATTAAAAAGGCACTTTCAGAAGGTGATTTTAGTGTATTATTTGCAAATCCGGCAAGTGAAAGTAAAGATAAAAAGAGCACTTATAATAAAGATGAGTATGAGCAAAAGGCAGCAGAGTTAACGCCTAAAATAATGGAATTAGAAAAACAAAATTGTTAATATATGAAAGCACGTGGTGATAGCGGTGTCGATATGACACAAGCAATTGATGATAAAGTTACTATAGTAGGTTCTAACCCAAATGTATTCCCGTCCTGCCGTAAGGATGGAGCCGGTCGTGAACGCAAAGTAGTATCTACTTCACCAACCCAAGGTACGATGGAGTCTACTTTAACTTACACTGAGTGTGAAGCAGTAGATAATTCAGGTGACCATCATGGCGGTACATATTCAATGGTTGCCATGAATAAATTTAGTATTGATGCTGCAGGTGGTGGTATCAGCCTTAATTCGGGTGGTAACATTAATCTTATGGCCGCGGGCGGACTTGCAAATATTGTTGCCAGTGAATGTGCTAGCATTATTTCAAATGTTGTTAAAGTAGTTAGCAGCGAAATCGTAGTTATTAAAGGTCCTGAGTTTTATGTTGAAAGTGATAATACCACTTTTGTTAACTCAGTTAAAATGGCTAAAAATTTGGTAGTTCAAGGTGGTGCATTTGTTAATGGTGAATTGTTTATTAATCATATGACTGCTCCTCAACAAATTATGGATACTTCCATGAGCCCGGTTCTTCCAGTATTCTTTAATACTCCTACTATATTAACGGGTACTGCTCAACTTATATCTACAACTCCTCCTGTTACAACGGATGGTGGTCCGGCAATGTCACATATGCCAACAGTATATATGCAATTTACTTTAGACCCGCTTACTACAACACGAAGTGTAGGTCGTATTCTTCCACATAAACACACATATAAGCATGCTGCTTGTACATTTGCTCAATCACAGGATGAAGTATGGGCTGAATCTGCTGCTACTGGAGGCAATAAAGCTGTTCCTGCTAAACAACCTGAGAGTTTTGGAGGAAGTATGTCTGCAGTAATGGGTAAAGTTCAAAAACGTGTTACCAACGCATTTACTGATTGTATGTCCTCGCTTTTCGGTGGAATGTTTTAAACTGCATCACCGGTTGAACCTTCTATTGGAGGCGATGCAGCAGCTTGAACTGTATCAACTGAACATATTCTTGAAGCATAGATACTGTCTTGGAATTTGTTACCGTTGAATATATGTGCAACACTTGTAATATAAGCTAAAGAGAAACCTGCTAATGCACCTTCGGCACCACCTACTGATGATACTGCACTATCAGCTTCTTCACTATTAAATGCATTAGTTATTTTAATAATTTCACCGGGATGTCTATATATATTACCCTTTACTTTAAAACCAAATAAGGCATTTAAAAAGATAAATGATTTTAAAGCTCTACCTACATGATATAATGCTTCTTTAACAGTATCAGTAGACTTTAATACAATTGTATTGGAATTAATTTTTGCAAATTTTTCTTTATCTCCCTCTAACAACCCGGCACTTTCCATTTTATGGAAGTGAGGGTCCACAGAAGGATATAAGTTTTTACCTAATTTACCTTTAATAGCACTGGATTTATCATTAAGAAATGCTGCTTTATAAAATTCATAAATCCAGTTAAAGAAAATAAGCATATTGCTACCACCAGATGGAGTATCAGCCATGAGAGATAAGTTTTTCCAACCTAAACCAACTACAAAGTTAGAAGGAGGTAAATCAACGCTTTCACTGATAGGACATACTGTTATACCATTTATAGCTTCGAAATAAGTTTCTCGTTCTGTTAATGCACCATTTTCATCTTGTATGGGGTTAATATTTTCATAAATCATGCATTTATCTGAATTAAATGCTAATTCAAATGGCATTAATATACATTTTGCAAATAACCCTCTTTTTACCATATTACCGGTAATTGAAGATTTACCAGAATATGAAATGGGCATTACAAGTTTTTTATCAGTATCTCTTTTAAAGTAATTTCTATAAGCACTACTTATATCTTCATTTTCTTCTTGAAGTAAAACTGGAATTAGAACATTACCAACTGTTTCACCTTCAAATTGTTTAGGCGGTTCAATCTCTCTAGCAGCATGTTTATAGATATAATCTAATAACTCATAACAGGACATTGATATTGGTAAGTCCTTTAGAATTACATTTTTAATTAAATCATTAAAGCTATCAGTAATATCATCTGTAAAGAATAAATGATTTGAGTAGAAATATTTTTTGTTATGTGCAAATGATATGATTTCAGCAGCAAAATCAATTATTGTCTTATAAAGGTCTATGAAATTAGCAGATTGCATGAAAAAAGGGTTCCATATAAGTAAATTACCATAAGAAACCTTTTTAAGAGTTGCAGAAACTAAATCTATTAATTTAAAGCTATAAACCTTTTCTTTGGCACCGTCAGGTGATTTAGATGTAACATCTTCAATTTCAAAAATATATGGAGCAGGCATAATCCCAGATTCAACTCTGGCAGCTCCAGATTCACCTAAAATATCATCAGCTTCTGAAAATATTTCCATTATATTCAAAACACAATAGAAATTAGACTGATGATTTACTATACTTTGTATAAATCCATTACTGTCATTAATAATCATTGAGGCAGTATAACCATAATTAGTAACAGTTTGATTTATAACTATACTTTTAATTGCTTTACCGTAAGTGCAGTATATTGCTGACTCTTTATCCATCTTTATTTTATCAACAAAGATACATTCAATTTTACGGTTACCGCCATCATCGAATTTAGTATACTCAATATTAGCAAAATTCGATAATGTTGCCATGTGTTCAAATATGTCAGTTCCTTCTTGACTTGCTGAGCTGTCAGGTGCAGAGCTAGAAGCAGCTGGAGCAGTAGTAGTTGCTGGAGCAGTAGTTCCGAATAAAGCTGCTGCTACACCTGTTGCAGCCGGAGCACCACTTGGTACGGAATTTGCTACAGTTGGGTCTACTGCTGAATTAATGGCAGCTGGTGCGGCAGGAACCGTTGCAGCAGGTTGTACTGTGCCTTGAGTTACTGCTGATTGAGTATTAGCACCTGCATTTGCTAATGTTTCTTGTGGATTTGGCATTATATATTGCTAGATATTGAATTAAGAATTACATCAAGATACTCCGGTTTTATGTAATATATAACATCACTATCATTAGCATAAAATACAGAGCTTGGGTTTAATGAGCAGAGTATCCACCAATAATCTATAGTTCCGTATATTTTATAGCTCATAGTAGTCCATGGTGTATTACCATCAACTAATCTTGTTCCATATATATGGAGAGTTCTATCAGTAGGAAATTCTACTCGTTTATTTAAAAGCAAAAACGGTAAATTTTCCGTAGTATTATATCGTCTGAAAATTGTAGAGTAATCCATATTATCCTAATTGTGGTGGAGATTGAGGCGGAGTATTAGGTATAGGCAAAGGCTCATTTTGAGGAACTTCTTGAGTTTCAGAAGTAGCCGGAGGTGTTTCAGCTGATGAGTCAGCAGGTGTTGCAGGTGCAACTTCTGTTTTAGAAACTGATACATTTAATGGTCCTGTTAACTCAGAAAGAATCATATTAGCGCTAGTACCAATAAGGCTCTTGAAAGTAATATTAACTTCCCAAGCTTCAGGAACATTTACTGTTATAGTACCACTACCTTTAATAAAGTTTTCGCATGTTAATATGCGAACCATACCCTTTGGCACAATTTTGATATTTTCAGCACAACAAACTGGTAATCTTTTAACACCTGGCTGAATAATATCATACAATACAGGAGGAGTGAAAGTGAACGCATCTATACGCATTGGTAAGTTACGTAATACAAACAATAACAAGAATCTGTAATTATCTTTCCATGCATTTAAACGAGTGGTATTATATAATGTAAAGGCAACATTTAATGCATCACCATCAGTTGGATATGAGTAAGTTTTTGGAGTTTCATCAACGTTACCCATATCACTATCACCTTTACCTGAGACAAGAGAATCCATGTTATTGAGCACGTTTAAAGTAGCTGAAAACGTCTTAAGTTTTTCAATACCAGTTCCAACAAGGTCGCCTAAAACACCTGGCAATTTTTTCATTGCACCCCACTTATTTTTAACAGTAGAGAATGAGGAATCATTAGTTGCTAAAGGAAATACGAATTTTTTACCAGTTGCTTTAGTGATATAAAGGTACTGATAAGGGCCAAACATTTGACTATTCATATTATTTGCTTTAAGCAACTCAGCAAATTTAAACTTATCTTTAAGTTGGTTAAAAATGTCCTTTACACCATTTACTACTGTTGAACCTACGTTTTTAACAGTATCACCAGCCCCGCTACCCAAAAGTGTTGTTGTTAAATTACCGGCAGTATCCACGCCTTTACTTAATTGGTCACCCATTGTATTAACCATATTAGCGATATTAGCTATCGATGCATTTACTGCTGAAACGCGTTCTATTGCGTAACAGAAAGGCATATTATTGCGTTTTTGAAATGAAGTACCATCAGACGACATATCGCTGGAACCGCTGCTAACAGTTTCATCTGCAATCCAAGGGTATTTGCTTACTATATCAATAGTTCCGCCATCTCCTCCGCTAGTAAATGAAATTCCTAATACTCGTTTTTGTTCAGCTTTTAAAGCATCACTAAGACTGTTAGATGACATATAGTATTATTTATTAATCCCAAAATGTTACAGCATCTGCTAAGTTTGCCACTAACGATTTAGCTGTTCTGGCTACATAGTTAGCTCCTTCATCTAATTTATCCATTGCATTATCTGCAATAATAGGAGTAGCAGCTGTAGGAGGTGCAGGTGGGTTGGCCAAGAGTAAACAAATTTCACCTAAAATGTTATTTTGTTTAGTAACTACATCAAGTGAGGCTTGTGCCAATGATACTAATTGATTGGCCATTGTTGTAAATGTTTCTTTATGTAATGGCGTAATTTGATAATTATTCGTACTATTATCTTGAGGTGTAGAGGTATTAATAATAATTTGAATCTTATCCAAAAAGTCCTTCATGAAACTAGCCCATGTAGAAGTAAAGTTTTTTCTGATATTTTCATCATAGTTACCAAATGTAGATTTAATAAGTTCGGCAGATTCTAAAATCATTTTACGGCCTTCCATGAAACGGAACTCAGCAGATTTACCACTATTCATGGCTTGACGAAGACGTGCTTCAAAACGTTCTTCTTCTGTCATATTTTCAAGGTTTTCAGCTGCTTTCATATCAGCAGTAACTTGTAAACCTTCTTGAAGAGCACCTGTAACACTACCATTAATAGAGTTTATCTGGTCAGTTGTCATATTCTGAAGACCATCAATAAAATCTGATTCGATTGTCCATATTGATGATTCTTCATCAGCTAATTTATTAAGATGATTTTTAAGCCCTTCCATATTAATCTTGGCTTCACCATCTTTAAGCTCGACAAACTTCATGAACTCATTTTTATATCTTTCATATTCTTCAGAATCCACATTATCAATGCCATTAGCTTTCATAAAGGCATCCAAGCCAGCTTTGGCTGCATGCTCTTTAAGAGACTCATCGGTGACCCTACCATCTTTAACTTCTAAACCTTGTTCTTTGGCTCTCTGTAATGCTGCATCTCTATTTGCTTGAGCAGTTTCTATAATAGCAGCATCTGCTTTTTCTGCATTGAATAAAACATCATCTGTAATAGCTTTTTGTCTGGCTGCTGCATCTGTAGCTTCTTGATTAACACTGGCTTTAACGTCTTGAGCGGCTTCTTCACCGGCTGCTTTACCGTCATCTTCAGCTCCGCCGAAAATCATATTAATCGGACCCATAACAGCAGATTTAATGGCATTACCAATCCAAGAAATAGCATTACTTGCAAAACTAATAATACCCTTAACTACTTTAACACCAAAGTTTAAAATACCATCAGGGCCAGTGATAAACTTATCCCAACCAGCTTTAATACCATTCCAAATTGTTTTACCAAATTCACCCATCTTTTTAAAGATTGGCTTAACAAAACTCCACAATGCTCCAAGGGCGTCTCCACAAATTTTAAGAATTTTCGAAATTGGAGAACTTCCATTTTCAGTACTAAAGAAATTGGCAATAGATGAAAACATCTCTGTTACCCAATCCCAAATTTTACCAAAAAATTCGCCGATTTTATCATGAAATAATGCTATAGCTACACCTGCAACAGCTAATATACCTAATAATACAGTTAGCCATGATGAACCTCCTCCTTCAGCTTGTGGATCGGGTTTAGTTTCATACTGAATTTTAAGGTTATCTTCTACAGTAGCTGCATCATCCTTAATAAGCATTTCATTCTTTTTCTTTTCACGCTTAATAAGTTTTTCTAATGAGCTTAAAACCGGAGCAAACATCTCTTTACCAATATTTGCATATCGGGCTTTTTCATCACCAGTTAAGCTAGAGTTGACTTTCGGCTCAGCTATAACATTAGCTTCTTTTTTATCTTTCTTTTCAGTTTTTTCTCCCTGTGCTTCTAAGACACGGTTATTAGCTTCTATTACTTTGGTATTTTCTACCAAAGCATTTAATACTTCATCTGAAAGTCTTTCCTCAGCCATTGATATTATTTAATTTACTTTGTTGGACCTACTGACATTAGATATGGTCTATGAGGCATATTAGCAGTGCTAAGACCTCTTTTATCTAAAATAATTGTTAACGCTTCTAATAGTTTATTATGCTTTGTTCGTTGAGCATTAATTTCATTAATTTTCTCTTTACGATATTGGAAAGAAACTTCCATGGTATTAAACTTATATTTGTCTACTTTATCTATAACTTCGTCAAATTTAAGTTGGTCTTTAAGTTCTTCTTTTTCGGAATATTCAGAATTTTCTTCATTAAGAATTTTGTTTCTTCCTTTTTCTACACGTTCATCACGCTGCTCTTTGGTTTCATACCACCATTGAGGCTCATTTGTATAGGTGTATTTGCGCGGAACTATATTAGAACCTAATTCCTCATAACAAATTTTATTAAATCTCTCAGGCTCTACCCAGTATCTATCCCAAATACCCTGTTTAGTAAACCACATTATTTCACGCCAAATAGACATCCACATTGGTCCTCCATCCTCTTCACCTTTGAGGAGGATATTCATTTCACTTTCATCAAATACATTTTTACGTTTATTTTCGTATTTTCTCTTAGCTTGAGCTTCTTTTCTGCGTTGTAATTCTTTTTGTAACGCACTAATATCTAATTTCTTTATGGCGTCAGGGTCTTCAGGACCATTATGTTCAGGTGCTCCTTCGGTAGGTACACGACCTGTTTCCATAGCTTGCTCTATAAGTTCTAAACCTTCTATATCACCTTCTTTTTCATATTGCTCAGCTAATAGCTCTAAGTAACGAGCTTTAGCATCGTAATAATCATCTGATGCAGTCTGGCCCTGCTGCTCTAAATTTTTCATAAAAGCCTGGACTTCCTGCATACTCATTTCATCAAAGTCAGGACCATCATCATCCGGACCATCACCTTCATCTGCATCTGGCTCTACTTCATCTGCTAAACTAGTTACATCTCTTGAAATACCTTGTACGAAATTAACGATACCTATAATATCCATTACCATTAAAGCCATAGATGCTGCACCCATAATTGCATTACCAATACCTGGTAATAACGAACCGATTACCTGCATAGCAATAAACTTAACAATCATTTTCACGATTGTTTTAATAATTTTCATGATGATTTTCTTAAAGACCTTAGTGATTAACTTTTGAAGTGGTTTAACAATTTTTTTAAAGAGCTTTTTAAGAGCTTTCATTATAAAGCTTTCTTTTTTCTTAATACCCTTCATTTTTAATCCCATCTTATTTTTCTTTCGACTTAAAGATGGGTCACCCATATCTTTATTATTAGGCTCACCAGTGAAATGTTTAGCTGAGGCTTTACCTCTGAAAAATAATTTTTTTATTAATTTCCAAATAACTTTAACTAGTGCTTTAACGCTTTTAAAAATCCATTTTGCTATCTTTTTAATAGTTCGTTTAAAGACTCTAAATGCTACCTTGACTGCTTTTTTGACTGCTTTTAACATTTTTTTCATAGCAGCCAAGATAATCTTAATTGCCTTCTTAACCAAATGCTTAACTACAAAACCAAGCAATTTTTTTAAAATAAATTTAAAGGCTTTCCAAGCTTTTGTTAAAATGCTTTCATTTTTCTTAGCATCCTTGGCATTTTCTCTACCTTCAGTTTCAGCAGGAGATTCATTAATAATGATTTTTACTAAGATATTTTTAGGACGCTTAATTTTAGGCGGTGCATCTTGCTTTTGGTAAGACAATAATTTTTTAGCAACTTTATTGAGTGTCTTAACAAACTTTTTTTCTATTTTTGAAAAAAATGCACGAGAAGCAACTTTTAAACGTGCTTCATCTATAGGAGTTACTATACGTTCAGAATTTACATTTTGCTCACCAGTAGGAGATGGCGGCGGTGTAATTTCCTTCATTCCTGCCATTTCTTCAAATATATCAGCAGGAATAGATAACTCAGCGGCCATGTAAATTATTTAGTAATGTCTGCGGCTGGTGCAGGGTCAGCCGTAGGAGCAGGAGAGTTAGCAGTAGGTTTATTAGGGTCATGATAACCAACAAATACCGTATTACTTTTATACTTCATTCTTACGTTATCACCAAATGGCAAAGAGAAATCACCCTCGGGAGTAGGTTTAGGTTTATATGCCTTTAACAATTGATTTAATTCCTGCAATGCAGGACCTGTTACCATAATATCTCCCTTTAAAGACTGCGTTTTAACTTTCTTAACAATTTCTGCAAGTGCCGGAAAGACACGTGCATACTTAGTTTCATATTCATTACCTTTATAAGGCTTAGCTTTACCGGTAATAATGTTATCATAATTTTTACCAGTAGCTTTTTCACCACCCTGACCTGCTAAAGTGGTATTAGTTTTTGATGCATTATACTCAGTAAGAAGTGCTAAAACGTCTTTAATTAACATTAACTTTATTTATTTCCAGAATATTGAAATAATTATATTATAATGATTGAATACTATAATTATCTAACGACTCCATCAGGTAAAAGTTTTTCGTTAAAGGAGTTAAGAAATAGAGAATATTTAGTTTTACTTAAATTTCTTAATGGCGATAATTATAAAGGTTTTTTTAAAGCTTTAGATACTCTTATTAAAGAATCAATAGATTGTTTTGATACATTAGATATTTGTGACAAAGCTTACATTTATATTGCTTATTATTTTTATTCGGTAAGAGGTAGTATTTCCCTTAAAGGCCAAAAGGTAGATTCAATTGAGGTACCGCTTACAATTATGTTAGATAGTATAGAAAACTCGTATAAAAAATCACATATAACTTTTAAACTTAACAATTATGATGTTGAAATACATTATCCTACAAAATTGTTATTCGATGATAATGAATCATTTATTATTGATAAGTTCTCAGCTTTGCGTTCCTTTGGTGGAAATCCAATAAATGATTCAGCTTTGGAGCAATTAAGGGAAGTTATTCCAACTAAGTTTATTAATGAAATAGAATATCAAACAGATAAAAATTTTGATACTGAAATAGTTATCAATGAAGCCGGACCTAACTCCAACAAAATAGTAGATAATATATTAAGACCATCGATGTTTTATTCTATTGCATTTATATATAAAGATATGTTAGAAAACTTTTATAATATGCAATATTTGATTACACATTACATTAGAGTTGCATGGGACTCTTTATTAGATATGACTCCTATTGAAACTACTATTTTATATAAAAATTTCATTGACGATAAAGAAAAACAAAATGAGAAAGCTAAATCATCTAAATCAAAGTATATTAATGTAAATGATCCAAATGTTGCAGATACATTAATGCCATATTAATTATGAATAATCCCACATATGTTATTAGTTGTAGGCATGGTTTAAATAAGCTCACATGCCCGTTAATTCTTCAGCAAGGTGTTCTTTGTGTTGAATGCAGAAATGCTCTTTATATAAAAAGAGAACCACAGCCTGAAGAAAATAATACTGAAAATAACACTGAAAGTAATACAGAACAAAATCAAAATGAATGAAGATAATATATATTTTATAGATACTCCTGCTGAAATTCAAGATGAGTGCTATTATAAAATATTAGAACATTTAGAAAGTTTATCTATTAGTAATGATACTAATGTTTATCTTAAACTTAGTTCTCCGATAAATTTACCAGGAAAATATTTCTTTAATGGCTATATTAGAGGTAGTTTCGATAGTAATCTTGAACCGGATTTTTTAATTTTTCTTCAATAAAGGTTAAATAAAAAAGTAACATGTTGCATAATTCAATCGACGAAAAAGGTCAGGCTGTTATTTCTCACATGAGAGATTATCTTCTTGAATCGGGTTTACAGAACTGCGCTAACGCATTTGACAAGGCTCTTTCTGAAGTAGTCTCTTGGGAAACACAGGGTTTATATCGTAATCACTACTCTAAAACAGTTAATCGCTATTTGTGTGAGGCTCTCCTCCATGTTAACATGGATAACAGATGCTCTAAGAAACAGCGTATGCTTATGAGAAGTCTTATTGAAAGCTATCGCGGTGTTTACGGTCTTTCAACAGATGATTTTGGATTTGAATACAACATTTAATTAATTTTATGGCAGCAGTAAATGCACATCAGTGGAGTTTGATTCGTAAGAGAGTTCTTGAAATTGTTCAGGAAAACCCTTCATTAGCTGACCCTCAATCACAAGAAGCTGCACAGATGGCTTTCGAGGATCCTGCTATTCAAAAACACCTTCAACGTCTTATTAATGCACAAGGTCCAGAACAAGCTTTTGACGTATTTGCTCACAAGTTTAGTTCTCTAATTACAGATTTTATTGATTCCGGTATTATAGCCGAAGATGAGTTGGTACCTGCTAACTCTGGTATGGCTGGTTAATTTTTCTCATAATGGTTCATGAATAATAAAAAAGCTCGCAATTTTTGCGAGCTTTATTTTTATATTTTAATTTGAAGGATTTATCAAACGCCTGCGAATACAGTATCAGAACCTGTTCTCTTATAATAAAGATAAGAGATATGAGCCTTTACTTCAACAGCAGTACCTTCTGACTCAGCGATCTTGAATTCAAGTTCATCGAACTTAACAAAACTTACACCATAGAATGTAATATATTCAATTGGGTCAAGATTAATATCAAGAACAGCGATAGTCATTACGTCGCTGGTACTTGGGAAACGCCAGTCACCAGTAGTAGTAACATCATTGAAAGCTTGACGAGAAGCGCGTTCGAACTTATGTACAAGCTCAGAATCTTTATCAAGATAGAATACAATTTCGTAGTCATTATTACCAGGATATTCTACTGTAGAACGCGTATATGGTAAAGTCATACCCATGTACTTCACATTTTCACCAACGGGAGTTACACGGCCAGGAAGCTTACCACCTTTAGCGTATACTAAATCTTCTTCTGTTAATGTTAAGTTACGGCAACTAAGTTGCATGATACGGAAAAGGTTATCACGTGCAAAATCGCGTTGGCCAGCAACTTGTATAAATTTACCAATTGTTTGATTTACAGCCATTCTAATTTTTATTTATCCACTAAAGGTAGTTTAATCTAAAACAGAACTGATGCATATAAGAATTATGCTTAATCAAATTAATTCAGATTGGACTGAACGTTATCGTCCGCAAACTCTTGAGGATATTGTACTTAGCGAAGAGGCACGTTCTCTTATTATGAAATATATCAATGAGGATATTATTGATAATATTTTCCTGTGTTCACGACCTGGACAAGGTAAGACTTCTCTTGCTAAGCTTCTAGCTTATAATATTTTCCAGTGTGATACTCTTTATGTAAATGCTTCGGATGAGAATAATGTTGAAGTGGTAAGAACTAAGATTTCTAATTTCTCACGTACACTTTCCTCTAATGGTAAGTTTAAGATTGTGATTCTCGATGAGGCTGATGGTTTTGCAAATGCACAGGCTCAGCGTATTCTTCGAGCTTTGATGGAGGAAGTATCTGAGAATACTAGATTTATTATTACAGCAAATAATAAGAATCGAATTCATGATGCAATTCGTTCTCGTTGTAAGTTGATCGATATTACTCCTCCTAAGGATGGTGTTATCCGTCGAATTCTTTATATCCTTGGAAATGAGCAAGTAAAGGTAAATCAATCTGTGGAACTTCCTAAGTTGAAAACGCTTATTGAACGTTTCTACCCTGATATGCGCTCAATTATCAAAAATCTTCAATCTTGTGTTTTTGACGGTGTACTTAAGCTGAAGGATTATAATGTTGATTCATACTTTATCAAGCATGTTCTTGATTTGGTACTTGAAAAGAATCATGTTGCTCTTCGTTCATATATTATCAACAATGAAAGTTTGTTTAATAATGATTATGCAAGTATGATTTCAGATTTCTATCATCTCATCATTGATTCTGACTTAGTAGATGATGAAGTTAAGCCGAATTGGACAATAATTATTGCAGATTATCTTTATAAGTTTGAAGAGATTATTGATCCTGAAATTAATGCTTTTGCTTGTTTGTATAAACTTATGAAGTCAATTTAAAGCGATAAAGCTTTTTCTATATGTTCTACCACCTGAGGTCTTATCATATCAGGTGGTAGTTTTTTCATTTCTTCACGAAGAAGTTTTGCACTTTCCTTTACTTTAATAGTGTATTTTTCATTTTCTTCTGACATGTTATCTTTTGAATAACGCCAGTAAGCCAAATCATTGTAAAAAGCACTTAATCTATTAAGGTAAGTATTAAAATTTTCCATTCTTTTTTACTTAATTGAAACTAAAACCATCGGAGTTTAAAATACTAGATAATTTAATATTTTTATTAATAGATGGGATATGGATATTCATGTTTATAACATAGGTATCATGATTATAATGAGCCACTACATTAATATCACCGATAATAATCCTCGGCTCATACATTGGAAGATATGTAGCAATATCATACCCGATGAAATATGCCTTTGCTTCTGTAAGTTCTTCAAAAAGATAACTACGTAAATCAAAGTTCATCTCAGGATTTAATAAACGAGATTGAAACTTTGTCATCATTATATTTCGTAAAGAGTTTAAAATTGATTCTTCATTTACGATTTTGTTTATATCATTGTGAGTAACAGTAGAATTAATACTACCACCTTGAAGCATTTGTGGAGTTAAATCAAGCTTATAATCTGAGTATATTTCAGCTTCTTTGGTTTCTTTATTTAAATTAATATCTGAGTCTACTTTAGAATCAGTTTTATAATTTTTTGTAAAGAGAGTATTAAGATTGATATTGGCCATTGTTTTAAGCAGGTATAAAGAATGGAATTTCGTTTGGCTCTAATGCAGTTTCTATATCTGCATTAAAGATATTAGTGTGAACACTATCTGTATTATAATAAACATTAGTGTTTAAAGTATTATAGAAACGGGCTTTATTGTACATTCTGAACTTATGTTCATACAAATACGGATAATATGCATTATCATTTAAAAGATATGATATTAGATATACATCATGATTATTATTGTAACTGAAAGTAAATGAGTCAAATTTATCATGTAAAGATATTAAATCAAAATTATCAAATACATCATTTTCGTCTATATATAATTCAATTTCATCAGTTGCTGTATTAATAATATCAGTAATTAACTTTTTATTTTCTACTTCAAATTTATGGATGCGTAACCCCAAACGATTGAATATATTATCATTAACCTTTACTATAGAGATAACAGCTATATAGAAAGTGTCTTCAGCTTCATTATAAAGGATATTATATAAATCACCAGGGTAGAATAATTTAGCAGGATTAGGTATTATCTCACCTTCTGGGGTTTCTACTGTATCATTTTCATTATTATTGTTATATATCTCAATAAACTCTAATACTTCATTTTGCTTATATATAATAATATTGTCAGTTTTTTCAATTATAAGAATATCACGAATTAAAGAGAATTTCTTTACATTATCTGCTATAACATTTTGAGTAGATGCTTTACAACCGGTAGATTTAAAGAATAATTTTCCTTCTTCATTTTTGATGTCATCAAATGTTTTATTAACTAATCTAACCTTTACTACTTCATTGCCGTTTTTATCATGAGTGTTTAAAGAATAGTTAAAGTTTTGGAATACTAAATCTTTAAATGACTTATCATATGTAGCAGTGTTTAAATTGCGTGTTTTTTCTTGTGGTTTAGCATTATAATGATCTACATAACTATTTCTAACTTTATCAGTAAAGTTTCCTCCATCTATATGCGTTGTTAATATATCAGGTGTTGTAATATAGTTTGTTTGTGGAATAACACCTGACCACATATAGTCATTTTTTATGCGTAAACGAACATCATACGGGAAAGCTTTGTCTTCCTTCTCAAATCGAGGGTCTCTGAAATAACCGCCATTTAATAATGTGGCATCGGGTTGAACAGATGTAATATCACCAACATCAAGTGAACCTTCTTTAAAGTCTACACTTGGTAATGCAAATTTAGAAGGTACTTCAAAAACACCATCTTCATTAGTATAACCTTTAACTAATGCGTATTCATTACCAAACATATCAGTTTGATAATCAGATATAATACCAAGATTAGCAAGAGCAGTAAAGGAGTAGCTATAATCATGATTATCATTTAAAATATAATCATTATCTTGTTTGCTATAATATGTATTCCAAGTAGTAGTGGAAATATATGCAAGAGGGTCATCTTTAGCCCAACCTGAACTGATATTTTTGATATATTCATTTAATTTATATTCATAAATTAATGGATAATCTTGAGATTTATTATTACCAATATCACCATACTTGTTAGGGTCAGGGAAAATATAGAAAGTTTCATCAGATAACTTGCTCTTATCAATTTCCCATGAGAAATCATTAGCATTAATCTTTAAGATACCGGTTTTATCGGGTTTAAAGAAAAGACCAATATTAGATAATAACTCAACTTTATCAGATTCTACAGTAGCTGTATCTGCGGTACCACAATTTAATAAGTTACCTGAAGGATTATCTGCTCTAGTTAATACATCAATGTAGATGCTATCTTTAGTGTCGCAATAGATATAATATAAATCGCACCCGAGATACTTTTCATAAAGTTTTCTACGTAAAGAAATTTGATCACCTAAACTAACCTGATTGATAGTCGCTTCATTTAAAAGAACATCACGTAATGTAGCTACATCACCTGCACACTTTTGGCTTAAATCTAAACCAACCTGCGCAATTAATGGAATTTCTTCGAGATAAAGCTCACCATTGAAAAGACTGTCGGAAATGATTTTAGAAAGTTGAATATAATCTTTATAATCTACATTATTGATATTAGCTTCTAAAAGTTTCTGACGAGATTCATCAGTACATTTCTTATGACGCGGTATATCAAAGTATTCTGAGTATAAATCAATATACTCTTCAATGGAAATAGTTAAGTTATGTTGAAGATGACTTATTTGCGGTTTAAGATTTTTATTTTCAAAATAGAAATCCAAAATCTTATCATATATAATTTGTTCTAAAGATATTCTGGAACCTTTAAATGAATTTTTATTAACGATAAGATGGGCTTCTTGACGTTTATTCTTATAGAAATTACATATACTCTTAATTTTTTCCGCAAAAAATGGGACAATGGCTTTTTGATGAATCGGATTATTCCAATCGATATTAGCTAAAAAATCTTGTTCTTCATATGAAGAATATGTCAATACAATAGATTTAAGTGTATCAGTAAGAGACCTTCTAATAAATTCTTTATCAGTTAAAGCATGATTATCATATGTAGCATTTGCCCACAAAGAAAGGTATGATTTATAATCGCTTAAGAATGAGCTGGGAGTGTTATCATACCCGAATTCTTTGATAAATTCTATAAATGTAAATGAACGCTCAACATCTTTGGCATCAAGCTTACCATTTATTATAGAATAAAGATTTTTCAACAATACAGCCATTAGCTATATTTAATTAGAATCTCTAAGGTTGAGATTATAAGTTAATATCTTCATTAAACAATCATACACAAACCCATAGTCATCATTCCATTGCTCAACACTTATTTGATTATTGTCATTACCCTTAGGAATTGTTGTCTCTTCTACGAAATTATATTTTCGGGTCTTAGAGTGTATCGGGTTAAAAATATAAAATGAGTAATAAGCATCGATGAAATCTGCCTTATTTGCTTTATTATCAATTTCGTTTGGTAAATTCATTACCCAACCCCAAGATGGGTCATAGTCATTGAAAGAGTAAGCATGAAGCTCTGTCCATTCATGATTTTCTTTCCAGCTTTCAGACTGGTCTTCGAAAGTCTCAATAGAACTAGGTTCAATACCTACAAAATTGACTAATACAGTATCAAAAGTAAAATCATCCTTTAAGATAAGGTAAGGAGTTTTTGTAGTAAGAGGAAGAATTTTGTTACCTCTTCTAATCGCAACAATATCACCTGATTTGCCAGTATTAGGATTTATTTCGCAAAGAACAACATCATTTGGCTCTAATTGATCACTTACATTAAATCCCTTCGTTGAGTGAGTTATGCGTATATCATATTCATTAGTTAAAAGATTACCAAATAACTCAGAGTAATTCATTGTTAAAATACGAACCATTTCTTTCAACTCATTAATTCTATCAAATGAACTAATATCAAAATGAGTAGCAGGTTCATCCATCATCTCTAATATTGATAAGAACTTATCGAGATAACATGTTTTATAATTTACATTATCATTTAAGATGTTTAAACCTTTAGCTGTTACATATGATAACATATCATTATTTTTGAAAATATCTCTTAAAAACGTTTTCAAATTGTCTGCTTCATCATACATAGGATGTTGCATATATGTATTAAGAATATCTTCAGTATTCTGAATAGCTCGTTTTTCTTCGGGTAATACTAAATCTTCTAATGATACAATACTAGTACAGGCTAAAAGAAGATGTCTTTCATTATCTGAATCTTCATAATATAAATTAAACCCATTTGGTGACAAAGGTGTTAATCTATAGAATGATATGTAATCAGAATACATACCATAATTATATTCAAAGTTTTCTATATTACCAGTATCACGGAGTTTATATAAGCTATAAGTTTCATCATTTTCCGGTTTTGATAACTCATAAAAATAAGGTCCATTATTAGAATTAACTTTATGCTTATA
The DNA here is from genome assembly GCA_045602925.1 of Oscillospiraceae bacterium. GTDB lineage: Bacteria > Bacillota > Clostridia > Oscillospirales > Ruminococcaceae > UBA7477. The sequence continues at coordinate 9,021 of JAZSCN010000003.1, read as the reverse complement.
TAAGTTCCAACTTGAACTTCCATCTAAACTATCATTCATTATGAAAAATGAATTATACATTTCTATCTCATAGTTTAGATAAAGGTTATAGATTAAATGAGTTTCAATTACAATTGGTGAGTTTTGACTAAAGATAAATCTATTATTACTCTTATCAGCAATATATTCAGAGTTGAATAAACCGTTAGAGGTAAGGGCTTGTTTCAACTCAGAATTATCTAAAGTAGCCTCAACTGTATTAAAGGTTATACCTAAAGGAGGTATATTAAGATAGCTTTCTGCCAATTGTGGGTCTGTTTTAAGTTTAAATGTTTCAGGTTTAAACTCGAAAACAAGATCGTTAGTAGAAATAAAATCATTTTTATACCATATATCTATAATGCCTATTTTACCGATTTCTGTTGCATTTGTCGGAATTCCCTTAAGAGATTTTACTGATGAAATATTAACAATTGTATTATAAGCCTGTTCGCTATTATATTTTGAATTAGGATTTTGAATTACAAATGAGTATCGATTTAAATCTTCTTGTGGATGAACCGCAAATGTTTTTAATTTGATTGTATTATTTTCATAAGTAAAATACCCATAAACTGTTATATAATCAGGAATAAAAGTGTCGGTTGGTTTTAATATAGCATTTATATAATCACTATCTATATTATTTTTACTTTTTATTATTTGTTTTTCAAGGAATGTATAATACCTATCACGGTGATAATATGAACGTGTATTAATGTCAAAATAGGAATCTTCTTTAGGTGTTTCTTTAGTCCATCGACGGATGGCAGAAACATGTGGCAAAGATTTTATATTGTTGGAAATTGATACGAATAATTGACCAAGATTATTATTTTTACAACAAGGTACATTAGATTTCCAGGAAGAAGGATTTACAAACTCTAATTTAGAAGGTAATGCTTCTCTTACAACAATATTATAACTAACACTATTTTCTACAGGTGTACCATCGATTTGGTATAAGATACATGAAACTTTATATTTTCCCGGAAATTTATAATAATGTGTTGCAGATGGTGCATTTACAATTGTTCCATCACCGAAGTCCCAACGTATATTATTTTTATAACGTTGCTTCCAGCTTTCATTATTGCTATTAGAACCTAAGCGTACATTAATTTTGTAGCTTTCATGAGCAAAAACCGGTTTAGTAACATCAAGTGTTGAATTTGTAACTAAATTAGTTATTAAAATATTGAAATCTTCGGTCACGAAATTATTTATTCCTCAATTACTTCGATAAGGTTTGCAAGATTACCGATGTCATAGAAGTATGGGAATTCAAATGACTGACATTTATAAGGCTGGGAAACTACATTGTTATCTTCGTTAGAATATAACGGATTCCATATATAAAGATTTACTTTATCATCTTTATTACCGTCAGTATCTTCAATATAGAAAGATTTAACACCAGGAACTGAGTTAATAAGTTGAGTTATGTCAGAAGTGTTAATAGTGCTACCTAACCCTAATGAGTTAAAGTATGTAGTTAATGCATCTACACAATAATTTTTAATGAAATTATATGAGTATTTTGTGAACTTATTACGAACTAAAACAAGTTTATTTTTCTGTTGCTCAGCATTAAAATATTCATCATTTAAGCTATAAGAACCAAAGGTATAGGCCTTATAAATCGGGTCAATAATAACAAGATTATGACCGATACCCATTTGTGGTTTACATTTATTAACAATTTGGCTCTTAAGTGCTGTATTAAGATAGTTAGGTACTTTACCATTAATAATAGTATTAATAGCAGGAACAAGGAAACAATAAACATTATTAAAGTTTACTGCTGTCATAAACTCAACCTGAGCTATATTCAATCGACTATCTTTTTGAGGAGAAGCCATACCTAACTCATAAAAGTAATTAAGGTATGAAGATGTATAATCATCATTTGTACAGAAATATACGTCTTTGCAATAAGATGAGAAATATTTGCTGATAAATGCTTCGTAATCAGTTAAGTTATAAAGTCGGCCCTGAGATGCGAAAGTCTTCGGTGCATTTTTTCTAATAGATGTTACCGATTCTGGATATGCAATAGGAGTAGATGGACCAGTATTCTTAACACGTAACCAATGAAGCTTTAACTCATTTTCATTTGTACTGCTATATGCTTCAGATGCTTTAATTTCTTCAAATTTACTAGTTGTAAAAGATGCAAATGATTTAGCAGCAGTAATAATATCATTACCGACTAAAGCTGCTTCACCGTCAGAAATTAGATAATAAATTACAATTTTTGCATTTTTCTTTAATTTCTTACCATATGTTCCATTACCAAATTTGAACTCATAGCCAAAGTCTTCAGTAAAACGTCGTTCATACTTTTGAGCTTCAGAATTTTCTAGGAAGAGAGAAGCTGATTCTGTATATTCTGTCCATTTACCGTTATTGTCTTCATCTACATATACTGTAAAGAAATTATCACTAATAAATGAACCGGTAGAACCATTAATATAACGGTCAGGAAGATGAATTAATTCAAAATCGTCACCATTGGCATTGTAAACCTGTGACTCATGAACTCGACCTTGATAAAGAATAGTATCAATAGTTACTTCGTTACTATTTTCTGAAAAATATACAGGCTCTTCATTTAATAAAGTAAATTGATAATTGTAATTTACTGTTAAGAACTTAGGTATAGAAACCTTAGTAATATTCTGAGATTCTTCACTAATATCTTTTTTAATTGTGAAACGTACCGGAAGAATAGAAGTTTGCTTACCTGTTGACTTATAGTTTAAAAGGCTAACAATACGAGACATATTCTCATAAAGAAGCGCAGTAGAGAATGAAGTTTCTGCTGCATTAACTGAGTATGAGAAAAGTATCTGCTGAAGCATTACAGCAATAATATCGATAAATGCGTTAATATTAGAACCTAAGTAATCTACATCTTTAAATGGACTATTCGGGTTCGCCTTTAACTGATCGATAATGAATTGTTTAATATCAGTAGCATTAAACAAAGCATAGCTACTGAGCATATTATTAGCAGATACATTCGTTGCCATCGGTTATATTTAGATTAGAATAAGTTGTTTGAGAGAATAGTATTTGAATAGTCCTTATAAACATTCTTAATACGAGTATCTAAATCAAAGTTTTTCTTACTATCCTCATTATTATCATGCTTATAAACCTTAGTATGTTCTACCTTAGTGGTGTAAATTCCGTCAACTAAACTAATTTCACGATTATCTTCTGATACAATATCATTACTTTCTTCATCAATAAGACCTTCTGTTTCTAAAAACATATGATAAACCGACTTAGTTTCAGAAACAACATGATTACCAGTTTCACCTGCTACACCGATATATGGATTATCTCGGCCATTCGGGTCCTGATTAGACATACCCAACTCGTGAGAATAACGATAACGTTTAGCAGTCACTTTCCAAACGTAGTGACCCATTGCAATATTCATATCCTTCTCAGAGAATAACTCATCTTCTCTTGAGGTGATTTCAAAAATTTTATTACCTCTGTCAAATTCTCTATCAGCTCCGAATGTTGTAAGCTGTATAAGGTCTTTAACTTTAGGTTCGATAGCTCTTACAACATCTCTTTCTTCAACATAGTTAAGATTATAAATTTTGCTATAATCATTATATTGAGGACATTCAGGATCTTGAAGATATTCTTTTACTGTATCTTTCCAAAGCTTAATATGAATCCAAATAGTCGCAGTTTCATCAGTATCAATACCCTGTGCTGCAAACCAGGAAGGCTGGTCTTCAATAGTCATATAAGCATAGGTTTTAAACGGTACACCATAGCCAGCACCCGAGTGCTCACCGTAAAGATGTTCTGCTTTATCTACTTCAAAAAGATAAGGATAATATAATACAGGGTATCCACGTTCAAGAATAAATGACTTAATATTATTGTCCATTACCACCTGGTCTCCCTGAGTAGCAAGCTTTTCTGCGATATTAGTATTTTTAGGACAAGTTACAGAGCCCGGAAAAGCTTCTGCATAATTTGTCATTGTATTCTTAGGAATATCTGTATTATATGTAAGAGACATTAATATTATTTAAAATAAAAGGTGCATTTTCATGCACCTTAAATCTTTAGACTTCAGAAAGCTTATTACCGATTTTTGGTTTTCGGTCAAATACACTTTTAATTTGGTCCCAAGAACCGACGACATCTCTATAATTTTCTTTATATATTTTTTCTAATGCATTTTTAAGTTGGTCTGACTTAAAGAGTTTGCGCAACTCTTTTTTCATAATAAGTCCACTACGCCCTGGGATTTTGTATTGAAGAGCATTTTTCATACCGCCATAATTAATTTCAAGATTAATTTCTCCTGCTACTACCTGCTTTACAGCAGCTAATATTTCTGCCGGTTTAGGCATGCGCTTCAATGATGGAGAATATTCCTCAATATTATTATATATTTTATCAGCTAAACTTAAAATTGCATTTTGATAAGGGTCATCTAATAATAATTTGGGAACTCTATGACGGTCTTCCATTTTATGACTTCTTATAACTCTATCTGACCATTCATTAAATGCATCAATAAATGCACTAGCGATATATTTCAAATGGTCCGGAGTATGCCAAGCATTTTTGCTTCTTTGGTACTTTAAATCACCAGATGGTTTATTCCAGGTACGATACCATCCGGGGGCATGTTTAGATTTAACTTTACCTTCAGTAAGGTAACCTTCTTTTGCATCATTTAAAATTTGTTCTATTAAAATTTTTCTATTCATAAAATTATCCTATAAAAAATACTGGAGGTTCTGCTTCACCGAAACCACGTTTTTCAATTAATTGTTGTTCAAGTTCTTTCTTTTCAGTTTCACCGGCTTGAAGCAAAGTATTGCCGCTGATAACGCCACCACCAAGAAGTTGTACATCACCCCACTTAGAGCGAACTGTACCGATAATGATCTTGCAAAGAGCAAGTGCATAACGCCATACCCATGGAGATTTAATTACATCTCGAAGCGGTTGCTCAACATAACAATGAAGCACACCGAAGAAACGTTCGCGGTCTTTACGAGGTTGTGGAGATAATGTGAAATATTGTGTATGAGGGTCAAAATTCCATGAGTGTTTGGTAGCCAATAACTTATCACGGTCCTTTCTCCACATATTCATTGCTGTCCAGGAAGTAAGGTCAAAGCCACGCATTGAGAATTGATAGTTATAATATGTAGTGGCAGCCATTGCAGTTTCGAATGCAAAGAGAGATGACATAGCAGATGATGAACCTTCTTGGAAATCATATACAGAAATTACCTTACGATAATCCATTACGTCATAATCATACATCTTAGCATAGTGAAGTTCATCACGTTGTTTACCAAGTTCAGAATCTTCCCAATAGATATTAAGTTTCTCACCACCTTCAGTTACAACCTTATCTTTAGACTTCTTAAATTGTTCTTTATTATATCCGCGGCGGAGAATGAGATACTCATAAAGCATCCCTGTAATAATAGATAATTCTTCAATACCATCAGGGTGACGACGAGAAATATCTTTAAGATGACAAAGTAATTCTTTATCTGCTTCTTTACAGTTAGCAACAAGGAAGTCAAATTCCTTTTCAGAAATGTAATAATCTATTGCAGGAATTGCTACTTTAGTTACATAAACATCTCTATTAGATTTAAGATTGTGGTCAGGTCCGCGGTCTATTGCTCTCTGAATACCACCTTTATCATGGGTAGCTTCTATAGAAGCGATAGTATAAAGTTGGTCAATACGAATACCTTTATTTTCTTCATAAAGACGAGAGTCAAAAACAAGAAGTTCATCAGTATAACCACAATATTGCATGTAAGTTTCTACTGCGATAGATATAGCTTCAAAAATCTGGTCTCTATGCAAATCAGTAACACCTACTGAAGGATAACCAAGCATATTAAGAATACGAGTAGCTATATCTTCATATGTCTTAATCTTATTATTAAGATTTGTTGACATATAAGCTTGGATAGGTGTAATTTCACAAACAGCCGGAGTAGCAGATTTTTCTCCGGTAGCTACTTTTATTTCATTTTCAGCATATACTGTTTTCTTATCTGCGTAATCTTTAATAATAGCACCAGTACGCTCATCTACCAATACATTATGTATCTCTGTGGTATTACATTCTGACATTATTTTTATTTAAGCCATATTATTAAATGATGAATTAGCAGGGACTGCATCTCCGCTAGGAACATTCTTATCTGTTATTACACCGATTAACATATCTTTTCCAGGTGTAGAAATACTAGTTTCTTTATTAGTAGTTGCAGATTTTGTTTTATTAGATACAACAGCAGGAGCAGCAGCAGTTCCGCCTCCGGGTGCAAAATATGTAACTTGATACGCATCAAATTCAAAATCAACACCTTTAGATTTAAATTCACCAGCACTATCTGAAGAATAAGAATATTCTATTTGGTCTCTCGACTTAGGAAATGCTTTAGTTAAAATAATCTGTTTTCTAGCAAACCATGTTCCGTCATTTTTTCCAGGAATGCCACACGCATACTCAGTAATAACAATATTACCTTTAATATTCGGAAGAGATTCATCTTCAATAAGGCCTTGTTGGCCAATGGCTGCAATCCATCTATCAATAAACAAATCATTTATATCCCAGTTAGATTTAAGGAACTTAATTTTAATAGCATGGTTATGATTTCTACCAGTTTGTGTTTTACCGAAACTAAGGAATCCTGTAAACTGTTGATTAAGCCCTGATTGACTATCAGTTATATTAACAGAGTTAGCATTGAAACTAATATCAGTAGCTAAAAATAAACCTATTTTAGAATCTTGTAATGAACCAAAATATGTATTTTCTTCACCATTTACAGTAAGTTTCCATTTAGGGCTAAACATTGAATCAAACTTACTGTTAACCTGACAAATATTATTGAATAACGCTCCAAAATTATTTGTACTATTTTTGTCTCCTCTTGGGTGTAATACTATAGAAACAGTCCATAAATGATCACTTGGAGGACAAAATTTCCAATCTTGAAATTTTGTTAAAAAGGTACCTAAAGCATTTGTCGCCATCGTTTCTATTTATTAATATTAAATAGAGTCAATGGCTAGAAAGTCAAACAAAAGAATAGAAACAGTTTTCGGTCAAGATGTTATAGCAGAAGAACAATATTATCTTGGAAATAAGGCATTACCAACTGCAGAATCTCGTTATGAGATGACACCTCAAATGGTCGCAGCGTTGAAACGTTCAATAGCTGATGTTCATTACTTTGCCGAGACTTTCTTTACTATTATTAATGGTGACCGTAAACGTGAGCATATTAAATTACGTGAATACCAGAAGCGTATGCTTTCTACCATGAAAAATCACAACCGTGTTATTTTTAATACATCACGTCAGATAGGTAAATCAACATTAATGACCATTTATGCTCTTTGGCTCGCTAATTTTAATCCGGACCAACTTATCATTATTCTTGCTCATAAGGAAGCAATGGCTAAGGAAATTTTCGGTCGTATTAAACTTGCATATACTGAGTTACCTAACTGGATCAAAGAACCCGTTGATGGTGAATGGAATGATATGAGTGCGAAGTTCAAAAATGGTTCTCGTATTGTTGCGTCTCCTACTTCAGAAAATGCCATTCGTGGTCAGTCTGCATCATGTTTGATTCTTGATGAGTTTGCTTTCGTAGAAGAATCTATCGCTAAACCCTTCTGGGCAGCAGTTACTCCTACTCTTATTGCGGCTCCTAATGCTAAGTTATTTGTATCATCTACTCCTAATGGTACAGATAATGTATTTTATGACCTTGTACAACGTGCGGAAGAAGGTAGAAACAATTTCCAGGTAGAAAAGGTTATTTGGTCTGATGTACCAGGTCGTGGAGCAGCTTGGAAAAAGAATGTTATTGAAACTGAATTAAACGGTGATGTTGACCGTTTCGAGCAGGAATATGAGTGCCGTTTCTTGGGCTCACATAACTCAGCTTTCCCGATTCGTGTCTTCGAACAGATGAAAGAAGATATTAAGGAACCTATTGAAACTATGTATGATGGTTGCTTGAATATATGGAGAATGCCTGAAACTAACCGCGTTTATACGATGGGTATTGATGTCGCAGAAGGTTTAGGTAAAGATGCGTCCGTTATTCAAATATTTGATATTACCGAACTAGATGACATAGACCAGGTTGCTATGTATTATTCCAGTCTGATTGACCCTACTGATTTTGCAACGGTTATATTAGAAATAGCCAAGATGTATGGTAACCCTGTTATGTCAGTAGAACGCAACGGTATCGGTGTTGACCTTTGCAACAAATTATATTATGACCATAACTACCCTCATTTTGTAAATTATGGTGTTGCCAAATCATCATCTAAAAATTTCCGTCCTGGTGTTATTTCTACTAATAATACTAAAGCTCCAGCTGTTGTTAATATGAAAACATGGCTTTGCAATAACTGGGCGGTAAAAATACATGACCGACGCTTCATTGAGGAACTTGGACATTTCCAAAAGAAAACAAATAATGTTTGGTGCGCTGAGCGTGGGCATCATGATGATATTGTCATGGCTACTGTATGGGCCTTAAATGTTTTACACCGTAACTTAGTAGAAGAATATTTTATTGTAGAAGAATGGACAGCACAAAAGTTACCCATAAAAGTTTATAATAAGTTTACTTACGAAATTGATAAGAACTTTAAATCTGAAAATATGCACAAAGATATTGAAGGTTATAGAGTAGCACCTTTGTTATTTTCCAAGACCCGTTTTAACTTACATATGGGCGGGCCTTTTGACGAAGATTTATTAGAAGCATCTCGTGAAGAATTAGAGCTAATGGGATGGCAAGAACTGAGCTGGTACTGCAATTATTACATTTAATACTGATATGTGCAATTTAGTAAGCGGATACTGTATGTTCTATGGTTCTCCAATTGAATCTTTTACTGGAGCATTATGCTCTCTTGAAAATGGTATGCAAATGTTCCGTGGTA
>JAZSCN010000002.1:0-27733 GCA_045602925.1 Oscillospiraceae bacterium | reverse complement strand
TCGACTTGCATGTGTTAGGCGTGCCGCCAGCGTTCGTCCTGAGCCAGGATCAAACTCTTAATTAAGTTTGTATATTATCCACTTTCGTGGTTAATACCTTTCTCGCTCAGTACTTTTCCATACTGACTATGCATTCATTTTTTAGTCTTAATGCTTGACTTCTTCAATTACTCAAAGTAATTTTACAAGGGTTTTTTCTTGTGTTTTCGATTGTTCAATTTTCAAGGTGCTGGGCTACGACGCATAGTGCGTTTCGCAACGACTTGTTTATTCTATCACGTTAGCTTTCAAATGTCAACACAAAAAAACACTTTTCGTACCTTTTACCAATAAACTCTTAAAAAAGTGGAAATTTGTGTGCAAAAAGAAAACAGACGCACCAAAATAGGCACGTCTTATGACTCGATACGAGCTTTCTAGGATTGTTTCCCCTTACTTTTAAAGCAAAGTGCTGCCAAAAATCCGAAAACGATTGCGGCACAAATTCCACCTGCGGCAGCAGTCAGTCCACCTGTAAGCACGCCCAAAAAGCCTATATCATCGACGGCTTTTCTTACTCCACTCGAGAGCACGTTTCCGAAGCCTGTGAGTGGAACGGTTGCGCCTGCTCCTGCAAATTCCACGAGCTTGTCATAAATTCCAAAGCCACCGAGCATTACGCCGATTACCACATATGCTACAAGTATTCTTGCTGGGGTAAGCTTTGTATAATCAATAAGAAGCTGACCTATTGCGCAGAGTGCACCACCCACCAAAAACGCCCAGAGATAATTCATATACTTTCATCCTTTCCATTTTGCGAAGATATCCAGACTGCGTGGGCGATTGACGGAATACTCTCGCCCTGCTGATTTACTGTTGGTGACATAAGTGCGCCCGTTGCGACAAATAATATATTCTTTATAGCGCCTGCTCTTAGCTGTGGAACGAAATATCCACATAGCATACTTGCTGCACAGCCACAGCCGCTCCCTCCTGCGTGGACGTCCTGCTTTTCGATGTCATAAATCATTTTTCCGCAATCCTTATGATTTTCTCTTGCGTCAAAGCCTTCTCGCAAAAGCAGGTCCAGGACTATACGGCTACCGACGAGTCCCAAATCGCCTGTTACCACAAAGTCGAAATCTTTTGGCGACATTTTTGTATCATTAAAGAAGGTTGAGATAGTTTCGGAAGCTGCCGGTGCCATTGCTGCGCCCATATTATTGGCATCGCTGACTCCCATATCGACGATTTTACCTATTGTAACAGCTCGAACGTACGGCCCGCTTCCCTTGGTGGAAACAACCAGGGCGCCACTTGCTGTCGCTGTCCACTGTGAAGTCGGGGTGCGTTGTCCACCGTAATCGAGGGGGAAGCGATACTGTCTTTCTGCTGTACAAAAGTGTGACGAGGTAACTGCGAGAATTTTTTCTCCGATGCCGTTATCTGCCATAAGCGAGGACAAGAGCAAGCCTTCGGCCATAGTTGAGCAGGCGCCGTATATTCCGAGGAAGGGAATATTCAAGTCCCTCACTCCGTAGGTTGTTCCGGTGCACTGGTTCAGAAGGTCGCCACCCAACATAAAGTCGATATTCTCGCTCTTAAGTCTTAGCTTATCGAGGGAGAGCTCTATTGCTTTCTTTTGCATAAAGCTTTCGGCTTGCTCGTAGGTTTCCATACCGAAGTAGTCGTCGTCATTTGTCATATCAAAATAGCTATGCATAGGGCCTTGGTGCTCGGTTCTTCCTCCGACGCAGGCGCTTGTAATTATACTGGGCGAATTAGTTAGCTTATAGGTACATCCACTTAATGCTTTGGACATAAAAACACCTCCGATACCTATATATAGTATCGGAGGAAATTCTTTAATTATACATAATAAAATTCGTAGTCGATACAAGCTCTATCGGTTTTAACTGTACCGACATAGTTACTGAACTCGACGTGCTTTGGGTACACGAGGTAATCCTCAAGCCCTTTGGCATCGTCGAAGTCGATGATAAGAGATACATCGAAGTTGCTTTCCGGGAGACCTTTAGCATTACTTACTACTTCGAGTCTTCTAACGGTTGGCACTTCGCTTAAAACCTGTGCCTTATCGATAAAATTTTGAATCTCGTCCTTGCTTACGAGCTTGAACATACAGATATGTCTTAGCATAGTGTTCTCCTTATTAATTACTCGGGAAGTGAAAGTCCACCTGTCAGAATGTTATCACGCCAGATAACGCCTTCATTACTGCCCTTATAGAGTGTAGCGTTAGGACTTGTTTTTCTGAACATACAATTTGACACAAGCACTTCTCCGCTTATATGCTCTATAACTGTAACGTCGTCCATAAGATATGTATAGTTATTAAAGTAGCTACAGCCGTTGAGCCTACAATTCTCGGTAATACGGAAACCTGTCATTCCTGTATCGGCATAGCAATCCGTCAAAATAGCGTCATACGAGCTAAGGACATAATTGCAGGAATCCACGAGCATTTCGGGAAGCTCGCCCTCGCTTTTCGGTGGAATCGGGCCACCCCAGACGTGACATCTTGTAAGTCTGTTGGAGCCACCACCCAAGAGCTCGAAGCCGATTGTATAATCGACCACGATACAATCTATAAAATGGCTATCTCCACCGTTTGAGCTTATACCGGCATTACCAGAAAGCCCAGGCATTGTACACTTAAGATAGAGGTTCTGAGCGACAAGCTCATAAGTCCAGGTGCTACCCTTTTCCTCTATACGAAGTCCATACTTCTTGCCGTTTCTAAAGGAAATATCACGCATTGTAAAGTGCTTAAAGCTATCAAGACACATACAGCTGGAGAGCCCAGCTCCGTCGATATAACCACCGATGAAAAACAGGTTCCAATCCTCTGCGTCATAGTCATCAGAAGGAACGAGATGTCCGTCGCACTCTACGACATCGGGGTAAAAAGCCCTTGCGTCATATTTTACGACAAAGTCCATTTCCTTCACGGCCTTGAGCACGGCAGATTTATGCATAAGCACGCTACAGCAATTTGTTATTACAAGAGGCTGTGCAATTTCATACACTCCCTTTGGGATATACAAAACGCCTCTTTCACAATCGCTTACAGCTCGCATGATTCTCTTGCCGTCGCTTGTTTCTCCGTCAAGTCTTGGATAATCTGCAACGCAGACGTCATAGGTGTTTATCATAATAACTCCTCCTTAAATCGCCTAGCGCTTCCCTCTCATTTGCAAAGTCTTATCTTACAGAGAACTTATATGTTGTAGTAAAGTTATACTCTTCGCCGGCCTTGAAGATACAGCTTGGGAGCTGTGGACGGTTTGGTGTATCAGGTGAGAACTGGGTTTCGAGGCAGAGGCCTGTATAATTTCCGTAATACTGTCCACCCTTTCCGCCCTGTGCGTTGAGGGCGATACCGATATAGAGCTGCATTGCAGGAAGGTTAGTAGTAACTGTCACTACTCTACCGCTAGTTGGCTCGTAAACCTCGGCTGCTTCTACCTCTACGCCTGCCTTATCAGAAAGAACAAAGTTATGGTCATAGCCTGCAGGGAGTGTGCCGTCATCCATATGCTCAGCTACTCTTGTTGGCTGTCTTAAATCAAATGGAGTGCCTGTAACGTCGGCGTCTTCGCCAACAGGGATGAGTTCATCGTCGACAGGTGTATACTTATTAGCATTAATCTTAACGATATGGTTCTTGATATCGCCATTGCCCTGACCTGCGAGGTTGAAGTATGAGTGGTTTGTGAGGTTGATAGCAGTTGCTGCATCAGAAACTGCCTTGTAGTTAATTGTAACAGCGTTATCCTCAGAGAGTGAATATGTAATAAGCACCTTGAGGGTACCTGGGTAATTTTCTTCTCCGTCCGGGCTTACATAGCCAAATGTAACAGCATTATCTGCGACATTTTCTACAGTCCAAACACGCTTGTTGTAGCTTACAACACCGCCGTGGAGGTGAGCTACGCCGTTTTCGTTAAGTGCGAGCTGATACTCTACGCCGTCGATTGTGAGCTTGCCCTTGCCGATACGATTTGCAAATCTACCAACAGCTGCGCCCTGGAAGGTTGTTCCGTTGACATAGCCCTTGAGGTCATCATAACCGAGAATCACGTCTGCGAAATTACCGTTTCTGTCAGGAACCTCGAGTGCGACGATTGATGCACCGAAGTTTGTGAGCTTAAGTGTAGCTCCGTTATTATTCTTGATTGTGAAAAGCCAGCACTTATAGCCGTTTTCAAAGCCGAATTCGTTTCTTGTTACCATAATAGGCACCTTCCTTACTAAATCGTTTTCATTTATCGGACACACTTGCCCGATACATACTTACATTATAACAGATTGCTTTAATTTTTTCAACGCTTTTATTTATACTTTAAAAATGTTTTTACTCCTCGCAGTAAATGGTCTTTTTATCCAATTGTGCGACCCTTTTGAGCTGCTCTATGTCGGGCTCTTCCACCACTTTATAGGCAGGCGTACCTCTTGTACAGACGCTAAACAGGAAAATTCTCTTACACTTCTTACATCTTGTATAGATGCTATATGTGTAGTGCTCTTCCTTCGAGAGCTCCTCGAAGAAGTTGTCGACCGAGCAGTCGGCGAAATATATTGACAGCTCGCCCTTTTTATACATATCGTACATAAAGTCATAGACCTTTTCTGTAGACCCAAAGGGGTCATACGAGCCATGTCTCATAACGTCCTCTAGCTTTATACAATTATCGCATATATTCGGCATAATGTCGCTCCCTTTGTGGTCATCTTTTTTCAACAAAAATCGGAATTAGCTATCTCTCACCATAGAAATCACGCACTCGCAGTGGGTTGTTCTTGGGAAGAGGTCGACGGCCCTTACCTTTTCGACCTTATAGCCGTTTTCGCAGAGATACTTACAATCTCTTGCGGCGGTTGCGTGGTTGCAGGATACCATTACTATTCTTCTTGGTGAGAGCGTGAGCATTGATTCAAGCGAAAGCTTATCACAGCCTTTTCTTGCCGGGTCTGCGATAATGACATCGATTTTCTCGCCCTTCTTAGCAAGCATATTTGCAGCTTCTCCTGCGTCAGCACATATAAACTCTGCGTTTTCTATTCCGTTAAGCTTTGCATTTTTCTTTGCGTTTTCGATAGCAGGTGCGACAATTTCGACGCCGATAAGCTTTTTCACTCTTCTTGCCATAGAAAGACCGATTGTACCTGCTCCACAATATAAATCGAGGAGTGTATCGCTCTCCTTAAGCTCGGCATACTCGCCTGCGATTTCGTAGAGCTTTTCTGCCTGAGGGGTATTGACTTGGTAGAACGAGAGCGGCGAGATTTCGATTTTGTTACTACACATCACATCGGTGATTGTATCCTTACCGAAGATTGTAATACACTCGTTACCGAGCACGACGTTAGTTTGCTTAGGGTTAATATTCAGCACGACGCTGACAATTTGCGGAAAGCTTTTTGTAATACTCGCAGCGAGCTTATCATAGTCGCTTGTTCTTTTGGTTGTAACGAGGCAAAGCATTGTTTCTTTAGTGTGCTCGGCACGTCGTATATAGATATGGCGCAGAAGGCCCTTGCCTGTGCTTTCGTCATAGCAGGATAGCTTATTTTCGTTATGATAGCTAAGGACAGCGTTTATAATCTCGAAAAATTCTTTTGGCTGCAGCTTACAGTCGCAAAGCGGCATAACCCTATGCGAACGCTTAGAGTAAAAGCCTGCGACGGCTTTACCGTCTACCGAAGCGACGGGGAGCTGTGCTTTATTACGATAGCCGTCGACTCTGTCACAGCCTAAGATTTCTTCAAACTTAGGGCTTAGCTTTGCTATTCTTTCAAAGGAAGCCTTGACAAAATCCTGCTTTATATGTTTTTCCTGCTCGTAGGTAAATTGTCTGAATGAACAGCCACCACACTTATAGAACGCTTCGCAGTCGCTATCGCATCTATGCTCTGACGGTTCTATAATGCTATCGACTATACCGTAGGCATAGCTTTTTTCGAGCTTTACTATCTTACAGCTAATCTTATCGCCCACGCCTGTAAACGGCACAAATACTGCCATATTATCCTGCGTTCTGCCGACGCCGTTGCCTTCGTTAGTTATTCCCGTTATTTCAAGGGTGATTACATCATTTTTCTTCAAGGGTGAAAAACTCCTCTACTTCTTTCTTCTTTTGGAGCATTAAATCAAAATGCTTATTATACTCGAGTGGGAACTTATAGTTGTAGACTCTCTTTAGCCTACCCCACTTTCTATCGACAAGCTTTGTTGAGCCACCTGCTCCGACTGCGATAATAGTCTGGTTTTCTTCCATTATGTAGGTGTTATACAGGCTCTCCTTACCGGGCTTTGCCCAGCCGATATTTTCCTGATTATCGAGCATATTCTTCTGCCTATAGAGATAATACGGAAGGTAGCCGTTTTCGACAAGTCTTGTTGTTGCGTAGTCTATCATAGCGCTTGTTTGCGAGCCGAGCTGTTTTTCCTCGGCATGATTTAGATGCGCTGCACGCTTTATAGAAAGTGTATGGACTGTTATATTCTCCGGTGAAAGCTCTAAAATTCCGTCGATTGTTTGCTTAAAGCTATCGAGCGTATCTGTTGGAAGACCTGCAATAAGGTCGGTATTTATTACTTCAAAACCGAGTTTTCTTGCGAGCTTAAAGCTATCGTAGAACTGTGCTACTGTATGCTTTCTGCCGATTGCTTGCAAGACGCTGTCGTTTAAGGTTTGTGGATTTATAGAGACTCTTTTTGCACCACCCTTAAGGATAGCCGAGAGCTTTCTTTCGGTGATTGTATCGGCTCTGCCTGCTTCGACGGTATATTCTCTTACACAGGACATATCAAAGCTTTCCTCGATAGCTTGCATAATTGCTTCGAGGTAAGGCGCGTCTATAGCAGTTGGGGTGCCTCCACCGAAATACACGGTATCGAGCTTCTTGCCGAGCTTCTTCATCATCTCGCCTGTATGTCTTATTTCTGCACAGAGGTTAGAAACGTACTGAGGAATCAGCGACAGACTACTTTCTACCGACTGTGAAACAAAGCTACAATATGAGCATCTTGAGGTGCAAAACGGGATTGACACATACAGACTAAAGCTATTGTTGTCGAGGTCTGAGAGTATTCTCTCCTGCACCTTAGCGACAGCAAAGGCGACGTTTATTTTCTTTGTGCTACACAAAAAGTCGTCCTTTAGCTTCCTCCTTATTTCATCATCGGAAAGCCCCTTGGCGCTCATGGCGTTGAGCTGTTTTACCGGTCTTACGCCCGTGATTATACCCCACTCGCTTTCTAAGCCGGTAAGGCGAGAAAGGCACTTATAGAGGTATCTTGCGAGCGTCATTTCGCATTCTCTTTTATAATTTTCGACACTGTTCAGCACTACACCTGCTTCGGATGCGACGGCTCCGTCTATTCTGCAATAGACATAGAGGTAGGTCATAACGCCCTTGGCCTCACGCTTTATAAAGCAGATATCGCCCTCGTGCCCCTCCTCACTCGGAGAGACAAGTATTTTAAAGCTCTGTGCAGGCAGAAAAAGCTTTACCACGCTTTCGAGCTCGTATTTAAAGTCCATTGAATTGAAGATAAGTTTCATTAGCTAGTCCACCTGAAGATAAAAGTTTGTTTTTCTTTCGTAGTCAAGAGTTGTATTTTCGCCGTGTCCTGACATAACGACATAGTCGCCCTTTAGTGCCTTTAGGATACTAAGGCTTTTCTTTTGTTCCTCTCTGCTTGAGCCCGGAAAGTCGGTTCTTCCCACAGAGCCACAAAAGAGCGTATCGCCCGAAAATATAGTATTCTCACAGATATAACACACTGAGCCTTTTGTATGACCTGGGGTATGAACTGTTCTGAAGGTAAGCTCGTCTACGGAAACCTCGTCGCCGTCCTTTAAGGCTTCAAAGCTTTTAACCTCTTTGCAAGGCTCACCGTTAATATACATAGAGAGGTTATCTGCTGAGCCTTTGAGCATTTCAGAATCGCTTTCGTGGACACAGACCTCACAGCCGAGCTTTTCACGGAGCTCCTCGGTAGCTGCGATATGGTCACAATGGCCGTGGGTGAGCAGTATTTTCTTTAGTGAGAGGCCTAATCTATCGAGCTGTGAAATAATATACTCAGCGTTATCCGGTGCGTCAATCAAGACTGCGTTCTTGCTTTCTGTTTCTACGATATAAGAGTTTGTTGCACACACTGACAGTGGTCTTAGCTTATGGATTTTCATTGTCTTTATTTTTCCTTTCTCTTTACACACTTGCCTTCACAAAAAGCCGCTTAAACTAAAACGGCTTTACTGTGGATTATTTACCGCACTCGTCTACTGTGAGCACACTTGGGATTTTAGATAATCTGTTTATAACTGAAGTGAGCTGTTCTCTGCCTGCTACGCTGATTGTAATAACGACATTAGCATTACCGTTTTTTAGCTCTCTGGCAGATGCCTCGTGCATAGGAATTCGTATCTCTGCAAGGGCTACGGATATATCTGCCAAAAGTCCGATACGGTCGTTAGCGACGATATCGAGGGTTGCCTTAAAGTAGCCTGCAACACCTGTTTTCTCATTCTTTTCAGCCCATCTTACTGCGAGCCATCTATCCTTTTGCTGCTCGTTATCCTTTTGTGCGAGGTAGTTTACGCAATCAGCTTTATGGACAGAGATGCCGTGACCTCTTGTTACAAAGCCGATAATAGAGTCGCCCGGGAGTGGGTTACAGCACTGTGCGAACTTAATTTCGCAGTCGCCTATTCCGTCGACGATTACGCCGGACTTACTCTTAAGGCCTTCCTTAGCCTGCTTCATAATCTGCTCTTCGGTAGGCTCGTTTCTCTCCTTGACACGTCTGTTATACGCATCCTTGAGGTGCTGGATAAGCTTTGAAACCTGTATTCCTCCATAGCCTATTGCGGCAAAGAAGCCGCCTAAGGTTTCGCAATTATGCCTAGGCATATCGTTAGAGAGGAAGTCCTCGAGTTCGGTTTCGGGGATTCTTATATAATTACGTCTGAACTCTCTTTCAAGCTCGTTTCTACCCTCGAAGATATTTTCCTCACGGCGTTCCTTCTTAAACCATGAACGAATCTTTGACCTAGCCTCGTTTGTTCTGCAAATCTGCAGCCATGAACGGTTAGGGCCGTGGCCTTCGTTGCTGGTAGTAATAATCTCGACAATCTGGCCTGTCTTTACCTTACAGTCGAGCGAAACCATTTTTTTATCGACCTTTGCACCACACATTCTATGGCCGACCTGCGTATGAATTGCGTACGCAAAGTCTATGACGGTAGCACCCTTTGGCAGAGTAATCATATCGCCCTTTGGGGTGAACACGAAGATTTCCTCTGATGCGAGGTCGGACTTGATTGTACGCACGATTTCTTCGGCGTCGTCGGAGTTTTGCTGTGACTCTAAAATCTGTCTTACCCACGCAAGTCTGTTGTCATCCTTGGTGGACTTTGAGGTTATACCCTCTTTATACTTCCAGTGGGCTGCGATACCGAACTCGGCTGTCTGGTGCATTTCGTAGGTTCTAATCTGCACCTCAAACGGTATACCTGATGCGCCGATAACGGTTGTATGGAGTGACTGGTACATATTGGCCTTTGGTGTAGATATATAGTCCTTGAATCTATTTGGTATTGGATTAAACATATCGTGGATGATACCTAAGACGTTATAGCACTCATTGACGGTATTAACGATAATTCTTACTGCGTATCTATCGTAAATCTGGTCGAACTCCTTACCGTCACGGTAGACCTTCTTATACATACCGTAGTTGCTCTTTACTCTGCCCTCGATAGTTGGCATTGTTTTAAAATCGACTGACAGTCTTTCGGAGATTTTTGCTTTTATATCATTTATAAATTTTATTCTGTCGTCACGACGCAGGCTCATAAGCCTTTCGATTTCCTCATAGGCAAACGGGTCGAGATACTGGAAGGATAAATCCTCGAGCTCTTCTTTAATCCAGCTGATACCGAGTCTATGGGCAATCGGGGCATAGATGTTCATGGTTTCGAGGGCTGTGCCTCTGCGCTTTTCCTCGTTACGATACTTTAAGGTACGCATATTATGGAGTCTATCCGACAGCTTTATAATCATAACCCTAATATCCTCACTCATAGCGAGGAGAATTTTTCTCACGTTCTCGGCTGTCTGCTCTTCCTTGGTAGCAAGTGGAATTTTTCTAAGCTTTGTTACGCCGTCAACGAGCTGTGCGACGCCTTCGCCGAACTGCTTTGTAAGGTCCTCGAGCGAACAGCTGGTATCCTCGACAACGTCGTGCAAAAGGCCTGCACAGATTGTATCGGAATCCATACCGAGCTCGGCAAGAATGCAGGAAACGGCTATCGGGTGAGAGATATACTCCTCGCCTGAATCACGCTTTTGCCCCTTATGAAATCCGTCGGCAAGGTCATAGGCACGCTTTATTTTTTCTATATCGTATTGTTTTTTATTTTCCTCAAGCTTTAACATGAGGTCGTTGAAGGTACAGCCGTCTGCAATATAATCAGCCATTAGTTTATTCCTCCGCAGATTTTGAATTAACCTGCCTTAGCTTAAGCCTGGGCAAGTGCTTTTAATTTACTTAGTATTTCGCATTCCTCGATATTTGCTTTTGGTGCGTTTGTGATAAGCTCTACTGTATTTGTTGAAGAGTCGAGCTCTACCAACCCACACTGTGAAAACGCATTGACGCTGACGGCAGTTTTTGCAAAATTTATATTAGCCGTAAACATTCTGCACATGAGCATATCGAGGGTAACTGTTCTATATGTTCTTATAGCTTTATAGACCTGTGTAAGCTCTTCTCTTGCAGGCAACATAGCCTTATAGACCACCTTATCGAGCTTTTCGCCACGCATAAATGCTTCAAAGCTCTGGTACGCCAGCAATGCTTTACTTTGGACTACGCCACTAGGTCTTATATCAATAATTCTAAACGAGATAGACCTTCTTGAATTAAACTCGTTTACAGTAGCATTAACGAGCATATCGACAACATCGCCCTCGTAGATACAAAGCTGCTGAGGTGACTTTCCAAAGCAAAGGGCAGTTTGGACTGTACTGTCATAGGCGATTTCAAGCTTAGTATGCTTGCCACCTGAGAGTGCGGTAACCTTTTGCACCTTTGCGCCGATTATAGCGAAGGCAGGCTGTTTATTGCCACTTCCGTACGGTTCTAAGACAGACAGCGAGGCGACCTGGCCTACTGTTAAATCTTCTCTTGTAAGGAGCTTATCTGCGACGATTGTAGCTATCGGCATCTGCTCTATAATATTGGCGAATTTCTCTACTCTCTTTCTGAACTCGGCAATATTCTCTGCCTTTATAGTAAGTCCGCCTGCGCACTCGTGACCACCGAAGCGTTCTAAGATATCGGCACAGCTACACAGGCACTTAAATATACTAAAGCCCTTTATACTTCTTGCAGAACCTCTTGCATAGCCGTCCTCATCCTCTGAGAGCAAGAAGCATGGCTTGCCGAAGATATCGGTAATTCTGGCAGCGACGATTCCCACGACGCCGTGGTGCCAGCCTTTTCCACTAACGACAATAGCTTTTGATGTAGCGATACTCTTATCGGAATTTATTGCCTGCTTGATTTCTTTTATAATTGAAGCTTCGACCTGCTTACGTTGGGCGTTTATCTCGCACAGCTTTTCGGCATTTTCGACAGCGACGCTTTCGTTAACGAGCATTTCGACAGCAATAGAAGCATCGGCAAATCTACCTGCTGCGTTTATTCTCGGTGCGAGCATATACGCCATAGCACTTGAGTCAATTTTATCAGGCGACAGCGAGCAAAGCTCCATAAGCCTGCAAAGCCCCGGATTCTCGGTGTTCTTAAGAAGCTCGGTGCCGATTCTGACGATATTTCTATTCTCGCCTGTAAGCGAAACAACGTCAGCGACTGTTCCTATTGCGGCAATATCGCCGTACTGCTCCATAACGGCTTCGTATCCTCCACCGTCCAGAGCTGCACAGAGCTTGAGCACGACACCTACGCCTGCAAGTTCCTTGAAAGAGCTTTCGCAATCCTCTCTATGAGGGTCAACGATAGCTTTAGCAACGGGAAGCTCGCTAAGTGGCTGGTGGTGGTCGGTTATAACGAGCTTCATACCCAGCTCTTTTATAAGCTTAGCTTCGTTTATAGCAGCTATACCGTTATCGACTGTTATAATAAGGCTAACGCCCATTTCGTGAAGCTTTCTGACGGATTCCTCCGTCATGCCGTAGCCTTCTTCTCTATCGGGAATATAGTATGTAACATTTGCGCCCATACATTCAAGATAGCTATATAAAATTGCTGTAGAGGTTACTCCGTCGCAATCGTAATCGCCGTAAATACAGATAAGCTCGAAGCCTTCGACTGCTTTATTTATAGCGTCGACTGCTTTATCCATATCCTTTAGCATAAAAGGGTCGGAAAGCTCATTATTTGTGAAAAATTCTGCGAGGCCGTCAAGGTCGGATATACCTCTTGCAGCTACGACCTTGAGTGCAAGCGGTGTGAGGTCACACATCTGCGACAGACTTTCTACGACGCTATCATCGGCTTTAGTTATAACCCACTTTTTCAACGCTTTCGCACCTCTCTTTTCTCTAAAATGAATATTCATATAATTATACCACAATTACGCCTCGTTTTCAAGATGTAATATTATTAAAATTGCCTTCTCTATGCTTGTTTCTCTTGATTTTAAAAGTAAGATGTGATATTATAGTATGGACATATTTTTTAAAGCTGTTACAGGCTTTAGACATCTGAAAGGAGTACGGCAGTACATTATGAAAACTATCACATCTACACTGAGCGAGATTGTAGCCAAGGCATTTGAAGAATGCGGATATGATTCTAAGCTCGGTAATGTTATTGTTTCTGACAGACTTGACCTATGCCAATTCCAATGCAACGGAGCTTTCGCAGGTGCAAAGCTTTACAGAAAGGCTCCTATAATCATTGCTAAGGAAGTAGCTGAGGTTCTTTCTAAAAATCCTATTTTTGCAAAGGCTGAGGCAGTAAACCCTGCTTTTATAAACCTTACGGTAACTGACGAATACTTAGCTTCATACTGTGACACAATCGCAAATGATGAACACCTTGGTATTCCACAGGTAGAAAAGGAAACTACTGTTGTTATCGACTACGGTGGACCTAACGTTGCAAAGCCGCTTCACATAGGACATCTTAGAAGTGCTGTTATCGGCGAGGCACTAAAGCGTCTTGCAAGAAGCAGCGGCATGAAGGTTATCGGTGACGTTCACCTTGGTGACTGGGGTATGCCTATGGGCCTTGTAATTGCAGAGCTTATGGAGAGAAATCCTGACTGGAAGTGCTTCTCTGAGGACTTTGATGCCGACAAGGACAAGGCACCTACACTCGATGTAAACGAGCTGAACGAGATTTATCCATATGCTAGTGCAAAGTCAAAGCAGGATGAGGCTTTCAAGGAAAAGGCACACACAATCACAGCACAGCTTCAGGCGAGAAAGCCGGGCTACTATGCACTCTGGCAGGAGATTATAAGAGCTTCTGTAGAAGACCTCAAAAAGAGCTACTCCAAGCTTTCTGTTGACTTTGACTACTGGTACGGAGAGAGCGATGCTGATGATTACATAGCTCCTCTTCTCCAGGTTTTAGAGAGTAAGGGACTTATGTACGAATCTGATGGCGCTATGATTGTAGATGTTGCAGAGGAATCCGACAAGGCACCTATGCCACCTGTTCTCATAAAGAAGACAGACGGCTCTGTACTTTATGATACCACAGACCTTGCGACAATTATTCAGCGCGAAGAGGACTTTAAGCCTGATTCAATCTGGTATGTTGTTGACAAGCGTCAGGCACTTCACTTTGAGCAGTGCTTCAGATGTGCAAGAAAAGCCGGCCTTGTTAGTGATGACACTACTCTTGAGCACCTCGGCTTTGGCACAATGAACGGCTCTGACGGAAAGCCTTACAAGACTCGTGACGGTGGAGTTATGCAGCTTTCGATGCTTCTCTCGACAGCTTACGATGCGGCACTTCAGAGAATTGGCAGAGAAAACTTTGACTCCGAGGATGAGGTTAAGGCTACTGCACAAAAGCTTGCTGTGGCTTGCATAAAGTTTGGTGACCTTATAAATCATCGTTCTAAGGACTACATCTTCGACCTTGACAAGTTCCTTTCTGCTGAGGGAAAGACGGGCGCATATCTTCTTTACATGGTAACAAGAATAGCTTCTGTTTTAAGAAAGCTGGGAATTTCCGACGAGGGCGACATAAAGATAGAAAGAATTTACACAGACTCCGAGCGTGAGCTTATGCTCGCTATTGCTCTGACGGGTGAGGCGTTCTCACACGCTGTTACAGAAAGGGCGCCGAACTACATCTGTGAAAACGCTTATGGACTTGCTG
The DNA here is from genome assembly GCA_045602925.1 of Oscillospiraceae bacterium. Classification (GTDB taxonomy): domain Bacteria; phylum Bacillota; class Clostridia; order Oscillospirales; family Ruminococcaceae; genus UBA7477. Next base: position 13,353 of record JAZSCN010000002.1, on the reverse strand, counting down.
TAGCATTCTCAAAGTTCTACCATGACAATCACATTGCCAGCGAAGAAGACGAAGAGAAGAAATCGGCTTGGGTAAATCTATTGAAGCTTGTTAAAAAGCTTATTGTAAAGCATCTCGATATTCTGGCTATTGAGCCTGTTGAGAGAATGTAAGGGAGGACAAATTATGCTACCAAAGGATATGCTATCGCTCGGCACAAAGAGAAGTGCTATTAGAGAGCTTTTTGAATACGGAAAAATCCGCAAGGCACAGGTTGGCGAGGACAAGGTTTATGATTTCAGCCTCGGTAACCCTTCTATCCCTGCTCCAAAGGAGGTAGATGAGGCACTCGCTAAGCTTCTCTCGACTGACAACACGGTTGCACTACACGGCTACTCCTCTGCCCAGGGTGATGCTAATGTAAGAAAGACAATCGCTGAATACTTAAACTCTGTTCACGGAACAAGCTTTCACGCTGACAACCTTTATATGACCTGTGGTGCTGCGGCTTCGCTTTGCATTTCGCTAAGGGCGCTGCTTATCCCGGGTGAAGAGGTTATCGTGTTTGCGCCGTTTTTCCCTGAATACATTGTATTTATTGAGGGACAGGGCGGAAAGGCATGCGTTGTACCACCGACAAAGAGCTTTCAGCCTGACCTTGAAGCTTTTGAAAAGGCGATAAATGAAAACACAAAGGCAGTTATCATTAACTCCCCTAACAACCCATCGGGTGTTGTTTACTCAGAAGAGACAATCAAGGCTATTTCAAGCATTCTTGAAAGAAAGTCCAGGGAGCTCGGCAGAGAGATTTTCATTATTGCTGATGAGCCATACAGAGAGCTAGTTTATGATGCTGACACTTTTGTTCCGTACATCACAAAGTACTACAAGAATACTATAGTTTGCTACTCCTACAGCAAGTCGCTTTCGCTCCCGGGTGAGAGAATAGGATATATTCTTGTTCCTGATGAAGTATGCGACTCAAAGAACGTATACGCTTGCGTTTGTGGTGCAGGCAGAGCGCTCGGTTATGTTTGTGCTCCTACTCTATTCCAGCAGGTTGCAGGAATGTGCTGTGGCAAGACGGGTGATGTTTCGGCTTACAAGAAAAATCGTGACCTTATTTACACAGAGCTTACAAAGCTTGGCTATGAATGTGTAAAGCCTGACGGTGCTTTCTATCTTTTTGTAAAGGCGCTTGAGGATGATGCTAATGCGTTTTGTGAAAAGGCAAAGGCGCACGATCTTCTTATCGTATCGGGTGACGGCTTCTTCTGTCCGGGATATGTAAGAATCTCCTACTGCGTAGCTGAAAAGACTATTATAAATTCACTCCCTGCCTTCAAGGCGCTGGCTGAGGAATACGCTAAGTAAAAACACTAAAGCCCGAATCCGTTTTAGTATGGATTCGGGCTGTTTTTATGCCTGCTTCTTAATCTTTTTACAAGCACTGCAATATTCTGAATATGCGAGCACAAACTGCTCGTGAGAAGCTTCTATACCACCGTAGAAGTATTCTTCAAACGTTTTGCAAAGGACTTCGCTTGATACACCGAATGACTCGGTGAAGGAAGACAGCTCGCTTACTGTATACGCTGAAAGGTCTGTTCTTAGCTTTTTCGAAAGGTTCTTTACAAGTCTTCTATAGAGCTTTGCTACAGCGTCAGACGCATTTTTCTTAGAGAGCTTCTTGACATAGATACGATAACACAGTTCGCTTATCGGTCTTATAAATATGATTATGAGAATGCCCAAAACCACTACGACGCATATACCGATAAATGCACCGGTGCCGTTTATTACTGCTCCTATAATACCACCCGAGCTTACGTCAGAATAGAGCATTTGCTCAAAGCCGGGAACGGTAGGCTCGAACACTGTCCAGCCGACGCCACCTATAAACACCTCGACATAGGCGTGGGCGTAGCTATCTCTGATGACAAATGCGCCTTTTTCGTCCTTTTCAAATGCGAGGTAGCCTTCGCAATATCTTGCAGTCAGTCCGATAGACCTTGCCATAAGCGTCATAGCTGTTGCAAAGTCGGTACAGATGCCCTTCTTACTATCAAAGATAAAGTACTCTATGCTTTCATCCTTTGGCATATAGGTAAGGTCGTAGGTATAACCTGCTTTTGTAAAGTAATCGGCAAGTGCCTGCGCCTTTTCGTAGTCGCTGGTAAGGCCTTCTGTTATCTCGAGGGCTAGCTCTCTTATGCTTTCGTCGTACTCGTCGTACTCACCGTTGTGGTGGAGTTGTGCGTACTTAAGCTCATTTTTGATAGAGGAATAGACATCCTTTTCATTATCTGTCAGCACTTCTTTATTCGAGAGCACCTCATAGTACCAATGTATTATTTCTTCCCACTCTTCTACTGATATATCGAGCTTTCGTGCAAGCTCTGACACGAGGGCGTCGCTATAGTAATAGAGCATATAGTTTTCTATGCTATCGTTATTATTTGTAAATTCGCCGTTTACTGTGAAGTCTGTAAACCTATCGAGCGAATATGTTCCCACGGGGACGTGGAACATACTAAAGCCTACTCCCTCTTCCATTCTTACAAACATACGTCTGTAGTTGTCATCCTGCGCGGAGATTTGCGACAATGTTTGTCTTATTAGCGGGAGTCTATTTTCTTCATCGCCAACAGCCGTATAGTAGAGTTCAAGAGTTTTAAGCTTATTCTGGAGCGACCTGCCGTTAACGACCAGGACTGGCTCGTTCCATATATATTCTACCTTTGGGTATTTTTCGACGCCGTAATACCATTTATTATCCTCAAAGTAGGCATACGACTTTTTCTTAAGGTAGGCTATATCGTCATTAGAATATGCGTAGAAAAGTATCTCACCTGACGGCAACAAGCCGTGCCATCTTTCAGAGATATTGGTATCGCCCAGAAATGATGTTGTCACGCCGGAAATATCAAAAATGCCGAGTCCGTTAAGGTAGTTGGAATCCTTCTCCTGGAGCGACTTTACCTCGGGCTTTGGGATAATTACTGCGAGTGCTGTAACTGCTACTGCGAACACGCTGATTGACATAACATAGGCTCTATCGGCAATTACGGTAACTCCGCTATCGGCGCTTGTCTGTCTGTTATGGACCATTACTGCGATATAGCAAAGAATGATAGCTGCCAGATACTCAGTTCTTATAACGTCGAGTCTTTTTGCGTAGATAGCAAAAGGAATAAGCACGAGCATGAGCGTCATAATGCTACGATATCTGACCTGTGTAAAGTAATAGAGCATTGAGATATACACAAAGCCGCCGCCGAAGATGAATATCATCAGGTAATCAAGGTTCATCTCCTGCGATATACCGTAAAACCACTGTGAGAAGGTTACGCCTGTTTCGAGCGTAATATCATACACCGTCGAGAATGTAAAGCCCAGCACTGCTACAAGTGCCACGAGATAAATGATGCCTCGCAGTTTTTTATATTTAAAATTGTAAAGAAGGTGCAAGAGTCCGAACAATAAAAGCTCATACACCAAAACTCCTGCTGTCAACGGCATAACATACGCTGCACTATAGCAGTACACAAGCGATGACATTGTTGCCAGGCCCAAAAGCAGTGGCAACAGGAAATCCAAATGTTTTCGTTTCATACTTACATCCTAAAATTATAAAAGACTTGTAAATTCAAAATCATCACTGAGCGAATAAGCTTTAGACAGACTTTTTTCGCTCGCAAGCTCCTGCGGAACAACCGAATATATATCGCATCCCGATTGCTCGAGTGAGGCAAGTCTGGCCGGCAGGGCTTTGACAGAATTGGTAAAGAGCATTGCTACCTTATGGCTATTATCTGTAATCAGCTTAACCGGCGGAGAAATCTCTATCGTGCAAGCCTCATAGTCGGCAAGCTTTGACTGAAGGTCGAAAAGCTGTTGGGAATCGTCGATTTCGATTTTCTCCCACTCGCTGCCGAAATGGCCGTACACCACGCAAGATACGCCCTGCCTTAGCATAAGGGCTGACATAGCGAGCATACCCTCGGCTACGACGTCACGGTTTTTATAATATCCGATATTATCTACGCCTTCGTCGGTACAGTCGAAGATAATCGCCTGGCTTACTGCTTCGAGCTTTTCGTCTAGTCTTATCATAAGGCTATCACGCTTAGAAGAAAGCTTCCAATTTATACGCTTTATAGGGTCGCCTATTACATATTCTCTATGCTCATAGCCAGCAACACCTGTGCCGATTGGTGCAGACTCGTCGGCTTCCTGTGCATTATCGTCGTAGGATGATGCGTCACAGCAAATTCTGAGCAGTTCGTTCTGACCGGACATTTCGTGGATAACCGGCAGTACACCAAACCTGCTCTCGAATTTCTCGGTTTTTACTGTAGAATGGAAGAGTCCGAGATAGTCGATAAGCTTGACAGAGCTGACCTCGATATGCGCCATACCGAAGTGCTCGGCACGATAGCTGATTTTATATGTGCCGGGTTCTTTAGAAAATCCGAGTGCTATACGGAATTTCTCCGGTGACATAGCCTTGATATTCTTACTACTATTAAAGCAGACCTCTATAAAAGGAGTCGGGAGCCAGGAATTCTTGAAGATATCAAAGCTGATTTCTATTGTATCGCCCTTAGCGACCTGGGTGGTTTTAGAGGCTACTGTTATCTGTATTTTATCTGAAACAAGCTTCTTGATAACGAACGATAAAATGAGTGCTAACAGCATCATAAAGCAAAGGAAGAGCCCTATTCTGCCGTTTAGCGCAAAGGCAAACAGCACAGCCAATCCCACGCACAGAAGGTAGCTTAGTATATGCTTCATTTTTCGTCTTGCCTCCTTTCCGAAAACTTCCCGTATACTTAGATAACCGGCACAGCTACGAATGATGCGATATGCTCGACAGCCTGCTCCTGGGTTTCAAACTTAGACTTACCCTTTGGCGAGAGTATAATTCTATGGGCGAGCACGTTTGTCAGCACTGCCTTTACGTCATCAGGTGTAACATAGCTTCTGCCTGCGATAAAGGCCTTTGCCTTAGCCATTTTGAGAAGTGCGATACTACCTCTTGGGCTTGCACCGAGCTTGATAAACTCGTTATCTCTTGTAGCTGTAACAAGATTCAGGATATAATCTCTGACAGCGTCACACGCCTTTACCTTACTAACCTCATTTTGCAGAGAAATAATATCCTCGGTTGTCATAACGGCTGTAAGCTGTGAAGCTGTGGCGCCCGATTCTGAACGAGTCAAAATTTCAAGCTCGTCGTTCTTCTTAGGGTAGCCGATACTGATTTTTATGATAAATCTATCCATCTGCGCTTCCGGGAGATGATAGGTTCCGTAGGTTTCTACGGGGTTCTGGGTAGCGAGCGTCATAAACGGTTTTGGGAGCTCGAAGGTTTTTCCGTCTAGGCTTATCTGGTGCTCTTCCATTACTTCAAGAAGGCTGGACTGTGCCTTTGGCGAGGCTCTGTTGATTTCGTCGGCAAGCAAAAAGTTACACATTGCTGCACCGCTACGATACTGGAGCTCGCCTGTATCCTTATCGAGCATAGAAAAGCCGACAATATCAGACGGCATAATATCCGGTGTGAGCTGGATTCTGTTGAACTTTCCGTCAACTGATTTTGCCAGGGCTGATACGAGCTGAGTTTTACCTACGCCCGGCACGTCCTCTAAGAGAATATGGCCGTCGCAAAGCATAGCACACACGACGTTTTCTATTACCTCACGCTTTCCGACGATGACCTTTTCTATATTTTCGACAAGCTTTTCTACTATATTATTCATTTTTCTCGCTCCTTATCAAAAGTAACTAATTATAAAATTATTATAGCTCATATGAATTTCTCTGTCAACAATTACACAAATAAAATCGCCCGTAGAACTGATTTTAGTCAGCCTATGGGCGATAATTTACATATTGTTTACTTAGCCTTTGTAGCAACCTCTGTTACGAGCTTTGTAAAGATGTCGTCAAGTGGCATAGCACCGAGCTCGCCTTCCTTTCTGGAACGAACGGAAACGGCGCTCGCTTCGACCTCCTTATCGCCGATAATGAGCATATAAGGGATTCTGTCAAAGCGTGAGTTCTTAATCTTTGTACCGATGTTTTCATCTCTCTCATCGACGGTTACTCTCATGCCTGCGTTTTCGAATCTTGTCTTAAGAGCATTAGCGTACTCGATATGCTCCTTGCCGATTGGGAGAATTCTTGCCTGCTCAGGAGCGAGCCAGAGTGGGAGGACGCCTGCATACTTTTCGAGGAGGTAAGCGAGTGTTCTTTCATAGCAGCCGAGTGATGTTCTGTGGATGATATATGGATTCTTCAGCTGTCCGTCGCTGTCTACGTATTCCATTTCAAACTTCTTAGCGAGGAGCATATCAATCTGGATTGTAACGATTGTATCTTCCTTGCCGTATACGTTCTTATACTGGATATCGAGCTTAGGGCCATAAAATGCAGCCTCGTCGATACCTACCTCGTAGTCAAGACCGATATTATCGAGAATCTTCTTCATAACAGACTGTGCTTCGTCCCACTGTTCAGGTGTGCCTTCGTACTTATCTGTTCTGGCTGGGTCCCACTGTGAGAATCTGAATGTGCAATCCTCGAGCATACCGACAGTTTCGAGGACATACTTAGCGAGCTCGAGACAGCCCTTGAATTCTTCTTCGAGCTGTTCAGGTCTTAAGATGAGGTGTCCTTCGGAAATTGTGAACTGTCTAACTCTGATAAGGCCGTGCATTTCGCCGCTATCTTCGTTTCTGAAAAGTGTAGAAGTTTCGCCCAGACGCATAGGAAGGTCACGGTATGAACGCTTCTTATTGAGGAAAACCTGGTACTGGAATGGGCATGTCATTGGTCTTAGAGCGAAGCATTCCTTAGTTTCGTCATCGGCATCACCCAAGATAAACATACCATCGCGGTAGTGGTCCCAGTGGCCGGAAATTTTATAGAGATCACGCTTTGCCATAAGTGGAGTTTTTGTAAGAAGGTAGCCTCTCTTTTGCTCCTCGTCCTCAATCCATCTCTGCAAAAGCTGGATTACTCTTGCTCCCTTAGGGAGAAGGATAGGAAGTCCCTGTCCGATATAGTCGACTGTTGTGAAGTACTCCATTTCTCTACCAATCTTGTTATGGTCACGAAGCTTTGCTTCCTCCATTGCCTTTAGGTGTTCTTCGAGCAATGAAGCCTTTGGATAAGCTGTACCATATATACGGGAAAGCTGCTTGCCGTCCTCTGCCTTACCCCAATATGCACCTGTACAGGAGAGGAGCTTTACTGCCTTGATTGGTGCGACGCTCATAATATGTGGGCCTGCACACAAATCGACAAAGTCGCCCTGCTGGTAGAATGAGAGCTTTTCGCCCATATTATCGTGCTTTTCGATAAGCTCTACTTTATATACCTCGCCCTTTTCCTGCATAAGCTTTACTGCTTCTTCCTTAGAAAGCTCAAAGCGTGTAAGCTCGTAGTCTTCCTTAGCGAGCTTCTTCATATGCGCTTCAATCTTCTCTAAGTCCTGGGCAGAAAATGGCTTTTCTACCTCAAAGTCGTAGTAGAAGCCTGTTTCGGTAGCAGGGCCTCTAGCGAGCTTAGCTTCTGGATAGAGTTCCTTTACTGCCTGAGCCATAAGGTGTGATGCAGTATGCCAGAATGTTTCCTTACCTGCCTTAGAATCAAATGTCAGAACCTCGAACTCGCAGTCGGAATCTATAACGGTTCTGATATCGCATACCTGGCCGTTAACCTTTACACAGCAGGCAGCCTTATACAGTCCCATTCCGATGCCCTTGACAATTTCTGACGCCGGCATTGCGTTTTCGATTTCACGAATACTTCCGTCTTTAAGTGTTAGCTTAATCATAATATATTCCTCCATAAATAATTAACTGAAATTTTAATAGCCTTGTTCTTTAAGCTTTGACAGGTAATTCACATAAAATTCTCTTATATCAAAGCCCTTTATATTCTCACGGTTAAGGTCGATGACATCACCGTGCGATATACCTCTTTTACCCTTTGGTCTTAACACCTCGAAGCTCTCGCCCCACTTCATTGAATCGAGCGACACGAGGCCGTCGTTTTCTCCGTCGAAAAGCTTTAGTATTGAGTTCCCGTTTAGGACAAAGAACGTTGCGGCAGAGATTGCAAGACATGCGAGCATTACAAAATCCCTCCTGTCACGCTTTTTGCAAACAGATTACCAAAGAAGTATGTATAATTATACAGCACATACACCCACACGGCAATTACAGCGAGCATATTGAGCATATAAATCGTCTTCATAAGATAGCGTGTTGCTTTTTTAAACACTGCGACCTTGCCCTTTATAACAAGGTGGTCGTGCAAAAGTCCCAGCCAATATATCACTATAAAGACGGGCACAAAGACTAGGGTAGCAAGCTTTGTATCGGTTGAAAACTGCGACACTCTGTAGGAAATATATATTAAAAAACCACCGAGGACAACGCTTATTGTTACGCATAAGACGGCTAGAATCTTTCTCAAATAATTATCCTGCAAGAAAGCCTCACTCCCTTCTAACCATAAAAAAACAAAAAAGCCCAAAGCCACACAAAAATGTGACCTTGGGACGAATAAGCTTAAAGCTATACCGTGGTTCCACCCAAATTCAAAGCGAAAATACGCTTCCTTTAGCCCCTGTCAAGCAACAAGGAAATCCCTTTAACGCAGGCATACGGCACTTATTAGGTGCACTCGCAGGGCGGTATCTGATTCGCTTTCTGCTACCCTGCTCACAGCCTAGGCAGGATTCTCTGAAAACAGTTTTATCGCTAACAGCATCCCTGTTCAACGCTTTTCATATCAAGAATATGTTATCACTTTACTGCCATATTGTCAATAGCGAGGTGTTGTTTTTTGTTGTTTTAGCTAAAAAATACCTTGACATATAGGTTATATTGATATATAATAATATTATGCATTAATATGCTGATTTGTATCTTTACAATTTTATACTATATTTAAGGAGGAAGGCTACTATATGGATACACCATTAGTAATCCTGCTCTGTGTCGTATCCTGTATACTTGGCGCTGCTATAGGCGGATTTATTCTGTTTAAGCAGGGTATAAAATACAGAAAGAAAACTGCTGAGGCCAAAATCGGTTCTGCCGAGGAGGAGGCTCAGCGCATACTTAAGGACGCAGGCAAGGAAGCTGAAAGTCTTAAGAAGGCTGCCCTTGTTGAAGCTAAGGACGAGATTCACAAGAATCGTACTGAGGCTGAGAAGGAAATCAAGGAACGTCGTATCGAGGTTTCCAGGCAGGAAAGACGTATTCAGCAGAAGGAAGAAACCTTGGATAAAAAAATCGACAACATCGAGAAGAAGGAAGAAGCTCTTACAGTAAAGCACAAGAATGCTGACGAAAAGCTCGCTGAGGCTGAAAGAATCAAGAGAAGCCAGCTCGATATGCTCGAAAAGATATCCGAATTCACTAAGGAACAGGCAAAGGAACACCTCCTGAGCTCACTTGAAACAGAGCTTGTACATGAAAAGGCTGTTAAAATCCAGAGCTTTGAAAATCAGCTCAAGGACGAATGCGAAAGCAAGGCTAGACAGTATATTTCTCTCGCTATTTCAAGATGTGCTTCAGACCAGGTATCAGAGACTGCTGTTTCAGTCGTTACTCTTCCTAACGACGAAATGAAGGGACGCATTATCGGTCGTGAGGGCCGTAATGTCAGAGCCATCGAAACCCTTACAGGTGTTGAACTTATCATTGATGACACACCTGAGGCTATCACAATCTCCTGCTTCGACCAGGTAAGACGTGAGATTGCAAGAATTGCACTCGAAAAGCTTATCACTGACGGCCGTATTCACCCGGCTCGCATTGAAGAAATGGTTGACAAGGCAAGACGTGAGGTTGAACTCAGAATCAAGAGAGAAGGCGAAAGAGCTATTCTCGAAACCAACGTTCACGGTATTAACCCTGAACTTGTCAAACTCCTTGGACGACTCCACTACAGAACAAGCTATCGCCAGAATGTTCTCGACCACTCTATCGAGGTTGCACATCTGGCAGGTATGATGGCTGCTGAGCTCGGAGTTGACGCGGCTCTGGCTAGAAGAGCCGGATTACTTCACGACATTGGTAAGGCGCTGAGCTATGAAATCGAAGGCTCACACGTTCAGATTGGCGTAGATGTTTGTAAGAAGTACAAAGAAAGCGCTGATGTGCTTCACGCTATTGAAGCTCACCACGGCGACGTTGAAACCCGCACAGTTGTTGCGGCTCTCGTACAGGCTGCTGACGCTATCTCGGCTGCAAGACCGGGCGCTAGGTCAGAAAACTACGAGAATTACATCAAGCGACTCCAGAAGCTTGAAGAAATTTGCACCTCTTATGAGGGTGTTGATAAGTCGTTTGCTATTCAGGCAGGCCGTGAGGTAAGAATCATGGTTTCACCTGAGAAGGTTAACGATGAAAAGATGGTATTGGTTGCCAGAGATATTGCTAAGCGAATCGAAAACGAGATGGAATATCCGGGACAGATTAAGATTCACATCATTCGTGAAAGCAGAGCAATCGAATACGCAAAATAGATTTTTATATAAAATCAAAAAGCAAATAATCTGGGTGGGCGTTTTGTCCACCCATTTTGGTATCATATTAAATTCCTAAGGAAAGGATTGATACAATTCATGAACGAAGAAAGAAAGCATCTGTTCGGTTCGACAGAAAAATCCGACTTCATTGTAAATATGACTGAGCCACAGTATCAGAAGATGGGATTTGGCTATCTTGCACTTGTAGCTATTGTAATGTTTGTAATGAGCATCCCTTACTACGTTGCTAAGGGCGGACTTACGATATTCAACAACGGACTTATAAAATATGTTCAGACAAGTGTTGCTAACGCGGCTTGCTCGAGCTATATTTCATATTTACAGATTGCACTTTTTGCGCTGGGCTTTGTCGGATTTTTAATTCTGATAATTTCAGCTACCAAGGAATACTTCAAGGGAAGTCAGAACAAGGCGTTTTTACTTGTTGTATTATTCCTGCTTTTTGTGGCGACATCCACAATTATGGCGTACGAGCTAAAGGCGGCATTTCTCGGCAGAGATTATCGTTATCACGGTATGCTCACCTTCTTCTCTTATGTCGGTATGTTCGCTGCTGCTTCGCAGATAAACTCTCGCGAACGAAGACGCACATTCCTTGACATATTTATGGTTATTGCGACTGTAAACGCTGTATACGGCTTGCTACAGATTGTTCCGTCGCTTGTTGAAAGTGTACCGAACTTCTTCTACGAAATGTTTGTTGCGACAGGCGACTCCAATATTTCATTCGAGAGATTTATAGCTGACGGACTTGTTCACACACCTCACGCTCTGGCTGCACTTATGACAATGGCTGTAGCGATTGGTGGTGCAGGCTTTATTCACGAAAAGAGCACGGCAAGAAGACTTATCTATCTTATCTGCACACTTATATTCACGGCAGCTGCTGTTGCTACTGCTACACTATCAGGAGTAGTCGGTGTTGCTACTGTACTGTTTATTCTTTTCGTTATAAGCATTGCTAAGGGCAAGAAGCTAGGAAAATCCTCAATCCCACAGAGCGTATTACTCATTCTGCTTTGTGGAGCTGTATACGCAATAATGTTTGCACTTGACAGGGCTTCATTCTATGATGGCAACATCATTTTCACAGATGCGACTGCGAGAATCGGTGCAAGCTACCCTGACACAGTTAATACAGGAAATGCAACCCGTGGCATAAGTGTTTACCCTAAGATGTGGAAAGAGGGACTTGCAATCCTCAAGGACTGCTGGGTATTCGGCTCGGGACCTGACTGTATCGGTACTGACTTCTACGGCACGAGCGAGCTTTACAACGCAAATCTCGGCTTCACCATTGACAGAAGCTACAACGAATACCTCGACTTAGCGCTTGCTTGCGGTATCCCTTGTCTTATGGCTTATCTGTCAATTGGCATTGTTACAATCAAGAAAGGCTTCAGAATGGTTGGCTCGTTCTTCAAGAATGAAGACAGCTGGACATCTGTTGGACTTCTTGCGGCAGTTGTCGGCTATGCAGTTCAGGCAAACTTCAACATCAGCATTATTACTGTAACTCCGATATTCTTTATCTTTGCTGGACTTCTTTGGAACAGGCCACACACACCGGTCAATGAGAAGAAAAATCCTTCCAGAAAGGTTATAAAGGACTAACTATACTGAATCATTTAAAAGCACTCTTAGATGTGTAGTTATATAGAAGTATTACAAAGCCACTTTTGATATTTATGTCAAAAGTGGCTTTGCGTTTGTTATGACATTGACTTTTAGGTGATTTGGGGGTATAATTTGAGTGATAAATTTGAAGTTGATGGAGGATAAATGTGTGTTTAAATTTTTTCACTTATTTAAAAATTATTATGTTGGAATATCATTTATTGGAATAATTGCATTTATTATACAGGAAATTCCATATATAATTATGCCGTTAATAAAACCAGAGTCAAATCCAATCATGAATATGCAAAAGGAAGTCCAATGGATTGAAAAATCCCAAGGCATAGTCGGAGTGTTGACAATGTTTTTGTTGATGTTGGTTGTTAGAGATGATGTTAAGCTATTTTCTATAGCAACAACTGAAGAAAAAACATTCTTTGCATTAACTGTTCTTATGATATTGATAAATTTCATGGGTTGGACATTGTATTATTGTGGTTATCAATATGGATGGTTGATTGTGATTAGCCAATTTGCAGTTGTTCCGTTATATTATATGTTTTTTGGATTGTGGAAAAGAAATTATCTATTAGCTGGGATGGCGGTCTTATTCTTCGTAGTTCATACTATAAATGGATGTATGAATTTTTTGATTAAGAAGTGACATGAAACTTCCAGTTTTAGGGCAGTTTGATAAATCGGAATTTGGTGGTGAGAGTATGGCTTCAAATAAAGAGTATTTGGATTTTGTATTAGAACAGTTATCTGAATTAGAGGAAATAACATACAGGTCAATGATGGGTGAATACATCATCTACTATCGCAGTAAAATCATTGGTGGAATTTATGATGACAGATTACTTGTTAAGCCTGTTAAATCTGCAATTTCTCTTATGCCAACCGCAGTCTATGAATTGCCTTATGATGGAGCAAAAGAAATGCTGTTGGTTGATAACATAGACAGTAAAGAGTTTCTAACTGAACTATTTAATGCGATGTATGATGAACTTCCTGCACCAAAGAAAAAGAAGTAAGTAAACTCCAGTTTATAGAGCAGTTAATATAATATGTATCAGCCGTATTCGAAAAGCTCCGAGTACGGCTTTTATTACCTCCGTTCTGTGTATTATTTGCACTGTATAACAGGGTATGTGTTGCTTTTTCGGTGTGAAAGTGGTATA
>JAZSCN010000001.1:0-27548 GCA_045602925.1 Oscillospiraceae bacterium | reverse complement strand
ACACCGATGATAGCGATAACAACGATGAGCTCAATAAGTGTAAAACCTTTCTTTGTAGTTTTCATAGTGAAAACCTCCTTTTAAAATAAATATATTTGTTTGCCTTTCGGCTTTCGATTTAGGGCTTCAGTTTTTTCTCTGTTCCCCTTCTGTGATTATAGTATATCACGTTATTCATAAAATGTCAACACTTTTCTAAAAATAAATCCATTTATGAACGAATTTTTACGTCGCTACGGTGAATAGGCTTTATTTTTACTGTGTTTTCGTCATTTTGCACAATATTGCGATACAATAAGTAATATTTAAGCTGTTTTTTACATCTGGCTGAGGAATCTGTAGAACTCCTGCTTATCAAGACACTTGTCAACTGCGTCTGCTTCAGAGATAATGTTGGACTTAACAAGACGTGCAAGCTCCTGGTCAAGGCTCATCATACCTTGCTGCTTACCTGTCTGGATCGCCGACTGGATAAGGTGAATCTTGTTATCACGGATCATTGCTGCAATAGCGTCTGTTACGTTAAGAATTTCCATACATGCAATTCGGCCTGTACCGTCCTTCTTAGGAATAAGTGTCTGTGAAATTACACCTACAAGGTTGTTTGCAAGCTGTGTTCTGATCTGCTGCTGCTGATGCTCAGGATATACGTCGATGATACGGTTGATAGTATCTGCCGCACTTGTTGTATGAAGTGTTGACATTACAAGGTGTCCTGTTTCAGCTGCGGTTACTGCGGCCTGAATTGTCTCAAAGTCACGCATCTCTCCTACGAGGATTACATCGGGGTCCTCACGAAGAGCAGCTCTGAGTGCCAGTGCAAAGTCAGGAACGTCGTCGCCGACCTCTCTCTGGTTAACCATACATCTCTTATGGCCGTGCATATATTCGATTGGGTCTTCGATAGTGATGATATGAGCTGACTTATTCACGTTAACGTGGTCAATCATAGCTGCGAGTGTTGTAGACTTACCGGAACCGGTAGGGCCTGTTACGAGCACGAGTCCTCTAGGTCTCATTGCAAACTCAGCGAGAACCGGTGGAAGATTAAGGTCAGAAAGTGTAGGGATATCGTTTCTCAAGAGACGGATAGCGATAGCTGTATTACCTCTCTGGCGATACACGTTAACTCTGTGTCTGAAGCCTCTCTTTGAAACGAATGTAAAGTCTGTATCGATATGCTCCTTGATTGACTTCTTCTGCATCTCGTTACACATAGCTTCGCAGATACGGAGAATGTCAATCTCGGTCATTTCTGAATATGAAGAAAGCTTTCTAAGGCTACCACCCTGTCTTACGATTGGTGGAATACCTACTGTAAAGTGAAGGTCAGAGCATCCGAGCGCTCTGGACTCATCCAAAATCTTATCAATATCAACTGTTGCCATTTTATTTTCCTCCAAATGTTATTATACTGCGTAAGTTACACGGATAAGCTCTTCCATAGTTGTCTTGCCCTCTTGAACGAGGTCAGCAACGTTATCACGGAGAAGTCTGGTTCCCTCTTCCTTAGCGAGCTCAGCGATTGCGTCTGCCTTTGCACCTGAGGTAATGAGAGAAGCCATTCTTGATGTACAGAGCAGAATTTCGTGAATAGCGGTACGTCCTCTATAGCCGGTATTATTACAGCTTGGACATCCTACTGCGTCATAGATAGGTATTCTAGCATCCTTATCGATTCCGAGGAGTATATTATCCTCAGTAGATGACATTCGAAGCCTCTTACAATCAGGGCAGAGCACCTTTGTAAGTCTTTGTGCTACGATACCGATGAGTGAGGTTGCAACCATGTAAGGCGCAACGCCCATGTCCACGAGACGAGTAACTGTTGAAGCGGCGTCGTTGGTATGGAGTGTTGAAAGCACCATATGTCCTGTAATAGCGGCACGAATGGCGATTTCTGAAGTTTCCTGGTCACGCATTTCTCCGACCATTATGATGTCAGGGTCCTGACGGAGGATAGAACGCAGAGCTGCTGCGAATGTCATACCTGCCTTGTCGTTAATCTGACACTGGTTGATACCTTCGATTTCCTTTTCGACTGGGTCTTCTACTGTAATTACGTTAACGTGTGGCTTAGCCATTTCGCCGAGTGCGGCGTAAAGAGTTGTTGTTTTACCGGAACCTGTAGGGCCTGTTACGAGCATAACGCCCTGAGGAACCTTCAGCATTGAGATAAACTTCTGGTAGTTGGTATCGTTCATACCGAGGTCGGTAACCTTTCTGGTTGCAACGTTACCGGTAGCGAGGATACGGATAACGACCTTTTCGCCGTGTACAGTAGGAAGGTTAGATACACGGAGGTCAAGGTGGGTTCCGTCAACGTCAGCTGACATACGTCCGTCCTGTGGGACTCTCTTTTCGGCGATATTCATACCAGAAAGAATCTTATATCTTGTAACAAGTGGGCCATGGATGAGAGGAGAAACAGGAGGCATGAGCTCTACGAGGTCACCGTTTACACGGACTCTGATTCTTGTAAAATTCTCAAACGGCTCGATATGTATGTCGGTTGCTTCATGTCTATGCGAGTTCTCGATAATTGTATTAGCGAGCTTTACGATAGGCGCATTTTCGATTCTGTCTGCTGACAGGTCGAGGTCTGTTACGTCGATATCGCCCATATCCTCGGCAGCCTGTGAAGCTTCGGCAGCGATATTTTCTGCACTACCTGCTGAATAGAGCTTACCGATATACTTAGCGATTGACATCTTTGTTGCAAACGCTGGAACTACGTCACATCCTGTGATAATTCTAACGTCTTCAAAGATATAGAAGTTAGCAGGGTCACTTGTTGCGACCTTGATTCTCTTACCCATAAGGCCGATTGCAATGATATTATACTTTCTTGCAACTGCCTCCGGAATCTTCTTTACGACCTCTGGGATGAAGTTAACTTCGTCGAGGTCTACATACTGAACGTTAAGTCTTTCGGCGAGGACCTTAGCCATCTCCTTATCGGATATAAGTCCCATATCGACGATAACGTCACCGAACATTTTACCCTTAGATTCCTTCTGCTTGTCGAGTACCTTCTGCAGATTTTCTTCTGTTAAGAGGCCCTTCTCAACCAGATATTGACCGATTGGTACATTTCTCATAGATATTCCCTTCCTTTTTGCTATATTTGAATGCTAAATTTATACTTGTAAAATTATAAAAAATATGTTACAATATAAAAAACTTAATATTAGGAGGATTTTTATGTCCGTTTCTGAGCTTGTATACTATATTATAGTATACACCTTCATATTCCTTTTTGGAATTACGATTGGTAGCTTTTTAAACGTCTGCATTTATCGTCTGCCTAAGGAGGAGTCTCTTACCAAGCAAAACTCCCACTGTATGACCTGCGGTGCACAGATTAAGCGTTACGACCTTATTCCTGTTTTCAGCTGGTTGTTCTTGCGTGGCAAGTGTCGCAGCTGTGGAGCTAAGATTTCTCCGAGATACTGTATTGTCGAGGCGCTCAACGGTATTATATATGTACTCGTTTTTATGTACTACGACTTTATGTACAGTCCTGTCAAGGCTATTTTAGTTTGCCTTTTAATGTCGGCACTTATTGTAGTTTTCTTCATGGACTGGGACACACAGCTTATCTCGAACTATATGGTACTTCTTATTGCACTGCTTGGTATACTTGATTACCTTCGCTGGCAATTTGAAATTGACCTTTATCACATTGACGATGCAGATTTAAAGAGCCGAATAATCGGTTTCTTTGCAGTAAGTCTGATACTCCTTGCCATTGAGCTTCTTTCCAAGGGAAAGGCTATGGGCAGAGGTGATGTTTACCTTATGGCTGCTGCAGGTTTATTCCTTGGCGTCAAGGCGACTGTTGCGGCGTTCTTTATTGGTCTTGTGACTGCTTCGATTGCAGGTATGATTATAAAGCACTGCACTGGTGGTTCGAAGTTTGCCTTTGGACCTTGGCTGTCACTTGGTATTGCTACTTGTGCAATATGGGGTAATCAGCTAGCTGACCTTTATTTAAGATTTGCAGGCTTTATTGAATAAGCCCAAATACACAAAAGCTTCCCTGCCCTTTCGGGCGGGGATTTTTGTTTTAATTATATCCTTTAAGAGTAGTACCTACTCCCACCGAAGCGGGAGCAGATACTCTACTTAAATTACATAATAATCGTTATGATATTACTTCGCATTTAATCTCAGTAATACTAGCATTATTTGATAAGTTGATTACAAGGCTTTCTGTTGAGCTGTGAGGGCTAAGTGTAACCCACCAGCCGGCACTAACCTTCTTGAATTTAATCTCAATGGTATCGCCGGAGTGAGAAATAAGTTTATATGCTTCTGGACATCCGGTAAACGATAGTGAAGATACGTTAGTATCGAACTTGATTGTGATTACTGCTTCTGTGATTTCTGCATCAGTTTCATTTTTGAGCAAGATGGGATGGATTTTAGGGTCCCATCCACCGTTATCTACGCCGATAAGTCCTGATTCAGGCTGAACTATTTCTATTACAGTTTCCTTAATTATGTAGGTTGTATTACCTGTAATAGGTGTTGTGAACACATCACTTGCCAATAATTCGTAAGAATACTGCTTAGAGTTTTCTAGATCGATTACCGGCTCGAGGAAGCCTACAGGTTCAACAATCAAAGTACCCTCAGGGACGCCTGCCATATCGAACGCGCCGCCCTTATATGAAGTTCCGTTTTCGAGAACGAATTTTACATTATACTTATTGAAATAATAGAGATAGATGTCTGTATCGTTCTTGATATTGGAGAGGTCTGCCTCGAGAGTTGTACCACAATATGCGTAGTACGCACCGTCATATCCAGAAGGAACGCTAGCTGTTAAGCTGACCGAGCCACCGTATGGTACGTTAATCCACTGATCTAGTGTGGTTTTCTGCGAGTCATTATAGATATTTACAGTATAAGTAACAGCACTCTTTGCTTCCTGCTTATAAACTGCATAGAGGTTAATGATACCACCTGAACCAGGTGTGTTTATAAGGTCATAGTATGTTTTACCTTCGATGAACGGGTCATTCGGAATTGTAGAATACATACCTGTACTATAGTAAACGTGTGTATCACTAGTAGGCTCGATTGTATTGAGTGATTCAGACATGTCGATTATAGTCTGAGTAATATTAGAGCCTGAAGGAGCAGTAAACGAGCAAATTTCCTGATATCCCTCTTCAGCATTTGGCTTAAGTGTATGGCACTTGAATGTAAGGTTGATAGTTTCCTCAGGAATCTTAGCTCTTCTGTTATAGAAAATCAAGATATAAGAAGTATTACTATCACTTGAGTCAAGGTCACAGTTACTTGTTGCTGCACCTGAATTGATATTAACAAATTCGATTGTATTCTCAGATGAGAAGTTCTTCTCTACAAACTCATAATCAGCTGAACTTGAATTATATGTTGGAGAATAAACGTCTGTCTTAATCTTGAGAACCTGCTCCTGAGAGCTTGTTGGGCCTTCTACAGTGAAGAAGAACTTATAGTCATCCATAAAGCCCAGGTCTTCGAGAGCGAAGTAGTTTGTGAATAGCTTATCACCACTTGTAAGTGATGCGTCTGTAGTTACATCTGTATAGACATATCTATCTGTATTGACAGCTGTAGTTGGATTATAAGCAGTAAGTGCATACTTTCTGATTGAGCCTGTAGCTCCCTTAGCACTAGCACTACTTGTATCGTCTCTAACTGATTTGTTATCCAAAACGATACAGTTGTTATAGGTTACGGCTTGACCGCCAGTCTGAACTGCAGCATAATTAACAAGATATGCAGCGAGATTAACCTGGGAATCTGTCCAATCTACGTCAGCTGTACCTGTGAAAACGCACACGTCTGTAGCATACATAAGGTCATCACTGAGGACAGTGTTAATAGAGGTCACGGCTTCTTCCTGATTAAGATATGCATTTGTTGTTGCATAGAGCTCAGAGGTTGGCTCGATAAAGTTTAAAATCGCACCAAAGATAATACCCATAAGGGCCATTACCACGATAAGCTCGACGAGGGTAAAGCCGGCATTATTATTTTTCTTTTTTACATTAATATTATCCATGCTATACCTCCTTAATCTACTCTGAAGAATCGAAGGTTAACCTCTTCGTTTGCTGCGATAGCTTCACCGTCTGCATTCAATTTATACTGGGTATTTACGTCATATACAGAAACCTGAGCACCTGTTGCGTGGACATCTGAGCCTACTACTATTTTAAGCTCATACTTTGTTCCACCGCCGGTGAACTCGATAGCTGTAGGATCACCTGCTGGGTCTACAACCGGCTTAGAACGATACTGTGAGAGGTATGTAGACTGCATACCGGTCTGGTCATTCCATCTTTCAGTTTCGCCCTGTGTGCGAATTGAGAAGTTTGCAGCAGCCATAATCATACCTGCCATAATTGCAAACAGAGTAACGGAGACGAGAACCTCTACGAGAGTAAGGCCCTCGTTGTTCTTATTCAATTTATTTTTAAGCTTTGAAAAGAATTTCATAAGATTCTCCTCCTTTATCTAGATTCGTAGTGGCTAAACTTAACCTCTGTCTGATTTACTGAGCCGGATGAACCTACGCCGGAGCCCGGTGCAGGAGCAGAGAATGCTACTGCGAAGGTATTGCTTTCACTTTTGAACGATTCACAAATCATAGCACCGAGGAACATTACTCTCTTTTCACCGGTTGAACCAAACTTAGAAACAGTTTCAGGTGCAGAAGCATCAAACAGATAGTAATGCTGGTTGCTACCATTACCTGCGTCATCGACATTAACGCCAGGAGCATAGAGGATAGCTTCCATCATGTATTCGTTAGAGTTCTGTGTGAACGCAATCTTATCGCCTTCCTGAACCATAAGGTAATTTCTTACGAGGTTAGGTGTATATACCTTTGCATTATGGATATTATTTACGATTGTATCATCAGCACCAGGATAGCTTGTGAGGTTGATAGCCTTACCACCCACTACAACGTTCTGATATGTACAATAGTCGTAGATATTAACCCACTTGAAGTTAAGTGTGTTAGTTGTATCATCATCATTATCATATCTAACGATGATATAGCAGAAGCCCTCAGGATTTTGAGTTAATACACCTTGATTATTCTTTACACCATTCTTGATAATAAGGTTAACGCTTTCGAGTGTACGAGACTCATTGCCACAGTCGATTACGATAACACTATCGCCGGTGAACTTTGTCATATCGACAAGGATATTCTTACCCCTTATTGACTCGAAGTGAGCAGGTCCGATGTAGCAATAGCTCTTATTTACTACATAATTGAACGTAAGACCAAGGTTTGTGTCTTCATATGCGCCAGCTGTGAAGTTTGTGATAGCATTAGCAGTTGAACCGAGAGCAGAGTTATAGAGGTTCTTAACTGTATTATTACCTTCAACGAAATCCTTTGTGCTTTCGTAATCACGCTTATAGTCTTCGTAGTCAGTAGAAGGCTTATAGTTTCTGCTGGTTGCTGATACGTGAACGATACCGTCTGTCTTAACGATATTTGCAATAGTTTCCTGGTCAGCTGCGTTTGTACTATTTGCAAGAGCCTGAATTTCAGCTGCTGTATAGTACACCTCTGCGCCGGAAGACTTAGGGATTTTAATCTTACCATTATTGATAAGTGATATTACATTACCTGGGGTATTGTTTGAACAGCTAACTGCTTCACAGATAATTGGTTTACCTGCAGGAGTGGTAATGCTAGAAGTTTCTGAGAGGTAGAGGGTACCGTTAATTCTAATAGCGTGGTTAGAAGTATTTACGATATCGCCTTCTACATAGAGGTCACCTGTAAGGGTCATAGATGTAGCGTCGTTATTAACGATAAAGTCGCCGTCATCGGTATGGTCATACAATGGGTTTGCAGCGTCCTCATACTTATAGCAATACATATTGCCATACATTGTGAGTGACATTGAGTTTGGACCTTGGTAGCCAGACTTATAATGGGTATTAGTAGCCTTTACACCACCGAGATACACGGTATTAGCATAGATGTCCATTACCTTTTCGTTTGTACCAACTGACATACTCTGTCTTGGCATAAATCCACCCTCGACAGAGATAAACTCAGAAGCATTCTGTGTTAATACCTTAGAATAGCCTGGGTAGAAGGTTGTGCCGCTATTGTCGTTGAGGAAGTTTCCACCTACAACGATAAAGCTTCCGCATCCGTCAGGGTCATCTGTCCAGGTATAAGCTGTCTTTACGAGGAAGTCGCCATCGGTTATGATAGAACCGTTAGACTGTGAGTTATTGGAAGTTTCGTAGGCGCCGTTAGATGTAATAGCACCTGCGTTTGTTGCTGAGAGAGCAAATGTAATATTATTGCTTGCGTAGATAGCGTTATCAATTTCAGCAGGAACAGAATTCTGAGTTACGGTGTAGTAGGCATTAACTGTCTTCTCCTGTCCGTTACACTTACCTGTTACTGACACTTTGATATACGCTGTGCCCATGTACTTGACGCTTACTGTACATTCACCGCCAGGGATTATGTCATCCATATCCAAGTCGCCGAGCTTTACAACGCCTTCAGAGCCGGAGCCGCTATTTGCTGCTGCCATATTGAGCAGGGTTGTATAGTCAGAACCGTCCTTCTCCAGATAGTCATGGATACTACCGAGGGCAGAGGTTGCGATATAGTAGGCTTGTTCTGAGCTATAGTTATGGTACGCATTTCTATGTGCACGAGCTACAAATCCCAAAACTGCTGCTATAAGAATCGCTGCAAAACAAGATACGGTTATAACTGTAAGCAGTGTTGCGCCTTGGTTATTCTTTCGATTAGCTTTTAGGTTTGCCATATATACCATCCTTTCTGATGATTTTTGAACCTTTACCATAAACACGATATGGTGAAAGCAATTTCTCGCCTTCACCCATCGTAAAAATAGATTAATCCAAGATTGGCTTCTCTGGAGTCATCATATAGTAGAGCTCGAGAGAAATCTTGCCTGTTCCGAGTTCAACTTCCTCAGGCTGAGGAGCGTTATTGTTCTCGTTGTTTGAATCTTCTGGATTTGTATCCTCATCTTCTTCATCTTCCTCGTCAACGTCGAACTCGTTAACTTCGAATGAGAGGCTTGTTACGACCATTGTTTTATGGTCATATGTCTTAAGGTTCTCTACAAATTCAAATATCTTATCCTTATCTGCATCCTTAAACTCGATATTAAATGTATAGCATCCTACTGTCTGTGGTGCTATTGCTGGAATACCGTTGTTTGTTTCTACATCAGGGTTGATATCTGCATACTCGCTGCTTGGGATATCGAGGAATGTTTCCTTATATCTGTAAGCAGAGAGAAGCTTAATGCCATGTGATACTGTGTTAGATGTTACTGTGATGCCAACGCTTTCGAGCTGATTATATACTTCATCCTGGAGAGCATAGTCAGTTGCGTCGTCATAGAATGGTTCAGCGAGCTTTATACACTCGTCATATTTTGTCTGGATACCCTGCTTTACGGTATCAATCTGCTTTACCTGTGATTCGAGCGCAGTATAATCCTTTCTGAGCTCGTTATAATCCTTCTTGCTTTCCTGTACTTCCTGCCAAGCTGGCTTAAGAATGAACCATACTCCTATAAAGAGTGCGAGCACAATTGCAAGTATCGACAGAGTAATTTTATCCTTCTGTGTTAAATTCATTATGCGTCAGCTCCTTTCTTAATTAGCCTGAGCAGCAGGTTTATTCTTTGCTGCCATCATTTCTTCGTAGTCGCCTTCCTTGAGTGTCAAGGTCATTTCTGGAAGGATGTATACGAGTTCGGTTTCTTCAGTGAGTTCCTGATTTTCATCCGGATTGGTTTCGCCATCAGGATTATTATTGTTTTCTTCGTTGCCTATTACAGGTTCTTCTGTATTAAATCCTGTAAATGTATACTTATAGAAGTAATCGCTTTCTGCAACTGCCTTTACGAAGTTTGTCATATCTTCTTCGGATGTGAACTTAACGTTACCGATTGTGATTGTACCGTTGATGTTATAAGAGAAGTCACCGAAACCTGTCTTTGTATATGTATCAACGATTGCGCCGTTTTCAATTGCGAGAGTTGCAATCTGCTCGTATGTTTCAAGGCTAAGAAGTGGGAGTGAGTTAAATGCCTTGTTAGCATAGTCAGCTGATGTATAGTACTTTTCGAGCTTTGAGAGCATGATTTCGTACTTTGCACTTTCAGCAATTTCCTGCTGTGCCTGAGCAATCTTCTTGTTTACGTCCTTAATATCGTCCTGTACGGAGTTGTTCCAAGCACTGAGTGCGAACTTTCCTGCTGCAACAAGTACAGCAACGATTGCGATACCGCCGAGCAGATACATAAAGAACTGCTTATTTGCGCCGCTTGAACGTCCTGTTGAGGAGTCAACTTCGATGAGGTTGATACGTTCTGTGAGCTTATTTCTCTTATAGAGGGCACCGATTGCATTAGCGAAGAGGGTAAACTCGAAGTTTTCGTAACCTGTAATCTGGGAAGGTACAGGGAGGATTGAAACTGAGACATCCATCTTAGCGAGCTCGTCAGCGTACTTAATGTAGTCATCGATCTGGCCATAGAGGATAACGTTTCTGATACCCGGGCCGCCTCTTGCCTTATTAAACTGGGTCATTCTGAAGATGTTTTCTGTTACTGCTTCGATGATGTAGTCATCAGAATCGTAATCTTCTTCAGCGATTGGTACGTATCTTGCGAAAGCCATCTGGCCGTTCTCGAAGAGTGTCATTCCGAGGAAGTTAGGGTCGAGCTGCACAACGAGAAGTGGCATTCTATTTGCGTTAGCCTTGTCGGATATAACGATTCTTGAGATTGAGTTACAGCTGATATTAGCGCTCTTAAGGCTGATATTCATAATGCTGAAGAGCTTTCTATAGCTTTCTACGATTGCGAATGGACAAGCTGTTGCGAGAACCTTCATTGCGCCTGGGTTTTCTGGGCCAGCTTCACCAACGATAGTATATGAGATACTGAAGTCATTTGTGATACCCATTTCGTGAACCATCTGGTTCTGTACCATTGAAAGGAACTGGTCTGGCTTTGCCTTTGGAATTACGAGTTCCTTAAACACGATGTTGCTTGATGAGAATGTTACAACAGCATTCTTATCGAACATACTCTCCTGACGAATCTTTGTAAGGATTACGTCACTTACACCTGTAAGGTTTACTACTTCACCGCTGACGATCATATCTGCAGGAATATCAATTTCGCATGAACGTTCGATTTTGATTTTTCCGCCGACATTATCGCCCTTTACGGCATAAATTTTTCTATCAGATATATCAAATGATAGCATTTTACATTCACCTCTCTATAATATTTAAGAACTTTTATTCAACGTCCAGACCTGTATACAGGAGTGGGAAGATACCTGCGAGACAAAGGCCGATTGCAGCACCCATGATAACAATCATAAGTGGTTCCATGAGGCCTACGAGACGCTCGATAGCTGAGTCGGATTCTTCTTCGTAGTAGTCAGCTGTCTTAGAAAGAATTTCGTCGAGAGCACCTGACTCTTCACCAACGTATACGATTGAACAGAACATTGCGTCGAATACTTCTGTCTTCTGGATAGATGTTGAAAGTGGTTGGCCCTGCTTTACTTCATCGATAATCTGAACGAATGCTTCGTCGACATATGAGTTACCGAGTATCTTTGATGAACGCTCGAGGCATTCAACCATTGGGATACCTGATGAGTACAGGGATGACATAGTTCTTGCAAAACGACCTGTATAGATAATCTTGATAAGGCCGCCGACCTTTGGCATTTTAAGCTTCAGCTCGTCAAACTTAAGTCTGACTGACTTAATCTTAAGACCGTAGATGATAGCGAACACGATTACTGCAACGATGATTAAGAGAAGCCACCATTTTTCGATAACAAAGTCACTGAATGCGAACAGTGCCTTTGTCAACACACTCATGTCTTCCTCGCTACCCATATCTCTAAAGTTAGGGAGAATCAATGTAAACATACCGATTACCATTACTACACAAAGTACTGCGAGTACGATTGGGTATGTCATAGCACCCTTGATCTTATTGGATGTTTTATTTTCCTTAGCGTAGTGGTCCTGAAGTCTTGCCATAACGGTATCGAGTGTACCTGAGGATTCACCGGCACCAATCATACTGATAAAGAATTCAGGGAATGCGCCGTCCTTTTCCTGCAAAGCTTCTGTGAGGGTTGCACCCTTCTGTACGCTTTCGTAGACGTCGAGCCATGTTTGCTGAGCGTCCTTCTTATCCATTTGCTTGTAAAGAATGTCCAAAGCCTTAACGATTGTAAGACCGGAAGACATCATTGCCGACAGCTGTCGACAGCAGAAAGAAAGTTCTTTTGTTGAGAATTTGTGCATGCCGCTTATGCCCTTGCCCAAATCCGCAGTGACCTTTACCGGGAACCAACCTTGGTCGTAGATTTTCGCGTTAACCTCTTCTCTGGTTTCAGCCTCCATCGAACCCTTTATGGTCTTGCCGGATGTATCCTTTGCAGTATAAACAAACTTCTTCATTTCTTTCTAGTTACACCTCCATAATAGTTCTTTGCCAAAATAAAAGCTACGTCAAAAATACATAATGACGCATTTTTTATATTATACCATAAATTGCACCTAACAATCAAGATTTTTTACTAATTATTTATTCTGTAAAAATGTAAAAATTTCGTGCACATTTTTATGTAGATTGACGAAAATGCACAAAAACACTTGACAATGGTTAAAATTCCAATATCAATCCTTAATTTCTGGGTGCTTTCTTATATATAAATAGTGTCCGAGCAGATAGGTAATCGCCATTGGCACTATTCCTGTTAAAGCTGTGAGCATTACTGAAATCTCGTAATCGCCGCCTTCCCCTCTTATCCAGAGACAAGTATAATAATACTGCCTGAGGGCGACCTCGAGCTTTTCTCTTGCGTTATCGATATAGAGCACCGGGAAGAAATACGCCACAAAAATTGCGAGGAAGGTTATAGCTGTATTTATTCCGTCGAAGGCTTTATATGCAGTATTCTTTTTGGAATCCTCCCACAGCACCCACATCATAGCGAGCACTGTAGAAATCCAGGCGAAGAGTGACAGTGTTTTTTCTGAGCCAAGAAACTCCTGCACGGAATTCACGGCGACTATATTACTTATTCCACTTGCGATTATAGGCACGAGCACAGCCACTGCGCAATTAATTACAATAAACAGCAGTACGCTTTTAAGTGTAAACCTAAGCATTCTATTAAGCTCCATAGAAATATTTTTCCTTTCGCTTAGTCGTAATAAAGCCAGAAGTTCTCATTATAATAGTCGGACTTTATATTGAGTTCATAGATTAGTTCGTCTTCGCCGAGCTCTTCTGCGAGTGTTGGCTTATCGGAAAACAAATTTGTACCGATTCCGAGCTTATCGTTCTTGACTGTAACTCCCATAGCTGCGAGCGTTGTAGGCAGCATATCGACGAGGGCGAATATTCTGTTCTTTGCATTGACAGGTTGCACGACTGAATTCAAGAAACAGTTATATGTGCTTCTTTTATAATCGTCGATATCTGAAAAGAAGGCTTCGTTCATACTTGGGTGGTCGCCGACGATAATAACGGTTGTATTCTCGTAAAAGTCCTGCTGCTTGAGCCAATCGACAAACTCGATAATTTGTCTATCGGCGCAGGAAATAACATTGGCATACTGCTCGGAATACTCCTCCTTGCACTTAGGGCAGATATATCCTTCCGGTCTATGGGTATCGATAGTAAAGATTGTGAGTGCGAAGGGTTCTTCCTGCTTACTTAGCTCTGAGAGCTGTTCCTTGGCATAGTCGTATACCTTTATATCCTCGACGCCCCAGAACTCGTAATAATCCTCGGGGACGACTTCCTCGCTGATAAAGCTTTCATACGGGAAGAAGACTGTATCGTCATATCTACCGTAATAGAGGTCTGTTCCTGCGAACTTACCGGTACTGCCTTGTATCAGCATTTGATTATAGCCCTGCTCATGCAGGATATCCTCGAGGGTGGTAAGTCCCGGAAGCATTCTATCGAGCTTATATCTCTTTTTATTTACATTAGAGGCTGCAGAAATCGGCACGCCTGAGGTTTGCGAAACAAACGACGCCATTGTAAAGCTCATTCCGTCGGAAAAGGCAACCGGGCCGCCGAGCTTATCGGTATTAGAAAAGCTTATAGATTCATCGGAGAATGCAAGCTCTGTGAGATTTGGGATATAGTTTTCGTCATACGCTCCGCCGTTTTCCTTATCGGCATAGGTATTCTCCATTGATTCTAAGTATATGTATATAAGGTTACGCTTTTGCTCGGGGAATATGACATTCTCAGAGGTAGGCGCAACATAATAATTATCGTAAATCTCGCTGTTTAAGCCAAGCGTCATAATATGCTGGATAATCGGTATAAGAAGCAATACCGCGCCCATACACAGCACTACAAAAATCGGAGTCAGAATTGCACAAAGCTTTTTTGAAAACCTAAGGGTTATAGTGTCAGACTTTTTAGAGAGCTTATAATCGATACTTTTATATTTAAACGAGAGCAGAATAAGTCTACACACGACATACGAAACGAGCACGGTCGGTATCAGACATCCAAGTACAAACTCAATAATATCCATTGGCGTAAAGCCACCATCGGCAAACTCGATAGTAAACATAATAGCTGCGACGCTGACTTTTCCGAAGGACAATCTTATCCAGACGGCACAAAACATTATGAATATAGCGAGCACGCTGACGCAGAGAAGAGCTATCAGCCCTACCCTGTTCTTCTTGCCACTTAGCTTTTGAGTATTCTGTTTTTTGGCAGCCGGTATACCGAGCACGGCACACACAGCTGTGAAGGCTTTTGAGAGCCTTTTTTTCACTAAGCCTTTACTCATTATATTTAGACCTCAAAATTGAATTTTTTACGTGTTAAATTTTACTTCACGCTACACATTTTGTCAAGGCGAGGCGTGGTATTTTGTTATAAAAATTATTTTTTAAAAAATTTTGAATAACCCCTTGCAAAACAAACAATTATCTGTTATAATGTAAATAAAGTTTACAGGTGGATGTTTTATGAAAAATCATTTAACGCATAGTAAATTCTTTTATCTAAATAGTAATTTATGTAAGCGTTAACAAGGAGGTACTTACTATATGAATTCAGTTGAATTAGGTCGCCGTCTTAAAGAGGCAAGACTTGCAAAGAAAATGACGCAGAGCGAGGTTGTTGGTGATTTTATCACAAGAAACATGCTCAGCCAGATTGAAAGTGGTGTAGCTACTCCGTCTATCAAGACACTTGAGTATCTTGCATCGGTACTTGAAATTTCAATGTCATCACTTATCCCAGAGGATGATGAAAGCTCATCCGGCAGCTCTGATGCTTACTCAATTATTGAAGCAAAGAGAGCTATAAACAGCGGCAAGTATCAAAAGGCACTTAGTGCTCTTGACAAGGACAGTGAAGCCTTCAAGGATGAATACAGTGCTCTACGCTCTATCGCATGCTTAGAGCTTGCTAAGGAAGCTTCTGCAAAGAGCGAGCTTCAGAATGCTGTTAACTATGCAAAGCAGGCTAACGAATACGCCAAGGAAGGCATATACTCTAACGGTGAGAGAGCCGAGGAGAGTATGCATCTTATGAACAAGTCGGCAAAGCTTCTCAGCGACTACTACGCTGCACTTATTACAGAATAGTATTAAAAAACTTTAAGTCCTCACAATTGTGAGGACTTGTTTTTTTATAGTGTTTTTATATTCTCGGGGAGTGAGCCTTCGGTAAGGCACACACCGATATACTGCGATGCTCCGTCGTACACAGGAGCTACATAGCGACCACTATCGCCGTTGTCGTAATGCTCGAGAACAAAATCCTCTCTCCTATCGAGCTTATAGTATGTAAGCTCTTTTCCCCTACTGTTAATTGCATTAGGTGGGGCACCGTCTGTAATGATATTACCGCTATCGATATATATCTGACCACGGCTTGTGGAGATAAGCTTAGGAGAAACGGATGCCATTTTTCCTTTAATAACTGAGCTGTTCTTGACCTGGACGATAGATTCGCCGTCGATATCGCCTATACCGATAGCTTCTGCGCCCTCACAGTCGATATCGATAATACTATCGTTGCAGAAAATCTCAGGTCTGCCGTTTCTGGCACCGACAGACAGTGCTGACTTAGACCTGATATATGTTTTAAGGAGAGTGCCGTCTGTGATATTTATGCTACCGCTACCGTTCTCGAGGATGCCGACTCCGACTGCTCTGTCTGAACCCATATTGATTGAGATTTCTGACGAGCAAACCTCGGTATCGACTGTGCCTGATTCGACACCGATACCTGTTACAGAGTCGCCGTTGGCATCAATTTTGATTCTGGAATTATAGACACCGATTGAGGCATCGCCACCTATTGAGCCGACGCCGATACTATTGACTCCACGCTGTTCGATGTAGATATTAGCGTTGCTTATCATAACATCTGAAAGCATTGCACTATACACACCACCAAAGCCGATACAGGTTTCTCCATACTGCTTTATGATACATTCGCCGGCATACGAGAAATCAATTCTACCGTATCCACTCTTTGAATGGCTACCGAAGGCAACCGGACTATCGGTTGTAAGTGAAAGCTCGAGCTTCCCGTCGCCCACTACGCTGATTTCTGAGCCAACCGGAACATTAAAGCCACCGGAAAATTTGTTCTCGCCGGTCATAACAAGCTCTACGCTTGAGTTCTCGCCGAGCATCATAAAGAATCGCTGGCCTGAATGTCTTGCGAGCGAGCAGTTTTCGAAGGTCATTTGTGCAGAAAAATCGTCCTGCACGATGACGCTGATTTCTGCTGTACGGATAGTTTCGCCGACAAACTTAATCGGGCTATGCTTAACCATAACATTAGAATAGCCCTTGAGTGCAAGCTCAACGATATCGAGCTCGCCGGGTTCCTGAGTTTCATAGATCTTACTTGAATCTATGCTCTTATGCTTAAGGTTCAAGGCAACGATATGGTCGGCAATTTCATCAGAAATTTTTTCTACAAACTCAAAGTTCGGTCTGGCTGTATAGAAGCCCTGGATATAGTCTACATTAATTGAAATAGCAGATTCGAGCTCTTTTCTTGTTTCGACGCCTTCTGCGATAATCTTGATATTATGCTTCTTAGCGAAATTTACGATACCTTCCACGAGATTACGCTTTTGAGGGTCGGTATCCATATTCTCGATAAGTGCTTTATCCATCTTCAAAAATGAAGGCTGGAACTTTAAGAGGTTAGACTCGTTAGAATAGCCTGTTCCGAAGTCGTCGAGAGCGAGCTGGCAGTTAAGCGACAGAAATCTGTTTCTAAAGTTCTTAAAGCTTTCGTCGTCGAAGTTTAGTTCTTCAGTAATCTCGATAACTGTATGCTCAAAGAGCCTGCCAAATCTTTCGGAAATCTTTGAGAATTCCTCCTCGGGAATAAGCGTATTAGGAATACTATTAATGAACACCTTACGGTCGCCGAGTGGTATCTCGTTTTGTTCGATACGCTTGAGCACCTCGTTAAAGGTAAGTCTTTCGACATCGAGCAGGCAATTATCCTTAGTAGCTACGTCGATGATATCTGTTGGTGAGAGTTTAATATCGCTAATTGGGCGCATAAGTGCTTCGAAAGCGAAAATCTTACCTGTTCTGGCATTGACGATAGGCTGGAATTTATAGTCGATATTGCCATTAGCGAGCACCTCGTGAACGGCCTTCGCTTTGGTTTGCACGAGCTTTTCGTCGTTATACTTCTCCTTAGAGAACATCACGGCGTTAGCTGAATTTGTAGCGGCAGCCTCACGCATAGCGAATTCTGCCTTAGAGCAAAGTGATTGAGAATTGCTTGCATGCTCAGGATAGCCACAACAGCCGCATGCAACTGTAAGTCGCTTAGAAGAAGGGGCGTAGTCGGATATAATCTTTCTTGCTGATGCTAAAATCTTTGAAAGCTCATAGTTTATATCGATATTAGAGCCTGCAAAGAAGATAAGGAAGCTACTTCTTGACGCCTTACCGATAATAACACGCTTTGTGGAAACTCTCTTGAGGTAATAGCTGAGCTCGTTAAGGGCATTCTCGACGTCGCTACTGTTAGTTGCGAGCTCCTTTTCTGTACCATTTACAGAGAGCACAGCAAAATAGCCCATCTTACAGCCATCGTCTATAAACTGCTGGACCTTAGTGAGCATTGAATCTCTATTATACAGTCTACTCTGGGTATCGTAATACTCGTTCTGCATCATATACACACGCTGGAGGTACATATCGGTAACGTCGATTACGAGGAGTGACACTCTACCCTTATCCGACACTCTTTTAAATCTGAGCCAGAGCTCGTGGTCATTGGTTTTATATCTATAGTACACCTCTCCACCAATCATTTCAGCTGCAGAAGATAGGCTTGTATAGAAGTAGTCATATTCTTCTGTAGAAATCTCTGAACGTTGCGGGAGAATTTCGTCAAGCTTTTTTATAAACGACTGAGAGCCGTAGACGTTATAGTCACGCTTTCTCGGTCTTAGCATAACGAAATGCTGTTCGGCAGAATCCATTATTGATTCAAGTCTTACATAAAGTCTTGAATACATTGCGATGAAGAAGCACACTGCGACAGACAAGACAGCGGCAAAGGAAAAGCACAAAACTGTTATTCCAAAGCCTGCTGCGTGATACCAGCCGACAGCTCCGCCAACGCACAGAACGGCGATTATAAACATCTCCCAGAATAGTCTTTTCATATAGTTATATTTAAACATTTCGCCGTCACCTGCCTTATTACGTTTATTAATATAACAATTGTATCATACGCGCAACAATCTGTCAATAGAATTTTGCAATCATATTGACTTTGCGATAACAATATTGTATCATATTATTATAGAAATACTAGGAAGGAAGTTGGAATCTATGCGATATAAAAGGTTATTATCCGCTATTTTAGCTATTATTACGTCGGCTTCGATGTTCGGTTGCTCTGTTTCAAATTCTTCTTCATCTATACCGGAAAGCTCATCTTTGGCTGATAGTGTGGCCTCTGTGTCAGACTCGTCGGAGGTTAAAGAGCCGATAGTAGAGTCGGTTGGTAATCTTGATTACTCTGATTACATACCGAAATCGAACGTGCCGGACGACTACAGATTTTTTATAGAGGCTGAGGACTGCGTGCTTTCGGAGAAGGCTTCGGTTTTGATAGACAGTGTCTACGGGAAATTTTACGGCAGTGGTTATGTTACCGGCGTCACGAGAAAAGAGCCGCTTAGCTTTACCTTTAAAGCTGAGCACTCGGGCAGATACGATATAACTGTAACAGGTGCAAGGGACGGCAACGGTGCACCGTCGAGAATTAATTTTGGTGACTGTGACAGTGCGACCTTCTCGTTTGAGGAAGAGGGTACTTTCTGTGATAGCGTTATTTCAAACATCTATCTTGAGGCTGGTGAGTACACGGTGACTATTGAAGATTACACGGGCACGCAGGCTTTTGACGCCATTGAAATTGCAGGCTCGAAGGGGGTTGACCTTTCAATCTACAAAGTAAGTCACAAGCTCTCTAACCCTAACGCTAACGATACTACGCAGAGGCTATACAACTTTCTTGTAGACATTTACGGAAAGTACACGCTGACCGGACAATACTCCGACTCAAATGCATATCCACTTGATAATGCTATGCTATATGACCAATCCAGAACCTTCAAGGAAATCCAGCGTGTTTGTGGCGACTTACCTGCGATACTTGGACTTGACCTTATGGAATGTTCACCGAGCCGAGTTGCTCACGGTGCATCTGAGGGTGATAGGTTCCTGACGGCTGCGAAGGCTTGGGATGCTGAGGGTGGAATTGTAACGATTGCTTGGCACTGGAATGCGCCTGACAAGTATCTTGTTGGCAGTGCTGACTATCCTTGGTACAGGGGCTTTTACACCGAGGCTACTCAGGGGCTTGACCTTGCTAAGATAATGAGTGGTGAGGACCAAGAGGGGTACGACCTTATTTTAAGCGACATTGATGCGATTGCTGTAGAACTACAAAAGCTGGAGGATGCTGACATACCTGTTCTTTGGCGACCTCTTCACGAAGCTGGTGGTGACCCGACATGGAACAATCCGTGGTTCTGGTGGGGCTCCGGTGGGGCTAAAGCATACAAGGATTTATGGATACTAATGTATGATAGGCTCACCAATCACTGGGGACTTGACAATCTCATCTGGGTATGGAACGGACAGAATGTAAGCTGGTATCCCGGGGATGAATACTGCGACATGATAAGCGTTGATATTTATGCTGATGCATACGATTACTCGTCGCAAGACCAGCGTTTTAACTACATACTTGATTCGACCGAAACAAACAAGATTGTAGCGTTATCCGAAAACGGTGTACTATTCGACGTTGACTCGGCATACGAGGATGGTTCACGCTGGGCGTGGTTTGCTGTATGGAGTGGCGAATATGCAATCGACGGTCCGAAGCTCTCGACCACATACACCTCGGAGGAGCAATGGAAGAAGACCTATCAAAGCGAGCGTTCGCTTACACTAAGCGAACTCCCTGACTGGAGATGCTATCCACTTGCATACGAGGATTAATAAATCCCAAAAAATTATCAAAAAAAGAACTGAGTTCTTTTTAAATAAAAAACCTGAGAGGCTTGACACTTCTCAGGTTTATTTTTTAGCTATTCTTTTGGAAATGGCACTTCCTCGGGTTTTTCCTCAGGTAGTGCTGTAGTTGCACCATCGGATATTCCCTCTGTACTATCTGGAATAAAAACTGTTTTTACTGTCATCAGCATAATCTTGAAGTCGAGTGCCAATGAATGTCTTTGTATATACATAAGGTCGAGCTTTAGCTTATCGTAAGGTGTTGTATTATACTTTCCGAACACCTGTGCAAAGCCTGTAAGTCCTGCTTTGACCTTTAATCTGAAGGCAAACTCAGGCATTGTTTCTTCATACTGCTTAGCGATTTCAGGTCTTTCGGGACGTGGGCCGACGAATGACATATCACCTGCTAAAATATTGAAAAACTGTGGGAGCTCATCAACTCGACATTTTCTTATAAGCTTACCGACCGGTGTAATACGGCTATCATGCTCTGTAGAAAGTCTGGCGACGCCGTCCTTCTCGGCATCCTGAATCATACTTCTAAACTTCCAGACGTTAAATTTCTTGCCACCCTCTGTAAGTCTTTCCTGCTTATAGAGGACAGGGCCTCTGTCGTAGAGCTTTATGGCGATAGCAGATATCAGCATAATCGGTGAGGTCAGCGTAATAGCAAGGAGTGAGCCTATCACATCGAAGCTTCTCTTTAAAAATCTTTGCTCAAAGCTAAGGCCTTGGTTTCTCGCAAGGAGAAGCGGGGTATCGAACATATGGAACTCGTCGGCACCTCTGATTATAATATCCGAGAGCTTTGGGTTAATATATGTTCGTATTGACTTTTCAAATGTAAACTTTAAAATCTTAGAGCGTTTTTCGGCAGGAACGTCGCAGATGATAACTGCTTCATAATCTAAAATTCTTTCCTTTATAGTGTCTAGCTCCTCGTCGCTGCTGATTGATGAGCAGATTATATACTTATCGACACGGCTACTCATTTTTACTACAAGGTCTCTTGCGCTTGGACTTCCATAGACAATAATCATTTTTCTTGCCGGGTAAATCTTACGGTAGATTACCGAGCTACACATTGCCCAGACTGCTGCATACCCGATATCGACAAGCGTCAGTATCACCATTGGTGTTATCGGTACAAAGCCTCTGCCGATAAGGCTGATTTGCAGATAGGTTACGACGTTTGTCCCAATAAGCGAGAGCGTCTGGGAGCCTATGAGTCCGAGTGGCTTTGAATAGCCGACCTTAAAGCTTGAGAAGGAATTACCAAAGAGCACATACACGAGTGTATACACAGCTATGAGAAGGTAATTACCCTTCCTGAAAAATGGATTATCAATAATTGTAAGGTTATAATAACCATTCCACAAAAATCCGAACGAGGCAACCACAAGTCCAACCAGTATAAGCGAATCAAAGAACATTATAACTCGCTTGAACTGTTCTCTTCTGTTCATTTTTATACAGAACCTCCATACATCTTGTCATACTAATTATCTTAAAGCTTAGCTTTCGTGGTTTCACTTTGGTTATTCTACCACATTTATTTGCCTTTTTCAAGCCTTTACGCAGCTTTTTCATTTTTAACTGCAATAATTGACAAAACGCTATGGGTATACTATAATGTTATTGACAATTAGTCTAATCATTTAGGAGGAAAAATGAAAAACAACGTTCCTAACAAGCTATCTCCCTACAGCGTAGCTATGTCGGTATACGACAAGGAAGATGCTCATTTTCTCAAACAGAGCATTGAGAGTATTCTGAATCAGACTCACAAGACTGATGACTTTGTTATAATATGTGACGGCAAGCTGACTCCCCTGCTTGACGAGGTTTTGAAAAGTGCCACTCAAAAGCACGGTGACGTTATCAGAGTTTTCCGTACAAAAGAAAAGCTTGGAACGGCACAATGCGCAAATCTTTCCTTAAGGCTATGCAAAAACGAGCTTATCGGCAAGATGGACAGCGATGACATTGCCTTGCCGCAAAGATTTGAAGAGCAGGTCAAGAGAATGATGCTTCACCCTGAGCTTGACATTATCGGCTCATACATTGAGGAGTTTTCTTCTGAAACAAACGATGCTATTGCCACAAGAAAGGTTCCGCTTTCTGCAAGGGCTGTAATGAAATTTGCTAAGAGGCGTAATCCGTTCAACAATCAGACTATGCTTTTTAAAAAGAGTGTTGCGCTCGCATGTGGTGGTTATGATGCTGAGCTTATACGCTGTGAGGACTATGACTTTGTTACAAGAATGCTTCAAAACGGTGCTGTAGGTGGCAACATTCCGAAGGTGCTTTTAAGATACAGGGTTACCGAGGGTAATCTTGACAGAAGGCGCAATTTCAGAAACACTAAGGCATTTATCAAGGTGCGCTGGAGCATGCACAGACGTGGTTTTTCCTCGCTTATTGATTTTATTGTTCCTAGTGTGGCACAGCTTATACTGTTTGCACTTCCGTCAAAGCTTACGGGGGCACTATACAAAAAGCTTCTTCGATAGTAAGGGTGATATAATAATATGAGAAGACTTTTCGACAAGTCTGTTATACTGCTGATGTGCCTGCCCTTTGTATTTCTAAAAGGCAGTCTTGCGCTACCTGTTATTTGCATACTAGCGATTTTAACCTGCACTTGTCTTTTTGAAATAATCTCGAGCGACAAGCCATACATTTATATCATACCGATAATATACTGTATTAGCACTTTTGCGTTACCTGAGCTATTGCTTTTTATTCCGATAATCGTTTATGACATAGCTGTTTCTCGAAAGCCGATTTTTCTTATTATACCGTTAGTTTCGGTGGCAACGGGTATTTCAAGGCTTCAAGACAACGCTGCAGGCCTGCTGATTTTTGGCATTATGGTATCGCTTGCGCTGGCAATAAAATCCATACGCCTTGACGACTACGAAAAGAAGCTTATCAAAATCAGAGATGACAACATTGAGAGGCAAAATCTTCTTTCTGAGAGAAATCGTCAGCTACTTGACAGGCAGGATTATGAAATTCGTCTGGCTACTTTAGGCGAGAGAAACCGTATTGCGAGAGAGATTCACGACAACGTAGGGCACATGCTGTCACGCTCAATTCTTCAAATTGGTGCTATGAAGGTAGTTGAGAAGGATGAGCTTATGAAGGAGCAGCTGACAAGCGTTGGACAGACACTATCCGGGGCTATGGACAGCATAAGAATGAGTGTTCACAGGCTACATGATGAATCTATAAATCTTACAATATCCGTCAAGGATGCGCTCAGCGCTATCCGCAAGGATATTAACGTAGTGCTTGATTGCGATATTCCTGAGACTGTACCGACAAAGCTCAAGCTATGCTTTATCGGTATTATAAAAGAGGCTGTTTCTAATGTAATAAAGCATTCTGACTGCGACAAGGTTACCGTACTTTTGCGTGAGCATCCTGCATTCTGGCAACTTGTTTTTTCAGACAACGGCAGTCAAAAGGCTATAGAGGACAGTGGAATCGGCTTACAGAACATTCGTGACAGAGTTATGTCACTTGGTGGGGTATGCGAAATTGACAACAAGAATGGATTTCGCATATTCGTAACAGTTTCTAAAAAGGAGCTACTGGAAAATGAAAATAACGATAACTGATGACGACAAGCTTGTTGCTATATCGCTAAAGACTATACTTGAGGCAGGCTCCGGGATAGAGGTTTTGGCAATCGGTTCTTGTGGCGAGGAGGCAATCTCGCTTTACGAGGAGCACAGGCCTGATATTGCGCTTATGGATATAAGAATGAACGGTATGACAGGACTTGAGGCGGGAGAAAAAATCCTCGCTAAGTTCCCTGATGCTAAAATTCTTTTCCTCACTACCTTCTCTGATGATGAGTACATTGCTAAGGCTCTTTCTATCGGTGCGAAGGGCTACATATTAAAGCAGGATTTTGAGGGAATCGCTCCTGCACTCGAGGCTGTAAACCGTGGGCAGAGGGTATTCGGCGACGCTGTTATTGATAAGCTCCCTGAGGTTATCGGGACACACAGGGCTGAATTTTCCCCCGAGGAGCACGACCTTAGCGAGCGTGAGATGGAAATAATCGGGCTTGTTGCTGACGGACTTAACAACAAGGAAATTGCATCAAAGCTTTATCTTAGCGAGGGTACTGTACGAAACTCGGTAAGTCTTGTACTCGAAAAGCTATCGCTTCGTGACAGGACACAGCTTGCAATCTTTTACTTTAAAAACATTGCAAATTAAAGGGGTGTTTATATGAGAGTGATTGCTGAAAAGAAGGGTGGCATAAGCTTTCTGTACGGGTTTGTTGCCGCTGTCGGTATATTCATGATTGGAGTGTCAGCCAAGCAAGAGGAACCCGCTATATTCATAGCAGGATTGATAGTTACGCTGCTGGGCGCTGCAATTCTTGCAGGAATACTGATGACACCTAAGAGAGTAATCAGCCTTGATGACAGCGGTATGCTTATATTACACTTTTGCAACAAGACTATTTCGCCGTCAGATATTACTGATGTTTCTTACTACAGGGCTTCATCACGAGGCTTTCAGTATGAGTGGGGCAAACTTACCATCACCACAAGGACAGACAAGTACAAGTGCAACTATGTTGCAAACGTAGAGCTTGTGTCTAAGGAAATCACCCGTTTGATGTATGAAAACCGCAACACACAGTTTATGTAAAAACAGCAAAAGCCGAGGATACACACCCTCGGCTTTTATTATGCTCTATGGCTTTATAAGCTTTCCTTCCTTTAAAAGAAAGAGCATTTTGGTGTTCTGTGAAGGGAGTCCGACATAGGCTGAAATGCCGTTTGCCTTGGCAATTTTCTGTCTGTAGGAAAACGCTGACTGTTCGCCTATCGACTTTAGTCCGTCGACGATAGAATATCCCTTATAGGCACACTTTCTAAAGTATGTTTTATTGGCATTTACGGTATTATACTCTACATCGCAAAGCCAGAGGATATGAGTCCAGCCTGCACCCTGCACCTTTGTTCTTACGACGCCGTAGGCTGAGCCCTTGGCTTCTATACAATATCCGTCACCTATGTAGACACCTATATGACCTTGTCGCCACAAGGCACAGCCTTTCTGGGCCTGCGAAAGCTTTGAGATTGGCAAGGTTTTTACAGCTGTTGACTTGTAGCTTGTGGAATTTCTCACTACACCTGTGCACCAGGAAATAAGCCCTGAGCAATCGGTACACACCTTACCAACCTTATTTCTATCGCTTTGCCACACAAGTGAGCCGTAACGCTTTTTAAGCTCGTTATATAAGCCTTCGGTGAGCTTTTGCCCCTTAGCGCCATAGACGTAAGGGGTACCCAGCTTTGATTTCGCAAAGCTTACAAGCTCGTTTTGGGTAACCTTTGCCATAGCTACACCTCCATTTCCGGCAGGCCTGCAATACTTGTCAGCATTGAGAGCATCCCTGCAAGTGCTGAGGCTGACAAGACTGCGACTATATTGACGTCGCTCAGGAGAGTGGCGGTACCGATAGTTGCGATAGCTGTTTGGGCTACTGTTTTCAGAGCTCGCACGCCTGCACACTTAATCCATTTTTTAAAATTCTGCATATAGTCCTCCTTATCTGTGGTAACCCTCGAGGTCAGAAATCCGATGATTTATGGCCTTGAGTTCCTCGTTCTCTACGGCATCCGAGCGCTCGAGCTTATACACCCTATCGATAACGCCGTTATGCTTTTCTACCTTCTTTTCGAGCTGCTCAATTCGATAATTCGTGAGCTTATTGGCAGTTATGATACCTGCGAAAGAGCCTATAAGCGTTCCTGCGAGTGACACGAATGCTACAATTACTGTGGAATCCACTATGCTATCTCCTCGATATTGTCGGCGTGCTCTTCCTCGACTTCTTCTGCTAAAAAGAGTTCAAGCTCTGAGAGGTCGTTCTCGGTGAGCTTGCCTTTTTCGTACCAATTAAGAGCGTACTCTCTAATCTGAAAATCGGGATAAAAGCCCTTCATACCCTTAAGTGTCTTTACAATAAAATCTCTGATACTAAACATTTTTCATTACTCCTTTAGTTTGATGACAAGAGTGCAAACAGCATCTTGAACTGATTATCGACGTAGGCTTTTGTGTCGGCTACATACATGACTTTAAGGCCTGCGTTTTTGTCATTTGTGATTGTTGAACAAGGAAAATTGGTTTTAAGCGACTTATAGCTTGTCAGCTCTGCTTCTGTGAGGGCTGTTTCAATCGGTGTTTCGCGGACATACACGACTGTTGCGCCTTGCGAAAGCTCCCCTGTTGTTGAAACAAAAGGGGTCTTTACGCTTTCCCCATTATAAGACCTTATGACATCCAGATGGCGAACTACGACACCTCTTGCCAAATCGATTTCGTCACAAATCCATTGCCTTCCGCTTGAGTCGGTATAGTTACCGTCACTTGCGACGGGTAATCCTCGGAAAGTTCCTGAAACAGTGAGTGTCTGTGCCGGCTTGTACGGCTCATACGCTGTGGCAATGGTGCCTATTTCTAATTGTGGGCGAATTGTGGTATTGACCGTTGAACCTTGTCTAACGCCAACAAAGAAAGAGCTGATGTGTGAGAAATCAACAGGAATTGCTTTGCTCTTTGCAACATCAGTTTCTGAGATGTTCAGGAAACTATATTCTTTACCATCTGTATCCTTATAGTTGATTTGGATATAACAACCTGCGATATTGCCGTTTGGCTTTAGAGTAACCATTGTTCCTATTGGAAGTGTCGGCAAATTGTTGTTCATAGTAACTGTTGTTATGGCTGTAGCTGTACCCTCGATTGTTATACTTTTATTGGCATTGAAAGTAAATGTAACGCCGTTCTTTGTCTGCGTTGTGCCTGATGTATTAAGCAAGTTCTTTCCATTTACTTTAATAGTTGGATTTTTAACGCTGACAAT